>RFGR01000148.1 GCA_003696625.1 Planctomycetota bacterium
CGGAGAATCCCCGCTTCCCCCCAGTCGGCGGCTCCTTGACGATCAACCCAACTCACTACAGAAAAGAGAGTTGCGCGCCACGGCCGGTCTTTCTCCACAGCCTGGGCCGGCCTATACTGTGATGGCGGCAATTCTTCTTTTCTCCTCTCAGAAGAACCGCAACCCGCGATGAAGTTCCTGATCGACCGCACCGCCTTCCGCGACGCCCTCCAGCGCGTGGAGATGGCCATCGACCGCAAACCCAGCCGGCCAGAACTCGGCGGGGTGTTGGTCGAGGCCGTCAACGACCACCTGATCGTCGTCGCCAGCGATCTCGACATCGCCGTCCGTTACCGGCTCGACCAGGTCCAGATCGAGGAGCCGGGCTGGGCCCTCGTGCCCGGCCGCGAGCTGGTGGACGTCTTCCGCGACATCGAGGCCGACGCCGTCTCGCTCGCCCTGACCGACAAGGGGCAGTTCGAGATCCACGGCGGCGAGGACCACTGCTTCCTGGTCTCGATGGAGAACAGCAGCCAGGGCGCGCTGGAACCGGAGCGCTTCCCGGAGGTGCCGGCGCTCGCCGGCGAGGCCGACGTCACCCTGGAGAAGGACGTCTTCATGCAGATGGTGAACAGCACCCGCTTCGCCACCTCGCGGGTGCACGAGACCCGCTTCGCCACCGAGGGCGTGCTGTTCGAGGTCCAGGACGGCGAGGCGACCATGGTCGGCACCGACGGCCGCCGGCTGGCGGTGATCCGGCGCTCGGCGGTCCGCGGCGAGGGTCGGCGGCGGGCGGTGCTGCTGCCGAAGATGCTGGACCAGATCGTCCGCTTCGGCCAGGACGAACCGGCCGACCTGATCGAGGTCTTCTTCCTGAACAACCGGGTCGGTTTCCGAATCGGCAACCTCGAGAGCTTCGGCCGCGTCCTCGAGGGCGAGTTTCCGAACTACGGCAACGTCATCCCGCAGGGCGGCAAGCACGTCGTGCGCGCCCATCGCGAGGCGATGAGCCGCAAGCTGAAGCTGGCCAGCCACCTCACCCAGGACGCCGCCGCGGTGGTCCGGATCGCGGTCTCGCCGGACGCGATGGAGATCTCGGCCGAGCATGAAGGGCGTGGCCGCGCCGCCTCGAAGATCGAGGTGGACTACACCGGCAGCGGCCTGACCGCGGCCTTCAATCCGGTCTATCTGCTCGACGGCCTCCGCGCCGCCCACGCCGAACAGGTCGAGCTGCAGATGGAGGAACCGACCCGGCCGGCGAAGATGGTCCTGGGCGAGGACTACGAGTACGTCGTCATGCCGCTGTCCACCTTCGCCTGAGGCGGCGGCGCATGGAGCAGCCGCCCCGCCGCAGCCAGCCGACCCTCCTGCGCGAGTACCTCGGCCGGGTGATGCAGAGCCGCGGCATCGGTCGCCGCAGCGAGCACGCCGCCGTCTTCTCGGCCTGGCGCGAGATCGTGCCGCCGGAGGTCGCCGCCCGGGCCCGGCCCGTCTCCTTCCGCGCCGGTCGGTTGATCGTGGCGGTGGACTCGGCGCCCTTGATGCACGAGCTGCGCTGCTTCCGGGCCGGCGAGTTCCTGGCCCTGCTCAACCGCCGGCTGGCCGCCGGCAGCGGCCCGCAGGCCCTGGTCCGACAGGTGGACTTCCGCCGCGCCTGACCGCCGTTCCGTCATGAGCGACAAGCAAGAACCGACCTACGACTCGCAGTCCATCCAGTACCTCAAGGATCTGGAGGGGGTGCGGAAACGGCCGGCGATGTACATCGGCGACACCGACTTCGCCGGTTTCCATCACCTGCTGTGGGAGATCGTCGACAACTCGGTCGACGAAGCCCTGGCCGGCTACTGCGATCAGGTTCACGTGATCCTGAACGAGGACGGCTCGGCCACGGTGACCGACAACGGCCGCGGCATCCCGGTCGGCATCCACCCCGAGGAGGGGATGCCGGCGGTCGAGCTGGTGATGACCAAGCTGCACGCCGGCGGCAAGTTCGACGGCAAGGCCTACGCCGTCTCCGGCGGTCTGCACGGCGTCGGCATCTCGGTGGTCAACGCCTTGTCGGAGTGGACCGAGGTCGAGGTCTTCCAGAACGGCCAAGTCCACCACATCGCCTTCTCCCGCGGCAACACCACCTCGCCGCTGCGGGTCACCGGCAAGACCGAGCGGCGCGGCACCCGGGTCAGCTTTCGTCCGGATCGGGAGATCTTCCAGCACGACGGCTTCGACTGGGACGTCGTCCGCAACCGCCTGCGCGAGATGGCCTACCTGATGGGCAGCACCGGGCTGCGCATCGTGCTCGAGGACGCGCGCAGCGGCAAGCAGGAGACCTTCCACTACCCCGAGGGCCTGGTCGCCTACATCCAGGACCTCACCGAGGGCAAGGAGGCGATCACCGAGGTGGTCCGCTTCGAGCGCGAGGTCGAGCACGCCGGCAAGAGCTACGGGGTCGAGATCGCCCTGCGCTACACCAACGACTGGCACGAGGGGGTCTTCTCCTTCGCCAACAACATCCGCACCGCCGACGGCGGCACCCACCTGTCCGGCTTCCGCGCCGGCCTGACTCGGACGCTGAACGCCTGGCTCAAGCAATCCGACCTGCTCAAGAAGGGCGAGGCGCCGACCGGCGACGACTACAAAGCCGGGCTCTACGCGGTGGTCTCGATCAAGATCCCGGACCCGCAGTTCGAGGGCCAAACCAAGGGCAAGCTCGGTTCGCGCGAAGCGGCCTCGATCGTCGAGTCGGTGACCAACGAGTGCCTCGGCGAGTACCTCGACTCGCACCCGGAGGCGGCGCGGGCGATCCTGCGCAAGGCGCTGCTGGCCCGGGACGCGCGCGAGGCGGCGCGCAAGCAGCGCGACCTGGTTCGGCGCAAAGGGGCGCTGTCGAGCGGCTCGTTGCCCGGCAAGCTGGCCGACTGTCAGTCCCGCAACCGGGACGAGACCGAACTCTTCATCGTCGAGGGCGACTCGGCCGGCGGTTCGGCCAAGACCGGCCGCGACCGCCGCTTCCAGGCCATCCTGCCGCTGAAGGGCAAGATCCTGAACGTCGAGAAGAACACCGCCAACCGGGTTCTGGCCAACCAGGAGCTGCAGACGATGATCCAGGCCATCGGCGCCGGGGTCGGGGAGGACTTCGATCCCGACAAGGCCCGCTACGGCAAGATCATCATCATGACCGACGCGGACGTGGACGGCAGCCACATCCGCACCCTGATCCTCACCTTCCTGTTCCGGCAGATGCGGGAGCTGATCGAGGCCGGGCGGGTCTATGTGGCCCAGCCGCCGCTCTACCTGCTGAAGAAGAAGAGCGCCAAGCACGGCCGGTACATCCAGGACGAGGAGTCGCTGCGCCGCGCCCTGCTGGCGGCGGCGATCGACGGCGCCGAGGTGGCGGTGCCGACTCCGGACGGCGAACGGACCCTGGCCGGCGCCGAGCTGGAGCGGGCGGTAGCGGCCCTCGAGCGGCTCGAGGGCTGCCTGGCCGCCTTCCGCGGCGGCCGCCGCGGCGTCGACGCCCGCGACTGGATCGCCGCCGCCGGGGAGCGCGGTCTGCCGGTTTGTCTGGTCGTGCCGGCCGGCGGCGGCGAGGGCCGCTGGTTCTGGAGCGAGGCCGAGCGGGACGAATACCTCGCCGGCCTCGGCGGCGCCCGGGTCTGGGACGGCCCGGATTCGGCGGTGCCGCGGGAGGAGGCCGACCACCTCGTCTTCACCTTCCACGAGCGCGAGGAGGTCCAGGCCGCCCTGACGGCGGCGGCCGCCGCCGGCCTGCCCGCCGGCGCCGAGGCCTGGAACGGCGGTCTGGTCGCCCGGCACGGCAAGGAGGAGCGCCGCGTCGCCGGCCCGCTCGAACTGCTCGCGGCCCTGCGCGAGTTGGGCCAGAAGAACATCGAGGTCCAGCGCTACAAGGGCCTCGGCGAGATGAATCCGGAGCAGCTCTGGGAATCGACCATGGATCCCGCCCGGCGCAGTCTGAAGCGGATCGTGCTCGAGGACGCCTTCGAAGCCGACCGGATCTTCAGCATGCTGATGGGCGACGAGACCGAGCCGCGCCGGCGCTACATCGAGGAGCACGCGCTCGAGGTCTCGAACCTCGACATCTGAGCCCCGACCGCGGTCTCAGGCCAGCAGCCGGAAGGTCAGGAAGGCGGCCAGCCAGGCGAAGCCGGTCTGGTAGGCGACCGCGAACAGCGCCCAGCGCCAGGAGCCGGCCTCGCGCCGGATCACCGCGATCGTGCTGATGCACTGCAGCGCGTAAACGAAGAAGACGAGCAGCGCGATCGCGGAGGCGCGGGTCAGCGGCGGCTCGCCGGTCACCGGGTCCGGGCGGCGCAGGAAGGCGGCGAAACCGTCGGCGTCTTGGTTCGCGTCGCCGGCGGCCGGGTCCTCCCAGGCGTAGACCTGGGCCATGGTCGTGACGATCACCTCGCGGGCGGCGATCGAGCCGACCAGGCCGACGCCGATCCGCCAGTCCCAGCCCATCGGCGCCAGGGCCGGCTCCAGCGCGCGGCCGATCCCGGCCGCCCAGCTCTGCTCGATCTGCGTCCGGGCGGCCTCGGCCGGGCCGGCGCCGGCCGCCGGCGCGGCGGCCGGGAAGTGAAGCAGGGCCCACAGGGCGACCGAGGCCAGCAGGATGATCGTGCCGGCCCGGCGCAGGAACATCCACACCCGCAGCCAGACCTGGATCAGCACCGCCTTGAGCGACGGGAAGCGATAGGGGGGGAGTTCGAGGTAGAAGGGCAGGGCGGCGCCGCGCAGGAGTCCCCGCTTGAACAGAGCGGCGAAGGCCAGGGCCGAGGCGGCGCCGAGCAGGTAGAGCCCGAACAGCACCGCGCCGCGCAGGTCGAAGGGCCCGAACAGCGGTTCGGCCGGCACGAAGGCGGTGATCAGCAGCGCGTACACCGGCAGCCGGGCCGAGCAGGTGGCGAGCGGCGCGACCAGGATCGTCGCCAGCCGGTCCCGCGGCGACGGAATCGTGCGGGTGGCCAGGATGCCGGGCACGGCGCAGGCGTAGCTCGAGAGCAGGGCGATGAAGCAGCGGCCCTCGAGCCCGACCCAACCCATCAATCGATCCATCAGGAAGGCCGCCCGGGCCATGTAGCCGCAGGCCTCGAAGAAGAAGATCAGCGCGAACAGCAGCGCGATCTGGGGCAGGAAGACCAGCACCGCGCCGACGCCGCGGACGACCCCGTCGGCGAGCAGGGAGGCGGCCCAGCCCGGCGGCAGGACGCCGGCGAGCCAGTCGGCGAGGGCGCCGACGGCGCCGTCGAGCAGATCCATCGCCGGCGCCGCCCAAGAGAAGATCGACTGGAAGAAGAGGGCGACGAAGGCCAGGAAGACCAGGCCGCCGCCGACCGGGTGGAGCAGGATCGAGTCCAGCCGGCGGGTCAGGGCGCTGTCCTCGGGTTGGGCGCGGGTGGCGGCGGCCAGGATGCGATCGGCCCACTCGAAGCGGGCCTGGGTCTCGGCCGGCGGCGGCGCGGCCGGCCGCGGCCAGGCGGCCGGGTCGGCGAGCAGATCGCGCAGGTCGGCCACGCCGAGGCCCTTGTGGCCGACCACGCCGAGCACCTTGACGCCGAGTTCGCGCTGGAGCGCGAAGAGGTCGATCTCGCCGCCGCGGGCCTTGAGTTCGTCCACCATCGTCAGGACCAGGCAGGTGGGCAGATCGAAGGCCAGGGCCTCGGCCAGGAGCGGCAGCGAGCGCTGCAGGGTGGTCGCGTCGGCGACCACGACCACGCCGTCGGGGCGTTCCTCGCCGGCGATCTCGCCGCGCAGCATCCGGACCGAGACCGCCTCGTCTTCGGAGATCGCCTGCAGGCTGTAGGTGCCGGGCAGGTCGATGACCTCGACCGGGCCGCCGGCGGTGGCGGCGATCCCCTGGCGCCGGTCCACGGTGACGCCGGGGTAGTTGCCGGTCTTCGCCCGCAGCCCGGTCAGGGCGTTGAAGAGGGTGGTCTTGCCGGAGTTCGGACTGCCGAGCAGCGCCACGCGCAGCCGCGGCCGATCCGGCGGAGCCATCGACCTGGAATCAGTCGGCGGACTCGGCCACGGCCACCCGGCGCGCCTCGCTCGGGCGCAGGCACAGGCGGTAACCGCGCAGCCGGAAGACCATCGGGCCGCCGAACGGCGCCTGGCGATCGAGCACGACCTCGGTTCCCGGGCAGAGGCCCAGTTCGCGCAGGCGCTCCGCCGCCGGGCCGTCTTCCTGGACGGTCAGGACCGTGGCCCGCTCGTGGCGGGAGAGGTCGGCGAGGGTGCGGCGGGTCATTACTGAGACTGAGTATCAGGTTCGCTCTCGAATAGTCTACCCTCGATCGGCTCGCTAGGGTCTTTTCCCGGAAAAAGATAGGATGTCGGGCGATGCAGACCGCGATGTCCTCGAAGCAGGCGGCCGGCAACAAGGCCGCCACCCTGGTCCAAGACGGCATGGTGCTGGGGCTGGGCACGGGCTCCACCGTGGCCTGTTTCCTGTCCGCCCTGGCCCTCCGCGTGCGCGCCGAAGGTCTTACTGTAAAAGGAGTTCCGAGCAGCGAGGCGACCGCCGCGCAGGCCCGCGAGCTGGGCCTGGAGCTGACCGACCTGGAGACCGATCCGCATCTGGACCTGGCGGTGGACGGCGCCGACGAGGTGGATCCGGAATTCCGGCTGGTGAAGGGCGGCGGCGGCGCCCTACTGCGCGAGAAGATCGTGGCCCAGGCGGCTCGGGAGGTGGTGATCATCGTCGGCGAGGGGAAGCGGGTCGAGCGGCTTGCGACCTCCTTTCTTCTTCCGGTGGAGATTTTGCCCTTCGGCCACACCGCCACCCGCGCCCTGGTCGCCGAGGCCGGTGGCTGCCAACCCTTCCTGCGCACCTGCGAGGACGGCAGCCCTTTCCTCACCGACAACGGCAACTACATCCTGGACTGCAAGTTCCCGCAGGGGATCGAGCGGCCGGAGGCGCTGCACGCCGCCCTCTGCCAGATTCCCGGCGTGGCCGAGGTCGGCCTGTTCCTCGACCTCTGCCACGTCCTGATCGAAGGCCGGTCGGACGGATCGGCGCTGCTCGTCCGCCGCTCCTGAGCCCCGGCCCGACCCTCCGCCTCTCATGGAAGACCTCCACACCCTGGATCCCGAACAGCTCGAGGAACGCCTGCTGAGCCAGGCCGGACCGGACTCCTGGCCGCCGCTGAGCCGGGCGGTGGCTCTGGCCAAGGAGAAGCACGCCGGCCAGACCCGCAAGGACGGAACCCCCTTCATCGGCCATCCTTTGCGGACCGCCCTGCTCCTGCTCGAGGTCGGCGGCATCAAGGATCCCAACCTCCTTTGCGCGGCGGTGCTCCACGACGTCGCCGAGGAGAGCGATCTTCAGCCCGACGACCTGATGGGGGAGTTCGGCTCCAAGGTGGCCGACCTGGTGCGGGCGGTGACCGTCGCCCCGCCGGCGGACGGGGACAAGAGCGCTCGGGACGTCGCCCACTTCCAGGCCCTGGCCTGGGAGGGGCGGGATCCCCAGATCCTGCGCACCGCCGACCGGCTCGACAACATCCTGACCTTGGGTGAGGCGCTGCCGCCGGAGCGCCGGGAGAGTTATCTGCGGGACACCCGCGAGCACCTGCTGCCGCTCACCCTGGCCACGAACACCGCCCTCTACCACGCCCTGAACCAGGCCCTGGCCGACCGGGGCTGTCCCGAATAATCCGAAATTTTTCCTGCCGGAAAGGCCTCCTGATGACACTACAGGGTGGGCGCGCCCGTGGGGGGCGCGCCGTTCCCTTTTCCCGAACGAGGAGGACGAAATGCTGGACGAAATGGAAGACGAAATCCAGGGCCTGGAGGCGGCCTTGCGGTCCTTGCGGACCTTGGCCCGGGCGGCCGAGTACCTGCGGGACGCGCCGGAGCGGTCGGGGCCCTGCTCGGCCCGGGCCGACCTGGCGGAGGTGGCCGAGCAGATGTCGGTCCTGATCGGCTCGGTCGAGGCCGCGGTGCGGGCGGTGCGCGACAGCCTGCGCCGGGAGCAGGAGGAGCTGGACCGCTTCACCGAGCAGCTCGTGGAGAGGTTGTCGGTCGCGCGCGGGGTGGACCCGGACTCGCTGCCGGCGCCGGGCGGCGGCCACTGAGGCCGGGCGGCCCTCAGCCCTCGACGGCCAGGGCCCGGCCGAGGGCCGGGTCGGGGAGGCGGGCGGTGAGCGCCTCGGCCGAGGCCCGGACCCGGAACGGCGCGTAGCCGGCGACGCCGAGTTCTCGGCGCAGGTCGAGGCCGCTTCGTTCCGGGTCGGTGCCGACGACGATCTTGCGGCCGCCGCCGCGGCCGCGGGCGATCACGATCGCCCAGTCGTGCCGGGCCTGCAGCTCGAGCAGCAGCGAAGTGAGATCGACCGGTTCGCGGATCCGGCGAAGATCGACCACGACCGCGTCCTCGGGGACGGCGACGAGCGGTCGGGCCGCCGCGGCCAGCTCCCGCGCCCGGTCGGCCAAGCGGGCGTGGTCGGCGGCGGCGGCGTCCAGCTCGGCGGCCAGGCCGGGCGGCTCCGGCGCGCCCCAGGCCTCGGCCCAGACCGACTCGAGAACCAGCCAGCGCAGCCGATCCCCGCGGCGGCCGGACCGGAGGGCGGCGTCGAGGCGGGCCCCGCGCGGTCCGGGCCGGCCCCGGCGCGAGTCGGCGGCGATGCTGTCGGGGTCGAGCCAGGCGGGGACGGGCCGCCCCGCCTGGAGGATCATCCACTTGGCCGCGGCCAGCACGCCGTCCAGGTCGCCGTGGGCGACGATCGTATCGGCGGGCCCGAGGCGGGCGACCCGTTCGGCGGTGACCAGCGGCGGGCAGGCGGGCGCCTCGTCCCGCGGCCGGAACACGAAGCGGGAGTCGCCGGCCACGCAGGCCCAGGCCGGTTGCTCGTGGTGGTCCACCCAGGCGGCGAGGCGGTCGCCGAGGGCCGCGGCCCAGGCCAGCGACCGGCCGGGATCGGCGCCGTCGAGGGCCAGGTCGAGCACCGCGACCCGGCCGCGCAGCGATCCGGGGGCGGGCAGCGCGTCGGGCCGGGCGAAGGCGACCGGGAGCGGGGTGGGGACTCGCATCCGGGGGAGGGGCGGCCGGGCCGCCGGGCTAGACTAACCTTCCCGGAGTCCCCGGATCCCCCCGTCACGATGAAGGAATACCTCGACCGCGCCGCTGAACTGGGCCGCCGCCTGAACCAGATCCGGGACAGTCTTTGACTACCTGACCCGCAAAAGGCAACGCGAGGAACTCGAGGCCAAGATGGCCGAGGGCGGTTTCTGGGACGACCAGGAGTCGGCCCAGAAGGTGGTGGCCGAGCTGAAGGTGGCTCGGGCGGTGGTCGATCCCTGTGACGAGGCCGCCGCCACCCTCGAGGAGATCGAGACCCTGGTCGAGCTGGGCGAGGAGGCCGGCGCCG
>RFGR01000004.1 GCA_003696625.1 Planctomycetota bacterium
CGCTCGCCCTGCCGCCGCCGGCGTCGTCGCCGCCGCGTCCGGACCGGCTGCTGGCCGCCGCGCCGGCGCTGCGGCGGTCGGCGGCGGCGACCCTCCCGCCGGCGCCGCCGCCCGCCCCCGGCTTCCGGTCCTTCTCTCCCGTCGCCGCCGAGGCGCCGACCTCCACCGCCACCGGCCGGGCCGTGGCCTTGGAGCACACCCCGTACCGCAACCGCTTCGGCCCCGACAAGGAAGTGGCGCTGCGGGAGTTCGGCGGCAGCCGAGAGACCGAGGCGGCGGTGGCGGCCGGTCTGGCCTACCTCGCCGGCCTGCAGGCGCCGGAGGGCTTCTGGGGCAGCCCGGACGATCGGCACGAGAAATACCGGCACGTCGCGATCGGCAAGACCGCGCTGTGTCTGCTCGCCTTCCTCGGCGCCGGCCACACCCCGGGGGCCGGGACCGAGTACGCCCCGGTCGCCGCCCGCGCGGTCGACTTCCTGCTCGCGGTGCAGGACCCGGCCACCGGTCACTTCGGCGACTCGAACGCCTACAGCCACGGCGTCTCCACCTACGCCCTGGCTGAGTGCTACGCCCTGACCCGCGACCCGCGGCTGCGGTCGCCGTTGGAGCGGGCGGTCGCCTGGATCCTCCGCCACCAGATCAAGTCCCGAAGCCCCGAGCGGGACGGCGGCTGGGGCTACTACTACCCGGACGGAGCGGTCTGGCAGAACGATACCTGGCCTCGGGTCTCGGTCACCTCCTGGCAGGTGATGGCGCTCGAGTCCGCCCGCCTCGGCGGCCTCGAGGTGCCGGACCGGGCCTTCGCCGCCGCCCGTCGCTACCTGCGGAACTCGGTCGATCCGCGGCGCGGCTGGTTCCGCTACAGCCACGATCCTTCGCGCCTGGAGTCGGCCTATCCGACCTTGCCCGCCTCGACCCCGGCCGGTCTGTTCGCCGCCTCGCTGCTGGGCGAGGATCTCGAGGATCCCTGGTACGCGCGGGCGCGGGCCTTCCTGCGCGAGCGGGCGCCGTCGGGCTACCGCTTCGAGAGCGAGGACGCCTTCGTCTCCCGCGCCACCGGCAACCTCTACTTCTGGTACTACGGCTCGCTGGCCAGCTTCCGGATCGGCGGCGACGACTGGGAGCGCTGGAACGAACGGATGAAGACCACTCTCCTCGAAGCGCAGGAGGAAGACGGGTCCTGGCGGCCGATCTCGCTCTACGCCCGCTATGCCGGCGACGACGATCACGACCGGAGCTATACCACGGCGATGTGCGTGCTGAGCCTCGAGGTCTACTACCGCTACTTCACGCCGTTGTTGCAGGTGAAGTGAGCAGCCGGCCGAGGGCGGCGGCGATTTCGTCCGGATGATCGAGGTGGAGGGCGTGGCCGGCGCCCGGGACCGTCCGCAGCCGCGCCCGCGGCAGGGCCGCCAGGCGTCCGGCGGCGGCCGGGAAGGCCGGCAGTAGGCCGTGCTCCCCGGCCAGCACCTCGACCGGCGCCGTCACCCGCCGGCAGACCTCGAGCCAGAACTCCTCCGAGTGACGGAAGGGGCTGGGGCCGCGCAGGCGCGGGTCGAAGGGGAACTCCCAACGGCCGTCGGCGCGCCGGCGCAGGATCGGCTCGGTGAAGCGGCGGGCGCCCTCGGCGGAGAGGCGCGGGTTGTTCTCCCGCACCCGGGCCGCCGCCGCCGCCGGCGTCGCGAAGGAGCGGAACGGAACCGGTCCGCCGGCGAAGGCGCGCAGGGCGCGGCCGAGCCGGCCGACCTGTTCGGAGGGCGTGGCCGGACGGGCGCCCAGACTCTCGATCAAGAGCAGGCGGCGGACCCGCTCGGGCCAGCACCCGGCCAGCAGCAGGGCGACGATACCGCCCATCGAATGGCCGGCGAGGATCTCCGGCGCCAAGCCCTCCTCCTCGAGCCGGTCGAGGGTCCGGATCAGGTCCTTGAGGTGGTCGAGCTGGTGGTAGGAGGCGCAGAGCGGCGCCCGGGGAGAGGCGCCGTGGCCGCGGAAGTCGAGGGCCAGCACGCGGAGGTGCGGAGCGGCGGCGGCGACCGCGTCGAAGGAGCGGCCGGTGTCGAGGAAGCCGTGCAGCAGCAGTACCGGCGGGCCGTCGCCGCCGTGGTCGTGGAGAGCCAGGGGCAGGCCGGGAAGGGGCAGGAGACGGGTGGTCGGCGGCACGCGGAGCAGATGGTCTTTCCCGATCGGAACCGGGGCCTAGAGTAGAGGTATGGTGAGGCGACTCGGTCCGGTGTTCCCGGCGATCCTCGCTCTGGCGGCGGCGCTGCCGGCCCAGCGTTTCGAGGACCGCGAACTCTACGCCCCCGGCGGCCAGAAGTACGAGCGGTTCGGTTCCGCGGTGGCCCTCGACGGCCAGTGGGGCGCGGTCGGCCACGAGCGGGATGCCGATCTCGGGCCCGAGTCCGGCTCGGTCTGGGTGTTCGGGGTCGATCCGACCGCGACCGGGGTTTGGCAGCTGACCGCCTCCGACGGTCGGTCCGGCGACCGCTTCGGTTGCTCGCTGGCGGCGGCCGGCGGTGTGCTGGTCGCCGGCGCCTGGTCGGCGGATGCGCCGCAAGTCGATTCCGGCGCCGCCTACGTGTTCCGTTGGGACCCGCTCGCCGGGGCCTGGAACGAAGAGGCCAAGCTGGATCCCGCCGCCAGCGTCCGCGGCGACCGGACCGGCGAAGCGGTGGCGGTCTCAGCCGAGGTGGTCGTGGTCGGCGCGCCCGGCAACGACTATTCCGGCGCCGGCGCCGGCCTGGCCTACGCCTGGCGCTGGGATCCACTCGCCGGCTCCTGGGTCTATGAGGGTTGGCTCTGGCCCGGCGCCGGAGCGCTTGACCCGGACGACTCCTTCGGCAGCGCGGTGGCCGTTTCCGGCGACGTCGCCGCGATCGGCGCCTTCGGCGACGACGATCTCGGTTCAGCGGCCGGCGCGGTGTGGGTGTTCCGCTTCGTGCCCGGCTTCAACTACTGGTCCCTCGAGACCAAGCTGACCGCCGGCGGCGGTGCCGCCGGGGACCTCTTCGGCTGGTCGCTGGCGCTCGACGGCGACACCCTCGCGGTCGGCGCTCCGGGCGCGAACGGGCGCACCGGGGAGGTGTTCGTCTTCCGCTACGACCCGGTCAACCGGATCTGGAACCAGGAGGCCGTCTTGGTCGATCCCGCCGGCGCCGCCGACGACCAGTTCGGCCGCTCGGTCGCCTTGAGCGGCGATCTTCTCGCCGCCGGTGCGCCGGGCGCCGACGAGGGCGGCCAGGACCACGGCACCGCGCTCTGGTTCGAACGCGCCCCCGCCACGGGGCAGTGGCTGGAGCAGGGGCGGGTCCTCGATTCGTCGCCGAAGCTGTCCGAACAGCAGGGCGAGCGGATCGCCCTGCTCGGTGACGCTCTGCTGGTGGCGGCCCCGAACGATCGCGACCAGGCCCTCGGCGCCGGCAGTGCCGCGCTGGTCCGGCACCTGCGGATGCGTCTGTTCCCGCAGCCGTCGCCGCCGGTCGCCGGCCAGCCGTTGGTCGTGGACCTGGTCGGGGCGGAACCGCTCTCTCCCGCTTGGCTGGCCTACTCCCTCGACGGCCCCGGTTCCTACGGCGTGCCTCAGCTCGGGGTGGCCCTGAACCTGGCCACTCCGAGGCAGGCCGGCCCGATGCTGGTGACCGATCCGGTCGGCAACGCCTCCTGGCTGTTCACGGTTCCGGCCGCGATGGCCGGACGGCAGGCCTGGGCCCAGGCGCTGCAGCGCGGCGGCAAGAGCGAGCGGATCAGCGTGGTGATCCAGTAGGCGCAGTCGGCGCGGCCTGCCATTCGCCGAAGTGATCGGCGCCGTCGGCGGTGACGGCGACGACGTCCTCGATGCGGACGCCGAACCTTCCGGACAGGTAGATCCCGGGCTCGTCGGAGAAGGTCATGCCCTCCTTCAGGATCACGCGGCTGCCGCCGTCGAAGAAGGGGTCCTCGTGCCCCTCCATGCCGATGCCGTGGCCGAGACGGTGGGTGAAGGTCTCGTAACCGCCGCCGTAGCCGGCCGCCTCGATCACCCGGCGCGCCGCCTGGTCGACCGTGCGGCACTCGCGGCCCGGGCGGATGGCGGCGAAGGCGGCCTCCTGGGCCGCCTTGACCGTGTGCCAGACCTTCTCGACCTCGGCCGGCACCGGCGCGTCGAAGACCCAGCTCCGCGTGCAGTCGCTTTGGTAACCGTGCAGGGCGGCGCCGGTGTCGACCAGCAGCACCGAGCCGCGCTCGAGCGGGCGGGACAGCTCGCCGCCGTGCGGGTAGGCCGCGGCCGGGCCGATCAGGGTCAGGGTCCAGCCGCCGCTCAGGCCGAGGCGGCGGTAGGCGGCGCTCATCAGGCGCGAGATCCGGTCGCCGGTCATGCCGGGCTCGAGTTGCTCGGCCATCGCCGCGATCGCCTGCTGGGTGAGTTCCTGCGCCCGGCGCAGGATGGCCAGCTCGTGTGCGTCCTTGCGGCCGCGGAGTTCGACCACCGCGTCGAGGCCGATGTCCACCTTGTCCGAGCCGAGGGCCTGGGCCATGCCGTGGGCGAAGCGGTGGCGCAGCGAGGGCTCGATCGCCAGGCGTTCGGCGCCGCGCTCGCGTAGGGCGGCGGCCAGCGGCGCGAAGGGGTACTCGTGCTCCTGCCACTCGACGATCTCGCCGCCGGGGCCGCCGTCGGCCTGGATGCGCAGGCGGGCGCGCTCGGCCTCGAAGCCCGGGCAGATCCAGAAGTGGGAGCCGTCGGCCAGCACGACCAGGCCGAACATCCGCTCGGAGTGGCCCCACGACATGTCGCTCAGGTAGCTCATCGTCGCGCCGCCCTCCATCAGGATGGCGTCGAAGCCCTGCGCGCCGAGGATCCGGCCCAGGCGCTGGCGGCGGGCGGCGCGTTCCTCGTTCGAGATCGGCGCCACCGTGCCGCTCTGGTCCTGCAGGTGGGCGAAGCGCTCGAGGTCCTCGGGCGCGGGGGCAGGGGCGGGGGCGGCCTCGGCGGCGCGGGCGGCGGCGAGCAG
>RFGR01000149.1 GCA_003696625.1 Planctomycetota bacterium
ACGAGATCCCCCCGGCCGAGCACGAGGACTACTCCTCGTTCCTGACCGCGCGCTGGCTCGAAGCCAACGCCGTCGGCACCCGGGCGGAGCTGGCGGCGTTCGCCAGCCTGGCCTTGTGCGCGGTCGGTTTCCATCTCTTCTCCGGTCCGGTATCGCTCGGGCTGATCCTCGGCCTCTGCGCGTTGGCGGCACCACTCAACCATCTGCCGCGGCTGGCGGTCCGCCGCGCCTCGAGGGCCTGCCTCCGCCGCTGGGTCGCCTTCGACTACGCCCTGTTCGCCTTCAGCTTCGGCCTCGTCGGCGGCCTGATGGACCGCTCTTCCGGCTACCCGGTGATCCTGGCCTGCGGGTTCCCGGTGGTCTCGACCTGGTCGATGTACCCCGAGCTGCCGCGGCGGATCCTGCCGCTCGTCCTGATGACCTGGCTGGTCTTCGCCGCCGGCTATCTGGCGACCGGCAGCGCCGAGGGCGTGGTGCTGCCGCTTCTGGCCGTGATCGGCCTCGGCGGCACGATCTCGGCCGTCACCGGCGCCAGGAGCGCCGAGCAGACCTTCCGCGCCCTGTTCGAGAACACCCGCCGGCTGGACGAGGCGCTCCAGCAGGCCCACGCGGCCAGCAGGGCGAAGTCCGAGTTTCTGGCCAACATGAGCCACGAGATCCGGACGCCGATGAACGGCGTCATCGGCATGACCAGCCTGCTCGAGAAGTCGGAGCTGGACGAGGAGCAGCGTTCCTGCGTCCGCCTGATCCGGGAGAGCGGCAGCGCCCTACTCGGTCTGCTCAACGACATCCTCGACCTGTCCAAGATCGAGGCCGGGCGGATGACGATCGAGGAGGTGTCGTTCGAACTCCGGCCCATCGTCCACGGCGTCGTCCGCCTGCTCAGCGGCACCAACCAGGCCAAGGGCCTCCAGATCGGCGCCAACGTGGCCCCGGACGTGCCGGACGCCCTGATCGGAGACCCGACCCGCCTCCGCCAGATCTTGATGAACCTGGCCGGCAACGCGGTCAAGTTCACCGAGGAGGGCTCGGTGCGGGTGGCGGTGGATCTGGCCGAGGACCGCGGCGAGGAAGTGTTGGTCCGCTTCCGGGTCCGCGACACCGGCATCGGCATGACCCCGGAACAGCAGGCGAAGCTGTTCCGGCCGTTCACCCAGGCCGACGCCTCGATGACCCGTCGCTTCGGCGGCACCGGCCTGGGCCTGGTGATCTCGCGTCAGCTCACCGAGATGATGGGCGGCGCGATCTCGGTCCGCAGCCAGCCGGGCACCGGCAGCGAGTTCACCTTCACGGTGCTGTTCCGCCGCGACCCGGCCGCCGACCCCGCTCGTCCCGCCCTGGACGGCAACTGGTCTTTCACCGGTGGACCCGCCGAGGAAGGGAACGAACCGACGCCGGCGACGGAAGCCGAGCCGGCCCCGAAGAAGACCGCCGCGCCGGCCCCAGGGCCGCGGATCCTGTTGGTCGAGGACAACCCGGTGAACCAGGTTCTGGCCCGGAAGATCCTCGACCGGCTCGGGCTCAGCGCCGAGCTGGCCCGGGACGGGGTCGAGGCGGTCGAGGCCTTCGCCCCCGGCCGCTGGGACCTGATCCTGATGGACTGCCAAATGCCCCGGCTGGACGGCCGCGGCGCCACCCGCCGGATCCGGGAGATCGAAGGCGGGGGCGGCGGCCACACCCCGATCATCGCCCTGACCGCCAACGCCATGGCCGGTGACCGCGAGGCGATGCTGGCGGCCGGAATGGACGACTACTTGGCCAAGCCGTTCAGCGTCGAACAGCTCCAGGCGGTGCTCGAGCGTTGGCTGGACAAGGTCTCGCCGGCGGAGCGGACCTGATCTCTGAATCCGGCCCCAATCGCTGGACCCAGATCGCCGGGAAACCGTAACCCAGGCCGGGGATTCTCGTCTTCCCGGGGGGCGGAGTGTCCCGAGCGTGCCCCGGCCTTCCCGGGGCGAGCCGGCGAAGGCGACCTGCCCACTGGGGAGCCGATCGAGGCGGGGATCCCGGCGGCGGGAGTTCCTCTCCCGGACCACCCAGCCAACTACCCGGTCGGCCTGGGGCCGCCCCGTACCGACCCGGACGGGGCGGTGGTGGGGAAGGAACCGGCCGCTGGGCCTCGGACCGAAGGGGGGTGGTTACGCGCCGGTCCCGCATCAGGGACCAGGGAACCGGACCGGATCCGCGGTCGGACGCGCGGGTATCCTCGGCGCGGCATGTCGGACGCTCCCGCCCTCGCCTCCTCCCAGCTCGCCCGGGTCATCCGCGACGGCGTCGCCGAGCAGCCGGCGGCGGCGGAGCCGAACCCGCTCTGGAGCCGTCTGCGCGAGCTGGGCACCGAGCTGTGGCTGGACACCGGCGACATGGACCAGGCCGCGGCGCTGTGGAGCGCCGAGTTCACCGCTCTGACCACGAACAACACCCTGCTCAACGCCGAGATCCAAAAGGGGATCTACGACACCTGGATTCCGGCCGCGGCCGAGGCGGCCCGCGCCGACCGGCCCGACCTCGACGACCGGGAGCTGGTGCTCGAGATCGCCTTCGCGCTGAACGCCCGCCACGGCCTGCGCCTGCACGAACGCTTCGGCGCCTTCGTCTCGGTCGAGCTGCACACCGACCTGGCCCACGACGTCGAGCGTTCGCTCGCCTACGGCCGGCGCTACGCGGCTCTCTGCGACCACTTCATCGTCAAGGTGCCGCTGACTCCGGCCGGCCTGATCGCCGCCCGCCGGCTCGAGGACGAGGGCATCCCGGTCAACTTCACCCTCGGGTTCTCGGCCCGTCAGAACCATCTGATCGCCCGCTTCGCCCGGCCGAGCTGGGTCAACGTGTTCATGGGTCGGCTGAACGCCTACGTCGCCGGCGAAGGCCTGGGCGACGGCGCCTGGGTCGGCGAACGGGCCACCCTGGCCAGCCAGGCGGCGCTGGCAGCCTTGCGCCGCGACGGCCTCTGCGCCACCCGCCAGATCGGGGCCAGCATGCGCGCCGGCGAGCAGGTCGCGACCCTGGCCGGACTGGACGTGTACACGATGCCGCCGAAG
>RFGR01000018.1 GCA_003696625.1 Planctomycetota bacterium
GATTCCAGAAGAAGTCCACTGCAGAGCCCCTTCATCGAAACACCTGAACACCGGCGATTCATTGACCGTGATCGGCATCCCCACGAAGGCAGAGGCGATCTCGACCCTGATGGCAGGATGAAAAGTGTGTTCTGGGACCTTGTTCCCTTGAAGATCGAAGAGGTCGATCCTGAACTGGGCCAGCGGGAAGGTAGAAGGGGCAACTGAGCCCATGAAGGAGTTGTTGAATGCCTCCGCCAGGATCGGAGTGATCCCGATCCGATAATCGGTCTCCAGTGCCCCAGGGGGAACTTCAACACGAACTCGTTGGAGATACTCGATCGGGGAAGGATCGCCATCGAATGCGTATTTCATCTGCCCGGTTGGATGCCAGATGGTGCGCTCCCCACCCGCAGGTCCGACAGGAGCCAAGAGGTAAAGCCGTTCCGGAGAGAAGCAGGCCGTGATATTGAACGTCGATTCCGAAAAGCAGGCCCCGGTAAGGCTCCCACTGGGAAGCGCCACCAAACGGTAGCTATCCGGGTAACCCACCTTCTGGATCACCAGCGTGGTTTCCTCATCTGGCAGGAAGGACCTCGAAAAGGTGGCGATCCCGTTTGAGTTCGTGGTGATCTGTTCACCGCTCGTCAAATCGGTAATGGACGCTTCCTGAATCCATGCCGGAGCGTAGGGATCGGCAACGGAGACCTGCAGCTTGAATGTCTCATTCGTCGCTTGAGGCGTCAGTGACCCAAGAGTGACGGCCCAGAGGAGAAGGATGTTCATGCTTGGCGTGGAGGACGAGAGAATGTGGCGCCTCGATCAGAAGAGGGAGGACAGATGTTGCCGCCATACTAGGCCCAACCTGCCCGAGAACAAGCCGGGTTCTTCTTCGTTCCCGCCTCCTGCCCCAGCCCTTTCCACTCCGCTTCATCCCTCCCCAGTCCGGATCATTCCTGGACGCAGGTTGACGCGGGATCGCGCGGTGGTGGGCCGCCCAGGACTCGAACCTGGAACCAACGGATTATGAGTCCGCTGCTCTGACCATTGAGCTACCGGCCCGCGGCCGGCCGGCGGTCACTCGCCGGCCGCCTGCTTCGTCAGCGCCGCCACCAGCTCCTTGGCCACCGCGGTGGCCTCGTCGCCGCTGTGGCCGCGATAGCGGATGCGGAAGTCGGCGTCGAGGACGACGATCGTCGGCCAGCCGCTGACCTTCCAGTCGTCCGAGATCTGCTTCTCGGCGCCCTCGGGCTGGTTCTGGAAGCTGCGCCAGTTCAGACCGTTCTCCGCCACCGCCTTGCGCGCGCGTTCCAGCGGATCGCTGTTGACGCCGATCAGGACGAAGGGCTTCTCCTGCATCTCTTCCACGAGCGACCGCTCGTGCGGGTACAAGGCCCGGCAGGGGCCTCACCAGTCGCCCCAAAAGTCGAGGAAGATGATCTTGCCCTGGTAGTCGGAGAGCCGGAAGGCCTTGCCGTCGAGATCCACCCCCTCGATGTCCGGCGCCTTCTTGCCGATTGCGAACTCCTCGCGCACGAGGATCTCGTCGCGGATCATCCGGTTCAGCCATTCGTCGTCGGCCTGGTCGAGCAGGGCCATGATCTCCCGGCGCGCCTTCTGGTAGGCCGGCGAGGAGGGGTCGCCGTCCTTCAGCACCGGCTCGAGCCGGGCGTAGACGGCCCAGGCCTTGACCTTGACCGAGGGAGTGGCCCGCTCCAGCTTGGCCGCCAGGGCGCGGGTCTGCTCCTGGCCGAGCACGAAGCGGAGCTGGGGCAGCATGCGCGCCACGGCCTCCATCTTCGGGTCGGCCAGGTGGCCGGCGGCGAGGCGGTCGATCGCTGTGCGTAGGCCCTCCTGCGCCGCCGGATCGCTGCCCCAGGAGTGCTCGACCACCCAGATCAGGAAGTCGGCCTCCTCCGGGGTGCCGGCGCAGTCGTCGGCGGCAGCGAGGAAGTCCGGGATGAAGTCGGCGTAGGGCGGGTCCGGGAAGGCGGACAACTCCTCGCCGGCCTCCTCGGCCTGGCGCGCCATCTCCTGGACCTCGGCCATCCACGCCTGGTAGGCCTCGTCGGCCTTGGCGGTGAGTTCCTGGAAGCGGGCCTGGGCCTTGGTCGCCGCCTCCGACGGCGGCGCGGCGCCCTCCTGGGCCACGAGAGGGGCCGCGAGCGGGACCGCCAGCAGGGCCAGCGGAACCAGGGAGAGAAGCCGTTTCATGGTCCGTGGATCGTATACCCTGGATCCGGGACCGGCCACCATGCTGACCGCCCTCCTCGTCGCCGCCTCGCTCCAGGGCGGGGGGTTCGACATCCCGGGGGGATACCACTGGGATGGCATGGGGCGGACGGCGTTCTTCCTCGACGACCTCACCGGCGACGGCGTGGCCGAGATCGGCACCTCGGCCTTCTGCGCCGACTCGAACGGGGTCAACTCGGGCGCGGTCTACGTCTGCGACGGCCGCACCGGTGCCCGCCTGCGGCGGCACGTCGGCCCGGGCTGCAAGGTCCGGCTGGGCGAGGCCGGCGCCACCGTCGGCGACCTCGACCTCGACGGCTACCTCGACTACGCCGCCGGCGCCCGCTTCGCCGCCTTCGCCGGCCCTGCCAGCGGCTCGGTCTGGGTCTGGTCCGGCTTCAGCGGCGCCACCCTGCTGCGCATCGACGGCCGCGCCGCCGGCGAGCAGTTCGGCCACGCCCTCTGCGGCCCCGGCGACATCGACGGCGACGGCGTGCCCGACCTGCTGGTCGGCCTGCCCGCCGCCCGCTCCGGCCAGGGCGAGGCGCGCATCCACTCCGGCGCCGACGGCCGCCTGCTGCGGGCGCACACCGGCATCTACACCGCCGGCGCCCTCGGCGCCGCGGTCGCCCCCTGCGGCGATGTCGACGCCGACGGCCGGCCCGACTACGCGGTCGGCCTGCCCGGCGCGATGCACGACCTCGGCCTGGTGCGGATCTACTCCGGCGCCGGCGGCACCCTGGCCGAGTGGACCGGCGACGTGGGCGGCGGCCGCTTCGGCGCCGTCCTGGCCGCCGCCGGCGATTGCGACGGCGACGGCTTCAGCGAGCTGCTGGTCGGCCAGCCCGGCGCCGGCGCGATCCAGCTCTGGTCCCCCCGCCTGGACCAGATGCTGCGCCGCCACGCCCTGCCCCCGAGCCTGGCCGGCCGCGGCCTCGGCACCGCCGCCGCCGGCGCCGGCGACGTCGACGGCGACGGCTTCGCCGACTACCTCCTCGGCCTCCCCGGCGAGTGGCGCGGCTTCCACTTCCTCGCCCCAGGCGGCCCGGTGCTGGTCGTCTCCGGGGCCACCGGCCTGCTCCTCGGCCGGATCCAGCCGACCGGGCCGGACGACGCCTTCGGTCACGCCCTGGCCGGCGGGGTCGATCTGAACGGCGACGGCCGGCCCGACTTCCTGATCGGCGCCCCGGCCTGGGGCGACCTGCTGGTGAACGCCCCCGGCGCCCTCTGCGTCCGCTACTCCCGCTGAGGCCGCCCGGAGGCCCGCCGGGCCCTAGGATGGCGACAGACGCATGCTCACCCTCCTCCGCCAGCTCGCCAAGGCGCTCACCGGCAAGGTGGACGCGTTCGAGTTCGCCCTCGGCATCTTCTTCGGCATCGTCCTCGGGCTGATGCCGTCCGAGGCGGTCGACCCCGGCACCGGCTTCCTCGGCGGCAACGGCCTGTGGCAGCTCGTGCTCGTGGTCATGCTCGTGATCCGCAGCTCGATCCCGATGGCCGTGCTCTTCTTCGCCCTGGCCAAGCTCCTCGGCATCCTCTTCCTCGACGCCGCCGCCGCCGCGCTGGGCGAGAAGCTGATCGAGGGGGTGCTGCCCGAGGGACTGGTGCGCGGCTGCTACGAGGCGGTGCCGTCCTTCCAGCTCCACACCTACTGGGGGCTGGGCGGCGCCGTCCTCGGCCTGCTCGCCGGCGCGGCCGTCTTCGCGCCGGTGTACTTCGTGATGAAGCGGCGGCTGCCGGCCTGGCGCGAGCGCTTCGGCGAGTCGCGCCTGGCCCGGGCGCTGTCCGGCTTCTTTCTCTTCCGTGCCCTCGGCTGGCTGCTGCGATGAAGATCTTCCGCACCGGACTGCTCGTTCTCGTCCTCCTGGTCGTCGTCCTGGTCGCCGGCACCCTGCTCTTGGCCGGCGATCCGCTGTTCGCCTCGGCCCTGCGCACCTACGGGCCGGGCGCGCTGGGCCAGCCGCTCGACTTCGGCGACGCCTCCCTCTCGATCCTCGGCGGCTCGGCCGCAGTCGAGGACCTGCGGATCGGCTCGACCGAGGAACCGGTGGCCGAGGCCCGGAGCGTGGCGCTGGACGCCTCCACCCTCGACCTCCTCTCCGGTCGGCTGCACATCGAGGAGGCGGTCCTCGACGGCGCCGTCCTCCATTTGGTGATCGACGAGCAGGGCCGCCTGAGTATCGACCCGGGCCCACCGCCGCCCGAGGTGGTGGCCGAGAAGCCGCCGCGCGAGCGCCCGGGGCGCAAGAAGACCCCGCCGGAGGAGCGCGACTTCGTCCAGATCGTCCAGGAGTACTGGGAGCGGCTGCAGGACTACCGGGAGTACTACGACCAGGTCGGCTCGATCCTCGGCGGCGGCGAGGGGGAGACGCCGGAGGAACGGGAGGCGCGCGAGGCGCGGCAGCGCTCGCGCCATCCGGGCCGGGCCAGCTACCTCGGCGAGGCCGAGGCGGACGGCGGCTTGAGCTTCTGGCTCGGCCACGCCGCCCTGACCGACTTCCGCTGGGAGACCCTCGACCAGCGCACCGGCGGGCCGGTGCTGCCGCCGCTCGCGAGCCTGACCCTCACCCTCGACCGGCTGGGCGACGCCCCGGCCGGGGTGACCGAGCCGGCTTCGATCGCCGGCCGGGGCGAGCTGGCCGACGGCGGTCGGATCGACTTCGCCCTCGACCTGGCCCGCGACGGCGGCCTTTCGCGGTTGAGGTTCGAGGCGGCCGAGCTGCCGGCCGCCTCGATCATGGCGCTGGCGGCCAAGTCGCTGCCTTACGAGCTGGAGTCGGGCTTCCTCGGCATCCAGACGCGCAAGCTGCGCTTCGGCGCCGACCACCTCGAGGGCCGGGTGAAGCTCGAGCTGCGCGACGCGGTGGTCCGCCCTGGCGCCGGCGCCAAGGAGGTCCTCGGTATGAAGCCGCAGGAGTTCTGCAAGCTGCTCAACCATGCCCTGGCCGCGGCGCCGGTGGCCTTCGACTTCGCCCTCGGCGGCAGCCCGACCGAACCGACCTTCGCGATCGAGAACCAGTCCGACCTGAAGGACATCCTGACCGGCGCCGTCAAGGCCGAGGCCGAGGGCCGGGCCAAGGAGCTGATCGATCAGAAGAAGGACGAGCTGCTGGGCGGAAAGGACGCCGGTGACGTCCTCGGCGGCCTCCTCGGCGGCAAGGAGGAGCCGAAGAAGGGCGGCAAGAAGAACCGCAAGAAGCGGGGCGGCGGGGGCAGCGGCGGCTGAGACGGCCGAGGCGGAGAGGCGTCCCGCCTACGGCACGATCTCCAGCGGCCGCGCCACCGACGCCATCCGCACCGTCCCAAGCGCCACGTCCCACACCACCGCCGAAAGCCAGATCGTCCGCCCGATGTGCGGCGCCAGCGCCGGGTCCGGGTGGATCAGCGCCCGCGCGTCCCCTTGCAGGTTGAGCAGGCCGCGGCCGTTCTGCAGGAACGCGGGGAACCACCCCCCGCTCATCCGGCTCAGCAGCGGGTCCATCGTCAGCGGCACCTCGAAGCCCCCCAGCACCGTCGGGCCGTAACCGCTCGCCGACGCCAGCAGGGCGTAGTTCCGCGCCGCCTCGGTGGTCGGGAACTCGATCAGCGCCTCGGCCGGGGTCGTGCCGGAGACGGAGAGGGTGGCGGGGCGGACGTACAGACCAGGTCGGAACTCGAAGACCCGGGCTCCGCCGACCACCAGGTTGGTTTGCGGATCCCGTTCCTGTGGGGAACCGACAATGAGTTCGGGGAAGCCGTTCCCGTCAACGTCTCCCAGTGAGGCGACACTGAAACCGAATTCCCCCCCGTCCGAAGAGAACAGCGAGGTGATGAGGTGCCCATCTGCCCCGCTGAACACATCCACGCGGCCATCGAATGGATCAAGGGTATTCGGCTCGTCGTGCCAATAGCACGAGGATACGTAATCCACCACGTCGTCCGAATCCCAGCTTCCACCAAGAGAGGCAACTTCTGCTCCGAGAGTATTGTTCGGGTCCTGGGACTCCTGGACCCTGAGGATCCGGCCCGTCCGGCCTGACAGGATGACCAGCCGGGAGAGCGGGGACAGGATCCAGCCTGGGTCACCTGCGACAATTTCGGGAACCCCATCGCCGTCCAGATCACTGAGCACGTCCAGATCCACACCCAGGCCGCCCGCTACACCTGGGGCCGACTGCCAGAGGACGGATCCATCGGCTCCGGAATGAAGGCGTACCCGGCCGTGGTACTGACCATCTCCGGGATCCCACCCCGGGTCACCAACGACCACCTCCGGAGCACCGTCGCCATTCAAATCCTGGCCGAGGGACCGAACCGGAGCGTCTGGATAGAGCGGAATGAAACTCGGGATGGTCAGGGACCAGAGCGGTATGCCATGGAGTCCGGAAACGGCCAGAAGCTGTTCTCTGCCCACGGTGGTCAGGTAGTCCGCCAACCCATCGTTGTCCAGGTCCCCTGCCGGCCTGATGTCGCCCCCGAAACCGGAGCTCACATACCGACCACCGTCCAACATCCTGATCAGGCCACCTGTGCGGCCGGAGAAGAAGCCAATGGCCCCAGGGAGGTAGTTGGGGACAGGGTCTTTCAGACCCAAAGCGAGATCAGGTAAACCGTCTCCATCGATATCAGGCACCGAGACCACGGAATGTCCGATGCCGGCGTAAGGAGGAACCGGCTGGATTGTGAACATGTGACTGCCATCCGACCCGGAGTAGAGTTCGACCTGGAGAAGAAGACCATTCCAGGAGGAGACAAAAAAGTCCTTGACCCTATCTCCATCGAGATCGTCCAGAACGCCTAAATGCCCTCCGAATGCTTGGAAGTCAACCGCACCGTACTCGTGCCACCGACTCAGGAGGTTCCCCCCTTGTCCCCAGCTCTCCCCAGCAAGAACAGGGAAAAGGAGGCAAGCAACAAAAACGCGACCAATCATTGGATCACTTCCTCCACAACATTGCTGATCAAGCAATCCATGGCCTGGAAAAACACCTTGGTTCCGAAAGAGAGCTGCGGGACAGAGCCAATGAAGATCACTCTCCCGTTCGCATCGGAAGATACACTAGCGACCAGATTCTGCGAGGGACTGGTATCGACAGAGGTAATCACTGTCTGGCCACAGAGCGTTGTGGTAAAGGACCCGGTCTGATCGTCAGCGTAGAGGTTGGCCGTAGTATTCGGCGCAAACCCAATCCCGCAGATCACAGTCTGCGCCCCCGCCAGCGGCGCGTTCACCCGCCCCAGCCTCGGCGTGCTGACATTCGGCGTCAGCAACACCGCGTAGCGATGGCCCAAGATGTCCTGGGCCGTCGCCGCAATCTCACCCAGGCTGTTGATGCCCTTCGCCTCGACAATGAGTTCGTTGACAGGAAGCCCGCTCACGACCAGCGATCGAAGATCCTGGAAGCCGCCGGTCTGGCTCCAGACGAATCCCAACTTCTGGGGATTCGGTTGGGACGCATCCCAATATTCCCCAACAACTTCTTCCTCCAGCACCCCGGGGATTCCGGCACTGATGGCCTGGGCAGCATCACCTTGCGAGGCAAGGATCGTTCCCCCACTGAGGTCGGTCAGAGCCTGCGGTGTCGGCGAGGTCCAGATCACCGCCTTCTTCACCATGGACAATGAGGCACCGGGAACGGACGCGCCGGACCAACCCACCGCGTACAGCCCGCGGTTCACCGCCTTGGCTTCCGCCTCGGGCAGGGCCGGGTCGAGCCAGTCCAAACCGCGGCGCGCCGTACTGGACGGCAGCCAGGCCGTGGCTTGGGTCTTGTGCGGCCCAATCGTGGTGTCTGAAGCACCCACCGTGTAACCGGCACCGTTGATCCCCCATGCCCAGGACCGCGAAAAAGAGGAATCCAACGGCGGGAGTTCCTGGTTGGGTTCGTTCAGGTCGATCGATCGGCGGAAGCCCTTCCAGTACAGGGAATTCGGAATGGTCCTGGTCCTCCCCACCATCAGGCCGTCCCGGTTGATCCCCTTGGGTTGGGATACGGCGTTTCCATCCACCTTGAAGGCCGTCACCGGAACGGTGGGGTTCGCCGGGTCCACCGGCCAGAAGAAGCCTTCGTCTTGGCCCAGCTGCCCGGCCGTCGGGCGCAGCCAGCCCGTGATCGTCGCTCCGGTTCCGGTGATCGCAATCCCACCGGCGTAGCTCTCCTCGTAGCCGGGGTGCGGGGCGCGGGCCTGGTCCCAGTTGTTTGGATTGGAAGGCCGGAGCCGAGACCAGTAGACGAAGGTGTGACCATTCGTGCTGTCGATCCCTTCACACAGGACGAAACCCGTGTCCGTCACGGCGACGGCCCGGGTGTGGTTGGCCACGGGGGTGCCCTGCCAGTCCATGGAGTGCGCGGTGTAGGTGGCCTGCGCGCTCAGCGGGGCGGCCGCGAGGATCCCAACCCAGAGAGAGAGAGAGAGAGAGAGAGACTTCACGATGTTGCTTTTCGGTTCAGGGTAGCTCAGGGTGAAGAAGGACGGAC
>RFGR01000150.1 GCA_003696625.1 Planctomycetota bacterium
CCCTCCGGGCCTGCGGTGGCCGCCTCGACCAGGCCGGGCAGGCCGACAACCGTAGAGAGCAGGGACCGGACCTCGTCGGGTGCCGCCCCGCCCAATCGAAGCCGGACCGGAACGCCGACGAGGGGTTCACCCTGGACATCCTCGAGCCGGACCGTGACCTGCGCCCAGGGATCCACTTCCTGGACCAAGGGTTTGTCGAAGGGTCCGGGCAGGAGGAGTGGAACATGTCCCGGGGAGAAGACGATCGCGAGCGGGCAGGCCTCTTCCGGGACAGGAAGGGAGGCCTCACGCCCGACTCGCCACTTCACCTCGCCCTGGTCGCCGAGGAAGAAGGCGGCTACCTGGTGCAGCGGGAGGTGGGAAAGAGAGTCCCGAAAAGACAGAAGGACCTCGAGGGGGACGGTGCTCCGCCCCGCTCCCGGTCCAGAGCTGGCGGATTCGGCGCGCTGAGGCTCTGCCTTCTGGCGAGAATCCACCGAACGATCCCTCTCGTCCGGTTGTCGGTGGACCAGGAGCAAGATGGCGACCAGGAGGCCAGCCACCGCCAGCAGGATGACGGTCAACCAGGTGGACCGGCCCAACGCGATTCGCCTCATCCGACTCATGACCCGGACCCGATTCGAGTCCGCCCGAATCTACCAGTCAATGGGCATTTCTCCTCAAGGACAGGTCCCGATTTCGGTCAGGGTGATCGTTCCATCGAGCCAACCGACTGAGTCCGCCCAAGCTTCTGCGTCGGCATTCCCTTGGCCCATCCACCGCGCTGCGCCATGGATGTTGATCTGGGTGGCCTGTCTTCTCGTCCATTTATTCACATCGCAGGCGTAACCGTAGGCCGCCCCTGCATCATTGATCGAGCCTGAACCCTCACCGGTGGTCGCCTCGATCTGGAAGGTCAAATTGAAAAAGACAAGGTCGATATTCACCTCCCCAATGGATCCTTGTTCGGTTTCACCACCATTGGCATTATTGCACACCACTGGATCCGAGATATTCTCGTCCATGCTGGTTGAAGTGTATTCAAGGGTAGAAACCGCATAGGCAGCTGAGTGGGCCTTGACGATATTGTAGTTCCCGATCATCCTCAGTTGGACATTCTCTTCAACCTCACCGTGCTTGGACCCTCGGTAATCCCAGGATTCCATCGCAGTCCTATTTTCCTGGAGCGTGTAAGGGAGAGGGGTTAGATTGTGAGACTTGGCCGGTTCGATGGCGCCGAAGGGGAAATCGTATCCCAGAATCCAGCCGAACACAATCTTCTGGTAATCATTCCCATTGGGCTGACCGATCGTCCCGGAATCCGACCGATCCACCGGAACGGGCCAATTCTTCCGCTGCCAGACGCCGGCGCTGTTGCTCACGGTCTGGGCATCACAGACCGGCACCCAAGCCATGAAGGAGGAAGCCAAGAGAAGGAACAAGGCCGTTCGGGTCATCCCTCTCAGGTTGTTCTTGTGGTTTTCGGGCGAGCAAAGGTTTCATCCCTGCTCATTGGACGAGAGCCATGAATACCAGATCAGGGGTGGGGGGGGGCAAGGGAAATCCAAGGGATTGTTGGAAGAAAACCAACCTACTCCTGTTTCCCATCCCCCCACGCCGCCGCCACCGCCGCCGCCCCTTCCGGGTCGCACTCCAGCAGTTCGGCCCGGACGAAGGGGTAGAAGTCGTTGGCGCCGAACCAGGCCTCGCTCAGCTCGGCGAAGTACTCGCGCTCGTTCTCGAGCGCGTAGTGGCGGCCGTGGCGGCCGTCGAAGACCAGCACCTGGTCGTAGGCGCCGGAGTCCCGCGCCCGCTCCCAGGCCGCGCGCACCGCCGCCGCCCGTTCGGGCCGGCCGTCCACCACCCGGAAGTGCCAGGCGTGGGCCAGCTCGTGCAGCACCATCCACTGCTGGTGGCCGACCCAGGCCAGGAAGTTCTCCGGCGAGCTGATCTCGACCGTCGAGGTCTTGTCGGGGTTGTAGCCGTTGGCCCGCAGCCAGGCCTCGGAGGGATGGAAGCACATCCCCCCGTCCTGCCGGCCGCCGTCCTCGACCCAGATCTCGACCCGCCGCAGCTCGGCCAGCGCCGCCCGGGGCACCGCCCGCTCGACCAGGTGGAGCTGGCAGTCGAGTTCGTCCAGCACCCGCGCCGCCAGCTCCGGCCGGCCTTCGAGCAGACCACGGTGGACGCGCACCGTCCAGCCGCGCAGCTCGCGCCGCTCGTAGCCCGCGGTCGGCGTGTAGGGCACCCGCAGCCGTTCGGCGATCGCGCGCAGGTGCTCGCGCAGCGGCCCGACGCGGCGGAGGTCGTCGGTGTCCACCTGCAGCGCCAGGGTGAAGCCGAGCCGCGGGAAGTGGGCCAGCTCGGACAGGTAGCCGGGGAACCAGCCGCCGTGGCCCTCGGCCGGGCCCAGCTCGCCGCCGGCGTCCCAGAGCTGCAGGCCGAGGCCGTAGCGGTCGCCCGGGCCGGTCGTGGCCGGCACGCCGTCGCGCATCGCGGCGCGGGTCTCCGGCCGCAGCAGCTCCCCGGCCAGCAGTGCGTGGCCCCAGCGGGCGAGGTCGCGGGCGGTGCAGAGGAAGCCGCCGCCGGCCCACTCCATCTGCGGGTTGCAGAAGAAGCGGCCGTCGTCGTCCAGGGTGCGCTCGGGCATCCCCTCCAGGCGCAGGAGCCGCGGGAAGCCGGGCACCAGGCCGGGCAGTTCGCGGCGGTCGCTCGGGGCGATCCCGTCCAGGCCGAGCGGCTGGAGGAACTCGCGGCGGATCGCCGCGTAGGCCTCCTCGCCGGTCGCCGCCTCGACCGCCAGCGCCGCAACGATGAAGTTGGTGTCGGCGTAGCTCCAGCCCTCGCCGGGCGCGAACAGCGGCGCTCGGTCGAGGATCCACGCCAGCCGCTCGCCCGGCGCCCAGACCTTGTCCGGCTCGGCCAGCACCGCGGCCAGGAAACCGGGCGCCTGGACGTGCTCGGGGATGCCGCTCCGGTGGCCGAGCAGCAGCCGCAGCGTGAGGCCCTCGGCGTTCGGCAGCCGCTCGAACCAGGGCCGGTCGCCGAGGTAGCGGCGGAGCGGCGCGTCCAGATCGACCTTTCCCTCCTCGGCCCGGCGCAGGATCCAGGCGGCGAAGAAGGTCTTGCCGATGCTGCCGGCGAGCATGCGCGCGTCCGGGGTCATCCGCGCTTCGGTCGCGGGGTCGGCAAAGCCGGCGGCGACGCCGAAGGAGCGCCCGTCCGGCAGCACGACCCCGAGGGTGGCGCCCGGGATGCCGCGCTCGGCGACGATCCGCTCGAGTTCCTCGCGGCAGGCGCGGACCAGCTTCGGCGGCGGCTCCTGGGGCGCGGGGAGCGGAGCGGCGAGGAGGAGCGGGAGGAGGGCGAGCATGGTCGGCCGGGGTCCGGCGATCATGCCAGCGGCCCGGCCGGCGGCGCCTAGAATCCGGCCGTGGACCGCTGGCCCGTCCCCGACTCGCGCGGCGCCGTCGCGCTGGCGGTCGAGCTGCCGCCGCTCGGCGACGGGGAGCGGCTCCACCTCGAGCTGCCGGCGGTGGCCGGGATCTGCCGGCTGCGGCTCGACGGCGCCGAGATCGGCCAGGTCGGCCCCTCCTGGACGCCGCTCCGCGTGCCGCTCGACGAGGCCCGCGGCGGCGAGCGGCTGGAACTCGAGGTGGCGCCGCCGCCGGCCGGCTGGCCCTTCGCCGGCTTCCTGCCCGAGGTCGGCGCCGCGCCGCGCGGGCTGTGGCAGGGCGCTTTCCTCGCCCGCACCGGCCCGGCCTTCTTCTTCGCCCGGCCGCGGCTGCGCTGGCGCCGCGGCGAGGCCGAGCTGGACGCGGTCTGGGACGGGCCGGACGACACCGAGCTGGCGGTGGACGCCGGCGAGCCGGTGCCCTGGTCCCCGGCCGAGCCGCGGTGCGGCCGGATCACCGTCCGCCTGCTCGCCGGCGGCCGCGAATCGGACCGCGCCGTGCTGCCGGCCGCCGCCCGCGCGCTCCGCGCCGACGGCGAGCGCCTGCTGCTCGGCGGCGAACCCTTCCGCGTCCGCGGCCTGCTCCACTGGGGCCTCTACCCGGAGCTGCCCGGCCCCGACCCCGAGCCCGACGACCTCCGGCGCGAGCTGCGCGAAATGCGCGCGCGCGGCTTCAACCTGCTCAAGTGCTGCCTGTGGATCCCACCGGAGCGCTTCCTCGCGGTCTGCGACGAGGAGGGCATGCCGGTCTGGCTCGAGTACCCGCTGTGGAACCGGCCGCTCGGCCGCGGCCTGGCGCCGGCCTACGAGGAATTCCTGGCCCACGACGCGCCGCACCCCTGCGTCGTCCTGCGCACCTTCACCTGCGAGAACGACCAGCGCGACGCGCGGGCGGCGCGGGAGATCGCCGGGCTGGTGCGCGAACTCGCGCCGGGCACCCTCTGCGCCGACAACAGCGGCTGGCTCGGCCACGCCCACGTCGCCGACTTCGACGACGAGCACCCCTACCTCCATCCCGCGCAGTGGCCCTGGTACCTGGAGCGGCTGCGGGCCGCGCGGGCCGCGCGCCCGCGCCGGCCGCTGCTCCTCGGCGAGACGATGGCCGCCGACGCGGTGGACGAGGACTCCGCCCGCCTGGCGCGGGCGGTCCGTCGCGACCAGGCCGAGCGCTTGGTCCGGGCCTTCCCCGAGGCCGGCTACGTGATCTGCGGCGCCCGCGACGCGCCGCGCGCCCCGCTCGGCCTGCAGGACGCCGCCGGCCGCTGGAAGGACCCGCCCGAGGAGTGGTCCTGGCAGGTGGAGCTGGCCGGCGGCCCGCCGGCGGCGCCGTGGCGGCCGCCCGAGCCGCCGCCGGCGCCGGACCTCCCGCCCGGCGTCGAGGTGAGCGAGGTGCTCGACGCCCCCACCCTCGCGCGGCTCCGCGCCGGCGCCCGCGTGCTCCACCCGGCCGGGCCGCGGCACGACTCCTGGCGCACCCCGGAGTGGCTGTTCTGGAG
>RFGR01000151.1 GCA_003696625.1 Planctomycetota bacterium
CGGCCGGGAAGCGGAGGGAGGAGGCCGAACTCGGCCTTCATCGGCTGGAAATCGGCCGCCGGAGCCTCGGCGACATGGCGGGCGAGGGCGCCGAGGAGGGTGTCGACCGGCAGCACCTCCGGCTCCCCTCCGGCCAGCCGGCGGACGGCGTTGCGGGCCGCGAGCAGCCCGGAGCCGATGTTGCCGAGATAGCCTTCCATGCCGGTGAGCTGGCCGGCGACGAACAGGCCGGGCCGGGTCCGCCACTCGAGGGTCGGACGGAGCAGCTCGGGCGAACGCAGGAAGGTGTTGCGGTGCATGCTGCCGAAGCGGACGAACTCGGCCCTGGCCAGCCCGGGCAGGCGGCGCAGCAGCCGCTCCTGTTCACCGTAGCGGAGGTTGGTTTGGAAGCCGACCAGATTGTGGAGGGTGCCCTGCCGGTTCTCGGCCCGGAGCTGGATGACCGCCCAGGGCCGGCGGCCGGTACGCGGGTCGATCAAGCCGACCGGGCGCAGCGGGCCGAAGCGCAGGGCGTCGCGGCCGCGGGCGGCGAGGACCTCGACCGGCAGACAGCGCTCGAAGAAGCGGCGGGCGCGCGGATCGGCGGTCTCGAACTCCCGCAGCGGGATCCGTTCGGCGCGGAGCAGGCCGTCGACCAGGGCCTCGTAGTCCTCGCGCTCGAGCGGGACGTTCAGGTAGTCGCCCTCGGCGGCGCTGCCGCGGTTCCAGCGGGAGGCGGCGAAGACCACCGAGCGGTCGAGAGTGGCGGTCTCGACCACCGGCGCGACGGCGTCGAAGAAGGCGAGGTGGCCGCGGCCGGCCAGGCGGGCGAGATCCGCGGCCAGGGCGTCGCTGGTCAGCGGCCCGCTGGCGACCACCGCCACCGGCGCCTCGGGCACGGCCCGGACCTCGCGGCGGACGATCTCGATCCGCGGATGTTCGCTCAGGGCCCGGGTCACCTCGGCGGCGAAGCGCTCGCGGTCGACCGCCAGGGCCTGGCCCGCCGGTACCGCCGTGGCCTCGGCGATGGCGAGGAGTCGCGAGCCGAGCGCCCGCAGCTCGGCCTGGAGGACCCCTCCGGCCCGGTCGGGGAGGCACGACCCCAGGGAGTTGCTGCAGACCAGTTCGGCGCAGGCGTCGCTGCGGTGGGCCGGCGTCGGCACCGTCGGCCGCATCTCGTAGAGCCGGACCGGGAAGCCGGCCTCGGCGATCTGCCAGGCGGCTTCCGAGCCTGCCAGGCCAGCGCCGACGACGGGGACGGGGTCCATCAGGGTCCGAGCAGGCCCACCGGGGCGGGGGCGGCCGGGGAAAGAGCCCTAGAATAGCCCCTCCGTGCCGCCGCCGGCACCCTCTTCGCGCCATGTTCGCCCCCGCCTGGTTCCTTTCCCTCGCTCCGGCCTTCGCCTTTCCCCAGGAGCCCGCCGGGCCGGAGCCGACCGACTCGGTCCTGGACCGGGTCACGGTCTATGCCGGCCGCGCCCTGGTCGAGCGCGCCTTCTCGATCGAGGCCGGCGAGCCGGGGCCGCTGTCGGTTGAGATCGGACCGCTGCCGCTCGGCCTCGACCCGGGCTCCTTTCAGGTCCGGGTCGAGGAGGGCCGGGGGGTGATCCAGGGGGTGGAACCGCGGCTGGTCACGGGTGACGCTCTGGAGGGAGGCGAGCGGGACCGTCTGCGGGGCGAACTCGCCGAGCTGCGCCGGAAGCGGCGGGATCTGGACGCGGACAAGGCCTCGATCGACGCCGGCCGGGCCATGGTCGATTCCCTGGTCGCCGGCCTGGCCGGGGTGGACGCCGTCTCCTCCCTCGGCGAGGGCGCCGAGGCCGGCGGCCTGGAGGGCCTGTTCGCTTTCGTCCGTGCCCGCAGCGCCGAGCTGGACCGGGAACTGGCCGCCTACGAGGCCGAGCGGGACCGCCTCGAGGCCCGGATCGAGGAAGTCGAACGCCGGCTCGGCGGCGGCGACGGCGAGCTGCGCCGCTACTACCTGGGCCGGGTTCAGGTCTGGGCCGAGGCCGCCGGCCCGATCCGGCTGCGGGCCACCTATCTGGTCAGCGGCGCGAGCTGGACGCCGGCCTACGACGTCCGCGTCGCCCCCGACCTGACCGGCGTGACCGTCGGCCTGGTCGCCGAGGTCGCCCAGCGCAGCGGCGAGGACTGGACGGACGCCGAGGTCCTTCTCAGCACCTCGACCCCCAGCGTCGGCCTGGATCCGCCGTCCCTGCCGCTGCGGGTGTTCGAGCCGCTGGCCGCCGGGACCCCGGCCGCGGCCTACGGTCGGGTCGAGGATTCCAGTCGCCGCGGTCTCGAGAGCGAAGGCCTCGCCCTGGCCGACCAGGCCCGCCTCGGCGAGGCGTTCCAGCCGGCCCCCGAGACCCAGGTCGAGGACCTCGGCATCACCGCTCTGTTCCGACTGCCGGACCGGAAGACGATCCGCAGCGACGGCGAGACCTATCGCTTCCACCTGCGGGAAGTGCCGCTCGAGGTCCGGCCCGAGCGCTACGTCGTGCCCTCGCGCAGCGACAAGGCCTATCTTCGGGCCGAGGTTCGGTTGGCCGGGGACACCCCGCTGCTGCCTGGAACCGCCCGGATCTTCCTCGGCCCCGACTTCCTCGGCACCTCGCAGTTCCCGGTGCTTCGGCCCGGCGACAGCACCCGGATCCACCTCGGCATCGATCCCAATCTCAGCGTCGCCCTCGAGGTGGTCCGCGACGAGCGCGACGACCCGGGCCTTCTCAGCTCGACGGTGACGATCTCCCGCGTCTTCCGGGCCCGCCTCAAGCTCAGCGCCGCCGCGCCGGCCCCGGTGACCGTCCTGGTCGAGGAGGCCCTGCCGGTGAGCCGAGGTGGTGGCATCGAGGTCCGGCCGGTGGAACTGCGCCCGGCGCCGCTCCGCTCGGACGAGGACCTGCGGGACCAGAAGGAGCGCGGCCGCTACCGCTGGCGCTTGAGCCTCGCCCCGGGCCAGGGGATGAACGTCTACTGGGGCTACGAGGTCGACTTCGACGAGGATCTGGAGCCGGTGCTCGTCGAGCACTAGGCAGCGGTGTGGGGTGGGGGCCGGCCCAGCCGGCCGGTCCCGGACCCGGGCGGGGAGATGGGGGCCGAGACCGCCTCCGGGTCCGCCGCGGGGAGCGGCCCTGCCGCCCCCCCCCGACCGCCGCGCCCTCGGCTTCTCGTTTCGAGGTATTCTGGGGCCATGGTGTTCAGTCTCCTTCTTCCCCTCTGCGCTCCGGCGTTCCTGCCCCAGGTCGAGGTCCGCGAGCGGGTCGTGATCGGTCCCGAGGGCGACCGCGTGGTCGAGGAGGTGCGCGACGCCGGCGGCTGGGTCGTGGTCGGCTCGCCGAGCGCCGGCTTGCGGACCGTGAAGGCGCCGCGCTGGCGGGTGGACGACAACGGTCAGGCCTGGATCGCGGAGACCGTCGCCGTCGGCGATTCGGGCGCGGCCGTGATCGCCGGCAAGGGCCTGAACAACGAGGGGGTCGCCGCCTTCCCGGGCGTCGATCCGCAGCCCCTGTTCGACTTCTCCACCCTCGGCTCGGAGGCCCCGCAGGTGGCGCTGGCCGATCGGGCTCCGGTCGCGGCGGCCTTGGTCGCCACCGACATGGACCCGGGCAGCGGCTACGACTACGAGGGGGTGCTGCGGGTCTGGGACACGATGGCCGGCGGCGCCGTCGACTGGAGCTACACCTTCCCGCGCACCGCCAACTACTTCGGTGGCGGCGCGGCGGTGAGCGACGACGGCTCGATCGTGCTGGCCTGGAAGGCCGACCCGAACACCGGCAGCCTGCTCGTCCGCACCTTCGACCGGGCCGGCAATCTGCTGGCCAGCGGCGCCCTGGCCAGCGGCACCAGCTTCCACGCCCGCCAGGCCCGACTGAGCGACGACGGCCGCCGGGCCTACTTCAACATCGGCTCCGAGGCGGTGATCTACGACACCCTGAACGGGGTCGAGGAGTACCGCCACAACATCGGCGCCTCGTTCGACGCCCACGCCCTGTCCGGGGACGGCAAGCGCTTCGCCTACGGGCAGTTCGGCTACTTCCGGGTCTACGAGGAGACCTCGCCGGGGAACTGGACCCTGAAGGTCCACCGCTCCTTCGCCGGTTCGGTTTACGTCGGCGCGGTCGCCCTCGACCGCGACGGCAGCCACTGCGCCTTCCTGGTCCAGCGATACTCGCCGGCCATGGACCACATCGAGGTGGGGGTGCACGACGTCGACGCCGACGTCGGGGTGTTCCTCGAGGCCTGGGACGCTCCGGGGACCGCCTATCAGCTCAGCGGCCGCGACGCCGCCCTCGACGACGCCGGCGAGCGGGCCGCCTTCTGCTCCTGGGGCGACTCCCTGAACGCCGTCCCCGAGGGTCTGGTCTACGACGTCGCCGCCGGCGTCCTGAGCTGCAGTCTGGACAGCCCCGGATCCGCCTACGACCTCGATCTCGACCCCGACGGCGACGTGTTCGTGATGGGAACCAAGGCCGTGCACGCGAACGTCTTCGGCAACGGTGGCAGCATCTTCTGCGCCGACGCCGGCGACCAGAACCTGCACGTGCTCGGCTGGCCCGTCGCCGGCGGCGCCCTCACCCTGCAGGTGCCGGACGTGGGCGGTTCGGTGGTCTTCGGCGCCTCCCGCGGCCTGTTGCCGGCGCCGCTGCCGACCGCCTTCGGCCTGCTCGAGATCGACCGCAACGCCCTGGCCTGGCAGTCGCCGCCGATCCTGGTGCCGCCCGGAGGCCTGAGCTACCCGGTCAGTGTGCCGCCCGGCCCGGGAACCGCCGGCCGCGATTTCCACCTGCAGGCCCTGATCGTCCTGACGATCGGCAACCAGCTCACGAACAAGGTCAGCCTCCGGGTCCACCCCTAGGCCTCGGCCGGGCGCCGGCGGCGGCTGCCCCGGGCGGCGCGGCGGTTTGCCGCCGCCCGCCTAGAATCCCGCCGCCATGTCGCCCGGCTCCCCGCCCCGCGTCCGCTTCGCCCCGTCCCCGACCGGCCGGCTCCACGTCGGCGGCGCCCGCACCGCGCTCTTCAACTGGGCCTTCGCGCGCCGGCACGGTGGGGTCTTCGTGCTGCGGATCGAGGACACCGACCAGGAGCGGAACTCCGCGGCCTCCCTGCGCTCGATCCTGGACAGCCTGCGCTGGCTCGGGCTGGACTGGGACGAGGGTCCGGAGAAGGGCGGGGACGCCGGCCCCTACTTCCAGTCCCAGCGCCAAGACCGCTACCGGGAGGCGGCCCGGCGCGGCCTGGAGGAGGGCTGGCTCTATCGCTGCTTCTGCCCGCCGGCGCGGGTGGCGGCCCTGAAGGAGGAACAGCGGGCGGCCAGGAGTTCGGCGATCGGCTACGACCGCCGCTGCCGCGGCCTCGACCGGGCCGAGGCCGAGCGGCGGGCCGCCGCCGGCGAGGCCCACGTCCTGCGCTTCGCGGTTCCGGCCGGCGAAGAGATCGTCGTCCGCGACCACATCCGCGGTCGGGTCCGCTTCCGCAGCGAGGAGGTCGAGGACTGGGTCGCCGTTCGGAGCGGCGGCATGCCGACCTACAACTTCGTCTGCGCCTTGGACGACGCGGCGATGGCGATCAGCCACGTCATCCGCGGCGAGGAGCACCTGGCGAACACGCCGAAGCAGCTCCTGCTCTGCCGCGCCCTCGGTCTGCCCGAGCCGGAGTTCGCCCACGTGCCGCTGATCCTCGGCGCCGACGGGCGCAAGCTGAGCAAGCGGACCGGTGACACGGCGATCGAGGACTACCGGGCCAAGGGCTACCCGGCCCCGGCGATGTTCAACTTCCTCGGCCTGCTCGGCTTTGCGATCGACGACCGCACCGACCGGTTCACGCCCGAGGAGTTCGTGGCCGCCTTCGACCTCGGGCGGATCAACAAGGCCGGCGCCGTCTTCGATCTCGACCGGCTGCACTGGCTCTGCGGCGAGTACCTGCGGGCGACGCCGCCGGCCGAACTGGCGCCCCGGCTCCGGCCCTGGCTGGCGGAGGCCGGGATCGTCGGCCCGGCGACGTCGGAGGAGTGGTTGGAGCGCTTCGCCGCCGCCTTCCGCGAGCGCCTGCGGCTCTACGGCGATGCCGCCGTCCAGGGCGCCTTCCTGCGGCCCGGCGGCGCCGACCGGCCGGACGCCAAGGCGACCGCCGCCTTGGCCGCCCCCGAGACCGGTCGGGTCCTGGCGGCGGCGGCCGAGCGTTTGGAGCAGGCCGAGGTCTTTCCACCGGCCGACTTCGACTCCTGGGCGCGGGAGCTGGCGTCCGCGCTCGGTCTCGGCATGGGCAAGGTGATGAAGCCGCTGCGGGCCGCCCTCAGCGGCACCCTCGGCGGTCCTCCGGTCGGGGAGATCCTCGGCCTGCTCGGCCGGGAGCGGGCCCTCGGCCGGCTGCGGCGGGCGGCCGGTCGGCTCAGTCCGCCTTCGCCTTGAGGGCGGCCTCGACCGCGGCCCGGAGCCGACGGCCGTGGAGATTGCGGCCGACGATGCGTCCGTCCCGCCCGATCAGATAGGCGCCGGGCGGCGCCTTGACCGTGAACAACCGGGGCAGCGGCCCTTCCATGCCCTTGCCGTCCCAGATCACCGGCCAGGTCACGCCGTGGCGGGCGATCGCCTTCTTGAGGTCGTCGGCCGAGAACAGGCGGGGCAGGAAGTGCTGGCCCTGGGCCTTGAGGCGCTCCTGGTCCTCCCGGGTGACGTGCGGGTCCACGTTCACCGAGAGCACCCGGAGACCGGACGCGGCGTAGGCGGCGACCAGCTCCTTGACCTGCGGGATCAGGGACAAGCTCGGCCCGTTGATCGCGGACCAGAAGAACACGAGGACGACCTGGCCGCGGTAGGCGGACAGCGACTGGGTCCGGCCGGAGAAGTCGACGGCTTCGAACTCGGGCGCCGGGGTGCCTGGAACCAGGCGTCGGAGTTCCGGCAGCTCCCGCAGCCGCTCGAGGATCCGGGTTCGCTCCGGCAGCTCGGTGCCGGCCACCTCGCGCAGGACCGCTTCGGCCTCGTCGAGCCGGTCGAGCCGGATCAGGGCCTCGGCGTAGCGCAGGCCGACCCGCGGCACGTTCAGGAACACCCCCGGGATCGGCTGGTCGGTGCGGCCGCGGACCCCCTGCCAGACCCGCCCGTAGGTCTCCACTCCCTCCTCGGGACGGTCGAGCACCCGGGACTGGATCTGGCCGACGGTCATCAGCGCCTGCCAGCCGGCCCAGGTGCCGTGGTGTTTCCGCTCCAGCTCGAGGAGGTCGTCCCGGTACTGTTCGAACCAGGCCCGGGCTTCGTCCGGATCCTTCGGCGTCCGGCCTTTGCGACCGGCGACGTAGGCGTCGATCTCGGCCAGAGCGGCCTTCTCCCGCTCCAAGTCCACCTCGCTCTCCTGGTTCGAAGGCGCCGGCGCCACCGAGGTCCGGTCGAGCGGTTCTTCGGTCACTTGGCCGGCGAGGGGCGGCAGGGCGAGCACGGCGGCGAGCAGCGACAAGCCGCGGCGGTGGAGAGGTCCGGACATGACCAGGATTCTACGGCCGGTCCGGTCTTCCGCTTGAGCCGCTCTCAGATGGAAGCCGGTCCGGCTCTGGCTTCCGCGGCGGCACCCCGCTAGAATCCTGCCCCTCGCCGACGGCGATCGCCGGTGAGCGGCGGAGTAGCTCAGTTGGTTAGAGCAGCGGAATCATAATCCGCGTGTCGGGGGTTCGAGTCCCTCCTCCGCTACCAGACGAACGGCCCCGGTGCCTCGCTCCGGCCCCGGGGCCGCTTCGCTGCCCGCCCTCAGGACTTCACGATCTCGGTCTCGAGGTCGGCGACGCCGGCGACCGAGTCCCAATTCGGCACAGGGGTGACCTGGATCCGACAAGCGCTGTCGCCGCAGTCCACCGGGTTGGAGACGGCCGGGGTGTTGCTCAGGTTCGGCTGCTGGGAGGTGCCGGCGGCCCCGTCGTGGAAGGTGATCGTGGCCGAACCGGACTCTCCCTGCGGCGGCCGGGCGAGGCGGAGGGAGAAGGTGACGGAGCAGCCCTGGCCGTCGGCGGTGAGTTCGGTGTAGTCGTCGAGTCGGTTCGGCATGATGAGAGTCCTGGATTGGGAATCGCCCCGCCCGGGGCGGGCGAACCGATTCTAGCCGAGCGACGGTTCAGGGACCGAGCTGGATCGGCGGCCAGATCCGCCGGCCGGAGGCGTCCTGGATCTCGAGCTGGACCGGCCCCGGCGGGACGTCCTCGAGCAGGAACTCGCCGGCGAAGAGGCGTCGACGGGAGGAGCGCCAGGCGAAGCCGCCGGGATCGTCGGTGCTGTAGACGAGACGAAACCCCTCCGGAAGCTGGAGGCCGGGCGGCACCGGAACCCGACAGCGGGCGCGGGCGGGCCGGGCATGGATCGGCGCGGCCTCGGCCAGGTCGAGAGGACCGGTCCAGGTGACCCAGCCGGCCGCGGCCAGGACGAGGCGGAGATCCGGTCGGTCCGGAACGTCCAGGAAGACGATCCGGTCGACCTCGGACGGCCTCGTCCACGCCCGGCGAAGGAGCCGGCCGTCGGCGGCGAGGAGCAGGCCCTCGACCGGGCGGTCGGGGGTCGGCTCGCCGTTCGCGCCGGCGACCTCGACCGTGACGATCCGCCTCGGCGGCAGGTCCACGCGCACCTCGACCGCTTCCGCCGGGCAGGGCTGGCGGTGGATCGGGACGCCGGCGGCATCGAGGACCCGAAGCTCGAGGGGCCCCTCCATCAAGTCGCCGAGGAGGAAGCGGCCGTCGGCTTCGATCGGTTCGGTGGCGAGACACTCGAGCCCGGCCGCCACGGTGCCGGCCGGTGCCCAGGCCTCGATCAGGTAGCGGCCGCGGACCGGGGGCCGCCCGTCGGGTTCGAGGACCTGGCCGGAGATCGAACGGTCGCCGAATCCGGTCGCGATCTCCAGGGAGAAGAGCCCCGCGGCCGGCGCGGTCCATTCCTGTTCGGTGACCGGTTCCGGCCGGATCGGGTCCTGGACCGAGTGCGGCGGGACGATCCGGAGCCGGAACCGGGAGCCGCCGGGCAGGGCGAGGGAGACCCGTCCGTCGGCGCCCGAAGTGCCGTGCAGGGCAGGCGGCCCCCACATCGTCCGGGCCTGAGCGAGGTCGTCCAGCGGCGGGGCGTCCACCACGATCGCGTGGACCTCGGCTCCCGCGAGCGGGTCGCCGCGTGCGTCCCGCAGGCCGACCTCGAGAGTGGCCGTCGGCGGCGGGGCGGTGTTCCAGATCGCCGGTCGACCGGCAGGAAGAGCGGCGAGCCGGAAGGGCAAGCGGCTTGCATCCGGATCCTGGTCCCGGCACAGCGTCGCCGTCAGGTCGCCCGGCCCCTCGTGCGGCAGCGGCAGATCGTAGATTCCGTCGGCGTCGGCGGAGAGTTCGAGGACGGGCGTCGGCCGCGTCTCCTCCGTGGGCTGGATCCCGCCGACGGCCGGGCGGTGGACCGGAAGGTGGAGTCGGAGGAAGGCCCGACTGCCGGGAGGATGCGGTGTGGAACCCTCCAGGCCTTGGATGAGCTGGACGTCCGCGAGGGCAAGCGGCACTCGCACCGGCGAACCGCTCGCGGTGGTCAGGTCGAGAAGGAGGGGGAACCGGCCAGGAGCCTGGATCAGGAGGAGGGGACGGTGGCTCGGATCGGGATTCGGGCAGTCCACGGCGCCGTTCGCTCCGACCGGAAGATCGACCTGCCGCTCCTTCGGCCCGAGCCAGGTGACCGAGGCCGAGGGGAGCGGGGTCGAGCCGCCGGCCTCGACCAGCTCGAGCCGGAACCGGTCCGGGCCCGGCAGCACCGGGATCGAGGCGAAGAGGGGCGCCGTCGGGTCGAGGATCAGCCGGGGCTGCTCCTGGTTGGGCGGCTGTGGGATCCCGTGCAGGTCGGCGTCGAACACCTGGGGGAACCAGGGGGAGTCGGAGGGGAGCCAGATCGCCCCTCGCCCGGTGCGGTCGAGCGGCGCCGCGGCCCTGCGTTCGGAGGCTTCGAAGAACACCACCCAGCCGCCGGCGGCCGCCGGGGCGCCGGTCGGATCCAGGACCTGGAAGTCGAGCCGCGCGTCGCCGTGCCGGAACCGGAGATCGACCGCGGTGCCGGGAGTCTGCTCGCCGAGGTCGACCTGGAGGCCGCAGCCCCCGGGGGCGACCGCGTAGAGCTGGGTCTCGGCGGGGGGCCAGTGCCGAGGCAGCGTGATCGAGTAGCTCCCGCCCGAGGAGGCGGCTTCGATCCAGATCTCCTCGCCGTGGGTCGCCAGGACCGAGGCGTCCGGCACCGGGGCGCCGGCCTCGTCCAGGATCCGTCCGCTCCATCGCCACGGGTCCTCGCTCCGGCTGGAGCGAGGCGCGGCGGCGAAGGGCGCCTCGAGGAGCGCCCGGCCCTCCGGAGCGGCCGCGGACGCCGTGGGCTCCGGGGCGGGCGCGGCGGCGTCGATCGCCGCGGCCTCCTCCGGAGCCGGGGCGGGCTGGTCGGCGGCGGGCCGGAGGAGGGTCCAGGTCATCCCGAGCACCAGGACCGCGGCGGCGATCACCTCCGGCAGGGCCAGGAGCGGCAACGGACGCGGGAGCCGGAGACGGAAGGCGAACGCCAGTGCCGTCGGGTAGTCCGAACCGAGGTCTTCGTGGAGGAGCCGCCGCAGGCGGGCGAGCGCCCGCAGGATCTGCTTCCGAACCGTGCTGCGAGCGACGCCGAGGCTGGCGGCGATCGCCTCGAGGGAGCGGCGCTGGATGAACCGCTGGTCGAGGATTTGCTGGTCCTTTCGGGGGAGGCGCTCCATCGCCTCGGCCAGTCGCCGGATGGTCTCGATCCGCTGGGCCGTGGCGGCCGGGTCGGCCGACCGGGCGCGATCGGTGACCGCGGCTTCAAGCCGGCGGATCCGGCGGCGGGAGGCGCCCCGCCGGCGGAGCTGGTCGATCGCCAAGCTCACGACCGCCCGATAGAGGTAGGCGCGCGGCCGATCGCCCCGGGCGGGGGGCCTCTCGGCGAAGCGGGTGATGGCTTCCTGGGCGCAGTCTTCCGCCTCCGCCCAATCCCGGAGGATGGCGTGGGCGAGGCGGCACAATCCGTCGAAGAGGTCCGGAAAGTCCGCGAAATCCGGGTGGGAGAAGACCGGGGCGGGCAAGGGCTCGGACGCCATTCTAGGGGTGGAAGAGGGAAGCCGGAGACCTCAACGGAAGAGCGATGCCCCGCCGGGTTCGGGACAGAGATTTTTTCGGAGAACCTCGGTCGTTCCTGAAGAAACCGGCCGCCCGGGAGGACCGGGCGGCCGAAAGCGGGGGGGGCGGGGACCTCAGCCGATGACGTTCGAGATCCCGTTCGTGAAGGTCAGCGAGCCGAGGTCGAAGGCGTGCTGCCAGACCATGATGCCGGTGGTTCCGGCCGGCACCCTCGCCGTCATGCTGCCGTTGCCGGCGGCGTCACAGGTGATCGCCGGCAATTCGCGGTACGGCGGGCTGAGCAGGAGCTGGCCGTAGGGGGTGTTCACCGGGCCGCCGCCGAACAGCGAGTAGCCGTGCCGGACGATGCCGTTCGGGGTGCAGTTCGAGACCGAGATCGTGGCGGTCTGCCCGGCGACCAGGTTGGACACCGAGAGGGTCGGACCGACCACCGTCTGTTCGACGTAGAGCTCCATCAGCACCCAGTTGCCGGCGGAGGTCGAGACGTCGATGTCGACCCGGTCGAAGGTGCCGCCGCTCATCTGGTAGAACTGCGCCCCGCACTGGGTGAAGGTCGAAGAAGTGTGGGTGTAGATCAGCGAGCCGCCGGAATAGAAGTTCAGGACGGCCGGGCCGATCCAGTCGCCCAGCATCATGCCGAACTCGGTGCAGGGGCCGCCGAAGTCGATCGACACCAGCATGGCGTCGAAGGTGGCGAAGCCGGAATTGTCGATGATGTAGGGGGTGGAGCCGCCGGTTCCCGGACCGGCCGCGAGCGCGTAGCCGCAGACCTGGGTGTTGTAGACGCCGGGGGCGCTGGTCGTCTTCGGGGACATGGTCAGGGCCGCCATCGTGGCGCCGCCGTTGGTGCCGGCAGCGTTCAGCGCGGCGGTGTTGGTCGGACCGAGCGGCAGCAGGTCCATGTCGATGAACGAGTGCTGGACGGTCATGCCCGGAACCTCGGTCACCACCTGGGCGGTGGCGGGAGCGGCGAGGGCCAGGATCGGCAGAGCGAGGAGGAGGGATGTCATCGGAGAGGTTCTCCAGTCAGGGTTGAAGGGAAGGCCGGGGCGTCGCCGGCGGCCGGAATGTCCGACTCCACTCTAGAACGGAGGCTCCGGATCCGGCAAGATCCGGGGCGGAGATGATCGAGGTCTTCCCGAATCCGCATCCGGACCGGACCTATCTGGTCGAGTCGGTCGCCCCGGAGTTCACCTGCCTCTGTCCCCGTACGGGCCAGCCGGATTTCGCCACGATCCGGGTCCGCTACGCCCCGGGAAAATCCTGTTTCGAGTTGAAATCCTTCAAGCTTTTCCTCGGTTCCTTCCGGAACGAGGGGCACTTTCATGAAGACGTGACGAACCGGATCCTGGCCGAGCTGGTCGCGGCGGTGGACCCGGTCTGGATGGAGGTCCGCGGCGAGTTCCACGTCCGGGGCGGGATCGCCACCACCGTCACGGTCCGGCACGGGACCCTTCCCGCCGCCCTCGCGGGGGTGGAGCCGGCGGTCTGGCCCGGCCCGTCCTAGCGGCGTTCGGCCAGGACCAGGCGGTGGCCGCTGCCGATCCGGAACAGCATCGGATCGGCCCGCAGCACGAAACCGGCCTCCTCGGCCAGCTCCCGCACCTCCGCCCGGCGCAGCGTGCTCTTCAGCCGGCGGCGGCTGCCCAGCCGCCGGCGGAGCCGGCGGATGCGGTTTTTCAGGGAGTCGTGGTCGAAGTAGCTGAAGATCGCCCACCGGGCCGCCACCCGGAAGACCTCGCGCAGGTGCTGGCGGCGCACCTCCGGTTCGACCAGGTGGTGGTTCAGGCGCATCGAAAAGACCAGATCGACCGACCGGTCGGCCAGCGGAATGCGATGGCCGAGGGCGCGCAGGAACCCGGCCGGCGGGTGCTCCTGGAACAACGAGCGCCCGAGTCGGAGCATCTCGCCGCTGTAGTCCGCCTCGATCACCCGGGCGCCCCGCGCCTGGAGGAAGCGCAGGTACCGGCCCCAGCCGCTCGGCAGGTCGAGGGCGGTGGCGATCGGGCCGGTCCGGCGCAGGAAGCCCTCGAGCAGGCGGCGCTCGCGCCGATCCGAGAGCTTCCGGTGGAGCTTCTCGTACTCCTCGAGGTACTCGCGGGCGCCCTCGGGAGAATCGTATTCGGCCAGACGGCGGGGCAGGGTCACGGGCTGAGGGGGATTCGGCGGCCGCCGTTCACGGCCAGCAGGTACCAGGCGACGCGGCGGACCTTGCGGCCGAGTCGGCCGCGGCGCCGCAGCCGGTCCAGGTCGGGCGCCCGGCCGGCGACGGCGGCGTAGGCTAGCAGGCAGGCCTCGGCCTCGGCCAGGGCGAATGGGGAGTCGGCTCCGGCCAGGTCGGCCAGGTCGACGGCGCGGATCCGGTCGGGGACCGGCCCCGGCCAGCGGCAGGCGAACGGGGCGTCCAGCCAGTGGATCCGGCCGCCGGCCTCGACCAGGTTCCGGAGCTGCATCCGGAAGTGTCCGAAGCCGACCTCGTGGAGCCGGGCGGCGGCCCGGCCGGCGGCCGCGGCCAGCCGCAGGCGCTCCTCGGCGTCGGTGGCGGGATCGCGCCAGCGTGCGGCCAGGTCGCCGGTCGCCGCGAGGCCCCCGGTGACCAGGAGCGAGGAGACCAGCAGCGGGCCGCGCCGCTCCTCCGCCCAGGCCAGGGCCGGCGCGGCCGGCAGGCCGGCCGCGGCCAGGGCGCGGAGGGCGGCGAACTCGCGCCGGGCCCGGCTGCGGCCCAGCCAGGCGAAGGCGCGCCGGCGGCTCGGCACCCGGTAGAGCTTCCACCAGCGCCGGCCGACCTCGGGGTGGTCCTCGCGCAGGAGGAGGGTCTCCTCCTCGTCCTTGACGGTCTCGCCGCGGGCGGCGGCCCGGCGCAGGGCCGCGGCGAGGTCGCCGGCGGTCGCGAGTTCCCCGCCGGCGCGTCGAAACCGTTCCGGCAGGCCCTCAGGCACCGGATGCCGGCCGGTCCCGACCGCTGCGCCGGATCAGGACCAGGTTGCGGGTGTAGATGATGAAGCCGAGGGACTGGCCGACGATGAACACCGGGTCGGCGATGGCCACGGCGTAGGCGAAGAGCAGCCCGGCGCCGGCCAGGGAGAGCCACCAGAAGGCGACCGGCATCACGCTCCGTCCGGCCCGTTCGGAGGCGATCCATTGGACGACGAAGCGCATCATGAACACCGCCTGGCCGACCAGGCCGAGGACCACCAGCCAGCTCAGGTTGGCGGCGAAGCGTTCCCACCAGGCGGCGATGATCTCGCTCATGCCTCGTCCGCTCCGCCGCCGGTGCGCTCGGCGATCTCGTAGCCGAGGCACCGTCGCTGCATCCAGCGGACCGCCCGGACGTCGGCCAAACCGACCCAGAGCCGGTTCCAGACCCCGTACTTGGAGACGCCGCGGGTGCGCGGCCGATGGTTCACGGGCACCTGCTCGATCCGGCGGGCGCCCGCCATCCGGGCCAGAGTGGGCAGGAATCGGTGCATGCCGGTGAACAGCGGCAGGTCGCGTAAGAACCGGGCCCGGAAGACCTTGAGCGAGCAGCCGGTGTCGATCGTGTCGTCCCGGGTCCGCCAGCGACGGTAGGCGTTGGCGATCCGTGAGGAGAGGCGCCGGAGCCAGTTGTCGTTCCGCCGGCTGCGGTAGCCGAGGACCACGTCGGCGTCGCGCTCGGCCTGGACCGCGAGCAGCCGCGGAATGTCGGCCGGGTCGTTCTGGAGGTCGGCGTCCAGGGTGACGATCAGCTCGCCGCGGGCGGCGCGGAAGCCGGCGGCGAAGGCGGCGGTCTGGCCCCGGTTGGCGGCGAAGCGGAGCCCGACGATGCGGGGGTCGGCGGCCGCCTCGGCCTGGATCACCGCCCACGAGCCGTCGCGGGAGCCGTCGTCGACCAGGATCGCCTCCCAGGGTCGATCGAGGTCGGCCAGGGCGGCCCGGATCTCGGCCGCCAGCTCGGGCAGGTTCTCCTCCTCGTCGAAGACGGGCACGACGAGGCTGACGGCGGGGCGCTCGGCCATGGCGCCGGGCATTGTCCCGACCGCCCGGCCCCGGTCGCAAGCGGCGACCGGAGGCCTCAAGGACGGCGCCTCCGGCGGCCGAAGAGGGGACAGTGCCTGATTCTCCGTGCGGCCGCCCGTCCGGTGGAAGCTCCGGTCTCCTCCACCTCGCCCGCCGGGCGGGCGGCCGTTTTCTCCTCCTCTGCCTGCCGCTCCTCCTGGCCACCTACCGGGTGGCCCCGGTCCAGGGCGCGAGCATGGAGCCGACCCTCCACGACGGGCAGACGGTCTGCTTCCAGGCCCTGCCGGCCGGCCTCGTCCGACCGCGGCGCGGCGACCTGGTCGTCTTCCGCTCGCCGGTGGACCCCGCCCACCGCTACGTGAAGCGTTTGGTCGGACTGCCCGGAGACGAGCTGCGATTCGAGGGCGGGAGGCTGCGGGTGAACGGCCAGCCGCTGCCGCTGCCGCCGGGGGCGGTGCCCGGCGACCTGGTGTTGAGTACGCGGGTCCCTGCGGGCTGTTTCTACGCCCTCGGTGATCACGGGGCGGTGAGCTTCGACTCCCGACTCTTCGGTGCCGTGCCCTTCTCGCTCCTGGTCGGCCGCTTGATCTACCCGCTCCCCTGAGGAGGGGAGGTCCGGCGGACCACCGGATTCTCCAGCCGACCGAGGCCGTCGGCCTCCACCGCGAGCAGGTCCCCGGCGGTGATCGGGGCGACCCCGGCCGGCGTGCCGAGGAAGACCAGGTCCCCCGGGACGAGCGGGCACCAGCGGGAGATCTCGGCCAGGACCTCGGCCGGGGAGCGGAGCAGGTCGGCCAGCGGAGCCTGCTGCCGGACCTCGCCCCCGACCAGCCCACGGAGGGTGATGTCGGCCAGCGGGGGCAAGTCCGCCGGTCGGATCCACTCCGGCCCGATCGGCCCGAATCCGGCCAGGTTCTTGCTGCGCAGCCAAGGCCAACCCCGCTCCTTGTCGGCGGCCTGGAGGGAGCGGGCGGTGAGATCGTTGCCGAGCGTGTAGGCCGCGATCGCTGGTTCGGCTTCGGCCGGGTCGGCGTCGTCGAGGCGTCGGCCGACCAGGAGGACGACCTCGGCCTCGGGATCCACCCGGCCCTCCAGCCAATCCGGCAGCGGCACCGGCTCTCCCGGCCCGATCAGGACCTCCGGCAGCTTGGCGAACCAGACCAACTCCGGCGGCACCGGGTTGCCGAGTTCGCGGGCGTGGTCGGCGAAGTTGCGGCCGACGGCGAGGGCCTTGCCGGGCCGGCCCGGCCGCAACAGCGGCCAGGCCGCCGCCTCGACCTTGGGCGCGGCCGCGAGCAGGGCCGCCCAGGCGGCCGGGTCGAGCAAGAGGGCCGCGGCCTCGGCCAAGTCGTCGGCCAGGCCGGCGGCGCCGAGATCCAGGAAGGAACCGTCCCGGCGCCAGAGCCAGGTCGGAGCGCCGTCCGGCCGGCGGGCGCGGCGGAGGGCGCTCACCCGCGGGCGACGGCCAGCGCGGCCAGGGCGTAGGAGGTGCAGAGCACCGGATTGCCCTCCCACCAGCGCTCGGCCTGGTCGTTGACCCAGGAGCCGTCCTCGCGTTGGAGGGCGGCCAGGCGGGCGGCCAGCTCCAGCCGCCAGGGATGGCGGGAACCGTCGGCCGCCACCACCTCCTCGATGCCGGCCGCGCTCAGGGCCTCGGCCAGGGACAGGAAGTAGTAGTAGAGGCCCTGGAAGCCGGCCCGTGGGTCGCGGAGCATGTCGAAGCCGGGGTTCACCTCGAGGGTCCAGTGGCGCTGGATCCAGTCCACCGCCGCCTCGACCCGCGGGTCGTCGGCCGGCAGCCCGGCGAAGACGTAGCACTTCAGCAGGGCGTAGGTCATCGAGCCGTAGCTGCGGGCGACCAGGGTGCCGTCCGGCATCCGGTCGTAGCCGGCCGGGGAGTCGCCGGGCATATAGGCGGCGCCGCCGTCGTCGCCGGCCCGGACCGGCTCGCCGGTGCCGATCCGCTGGTAGGTCTCGGGGTTCGACTCGCTCCGGTTCTGGGTGCGCTGGAGGAAGCGGAGGGCCTTTTGGAAGGCGGGATCGTCGGCGTCGGCGCCGGCGTCGTGGAGGGCCTGAAGCGCGTACTGGAGGTTGGAAAGATCCGGCCGCAGGTCGCCGCCGTAGCCGATGCCGCCGTAGTAGCGATCCGATTCGGAGTAGCCCTCGCCCTCGTCGGCCTGCATCGCCCGCAGGAAGTCGGCGGCGCGGGCGATCGCCTCGCGGTCCTCCTCGCGGCCGCCGGCGGCCAGGGCCATGATCGCCACCGAGGTGACGTAGACCGGCAGGCCGCGGGTGAAGATCGATCCGTCCTCTTTCTGCAGCGATTTCAGCCAATCGAGCACCGGCCAGGCCGCGGCCCGGGCCTCGGGTCGGGAGGAACCGAGCAGGGCTCGGGCGGCGAGGGCCGAGATGCCGGGTTCGGGCTGGCCGAACACCTCCCACAGGCCGGAGTCGGCCCGGGCGGCCAGCAGGAAGTCGACCCCGCGTTCGTAGACCTCGGCCGGCGGCGGGGTCGGGGGGCGGGCGGCCGACTCCCGGCGGAGGGCGACCCCGGCCCGGGCCGCGGCCTCGGCCCGCATCGCAAAGCCGGCGTAGTCCGGTAGGCCGGACAGAATGTCGGCGGCGCTTTCTTCCCCGGGAACCGGCAGGCCTTCCGGCGCCGGCCCGGACCAGCTGCCGCTGGCCGCCAGGTCGCGCAGGCGCTCGGACTCGACCCCGGCCCGGCCGGCCAGTTCCTCGATGCGGGCGGCGTAGCGGGCGGCGTCGACGCACTGGAGGGCGAAGGCCGTGGCGAGGTCGGCGGCCGGGTCGCCCGCTGCCGCCGCTTGCGCGATCAGCCAGGCGACGGCGTCGCGGATGAACGGGCCGTCGTCCTCCCGGTAGGCCCGGGGCGACAGGGCCATGGCCGTCACGACCCAGGCCGTCTCGAGGCGGCCGCCGTAGGAGCCGTCCTCGGCCTGGCGGGCGCGCATCGGGCCGAGTTCGGCGTCGAATAGACTCTTGACCGAGGGGCCGCCCTGGGGCACGGCCGGCAGGGCCGGGACCGGGGCGGCGGCGAGGAGCAGGCAGGCGAGGGCGATCATGATCGGCGGACCGCCCAATCTAACGGCCGAGAGCCGCCGACGTTCAGTCCTTCCCGGCCGGGGCCAGCCGGACGGCGGTGCCGTAGGCGATCACCTCGGCGGCGTTGCGCATGACCTCGGCCGAGCTGAATCGGACCATGAGCACGGCGTCGGCGCCGAGGGCGACGGCCTGCTCGGTCATCCGATCGAGGGCCTGTTCCCGGGCCTCGGCCATGACCTTGGTGTACTCCTCGATCTCGCCGCCGACCAGGTGGCGCAGGCCGGCGGTGATGTCGCGGCCGACGTGGCGGGCCCGCACGGTGTTGCCTCGGACCAACCCGAGCACCTCGACGACCTGCCGGCCGGGGACGAAGTCGGTGGTGGAGAGAATCATCGGCGCACTTCGCGGTAGGGGTCGTGGCGGCGGACGCGGAGGCGTTCGAGCAGGATGCGCAGGAACAGCAGGCCGAGGCCGCCGAGCAGCGCCGCCACCGCCAGATGTTGCAGCAGCGGCCCTTCGTCGTCGAACATCTCCATCGCCGCGAAGACGGCCAGGATCAGGGCGCCGCCGACGAAGAGGGACCAGCCGGCGGTCTCGAGCAGGCGGGGGCCGAGGGCGCGACGCAGGGCTTCGCGCTCGAAGTCGGCCGGCTCGCGCAGCCGGGCGCAGGCGAAGGCCAGGCGCAGCCGCTCGAGTTCGGCCCATTCGCGGCTGCAGCGGGCGCAGCCCTGCAGGTGCTCGGCCAGCCAGCCCTCCTGGGCCGGGGTGCATTCCCCGTCGCTGCGGGCGTTCAGCCACAGGGAGACCTCTTCGCAGTTGCCGGGAGGCCAGGTCGGAAGGTCGGCGGGAGCAGTCATGAGGCGGTGAGGTCGGGCAGCAGCTTGCGCAGCCGCCGGCGGGCGGTGCTGATCCGGGACATGACGGTGCCGACCGGGATGCCGAGGGCGTCGGCGATCTCCCGGTAGCTCAGGCCGTCGAAGTGCTTGAGAAGGAGGATCTCGCGGTCTCCGGCCGGCAGGCGGGCGAGGGCGTCGCCGACCAGGCGGCTGCGCTCGTCGCGGGCGACGATCTCCTCCGGGGCCGGGGCCTGCGGGTCGGCCGGCTCCGGCAGCGGTTCGTCGTCCTGGTCCCGGGCCTGGAGCGAGCGGGAACGCCGGACCTTGCGCCGCCGGAGCTGCTGGATGCAGGCGTTGCGGAGGATGCGGTAGTACCAGGGGAAGAACGGGCGGCCGGGGACGAAGGTGTCGAGCGCCTGCCAGGCCTTGAGGCAGCTCTCCTGGACCAGGTCCTGGGCCTCGGTTCGGTTGCCGAGGATGCCGGTGGCCACCGCCAGCGCCCGCGGCTGGTGAAGCAGGGCCAGCTCGCCGAACGCCTCCCGGCTGCCCCGCAGGGCCGCCGCGAGGAGTTCCTGTTCGCGATCGCGCGCCGGCGCTTCGACGCTCATGGCGGCGGCTACGCCCGGGTCCGGCCGGGATTCAGCCATTTCCCCCTCCGGCGGCCGCCTCGACTTCCCGCGCCGCCCGGGCGGCGGCTCCGCCGGCGGCGAATCGCGGCAGCAGCGGCTCCAAGTCGGCCAAGAAGCGCTCCCGGACCGGGCCCTCCAGCCTGGCCTCGAGGTCGGCCGCCAAGGTCGCCGGGTCGAGCGAGCGGCCGACGTGCTCCGGGACCAGAGGGCGGCCGGCGATCAGGTTCAGGGAGCCGACCCAAGGAACGGATAGGGCCCGGCGGTGGAGGAAGGCGGCCAGCCGGGAGGAGAGCCCATAGACCAGGACCGGGGGCACCCGGTGGGCGGCGACCTCGAGCAGGGCGGTGCCGCTCGCCACCCAGGCGGCGCGCAGCGCGGGCAGGACCGCGTGGAAGCAGCCCGGGGCGCGGACCACCTCCACCGGCGAGGCGGCCAGCAGGGCATCGATCCGGGGCCAGAGTTCGGCTCGCAGGTGGGGGAGGACGAAGCCGAGGTCGGGCCGGCGCCGGGCCAGCCGGCCGGCGGCCGTCAGCAGGACCGGCAGGTTCTCGGCCACCTCCCGACGCCGGCTGCCGGGCAGGATCCCGACCCAGGTCCGGGTCGGATCCAGCTCGGGCGGGGGGGCCTCGGCCGCCGCCGCCTCGGCCAGTCCGTCGCCGAGCGGGTGGCCGACGTAGGTCGCGCGGGCGCCGCGGGCCCGGTACCAGGGGCCCTCGAAGGGGAGGATGGTCAGCAGCCGGTCGGCCCGGCGGAAGTCCCGGATCCGCCACGGGGCCCAGGCCCAGAGTTGGGGGGCGATGTAGTCGACCACCGGCACCCCGGCCCGGCCGGCGATCCGAAGCAGGTGCCGGTTCAGGCCCGGATAGTCGATCAGGACCACCGCGTCGGGCGGCTCGGCGGCCAGGTCGGCGGCAAAGCGGCCGACGGCGCGCAGGAACAACGGCAGCCGGGCGGCGACGTCCCGGAAGCCCATCACGTTCAGGTCGGCCAGCGGTTCCCAGACCTCCATGCCGGCGGCGGCCAGCCGGCGGCCGCCGAAGCCGGCCGTCTCGAGGCCGGGGTGGCGGCGGCGGAGCGCGGCCAGGAGCCGAAGCGCATGGCTCTCGCCGCTGAGGTCGCCGCAGGAGAGCACCAGACGGCGCAGCCGGCGACCGGGCGGCGCCGCCGGGTCGGGCGGCGGCGGCAGCTCGTCCCGGCCCAAGGCGAGGAAGGCCCGGCGGCGGCGGCCGGCGCCGACCAGCGCGGCGGCGTGGCGGGCCGGCGCCAGGACCAGCCCGGCGGCGGCGGCGGCGAGTTCGCGGGCGACGCTGCCGATTCCGTTCACGGGACGTCCATCGCGTAGCGGAAGCCGACCGTCGGCAGGCGGGTGCCCAGGGCCGGATAGAGCCAGCGGAAGGTGCTGGCGCAGGCCTCGGCGCGGTCTTGGAAGCTGCCGCCCCGGACGACCGCCACGGTCTCCGGACCGACCTCGGTCGCCCGGCGCGCCGGCTCGTCGCCGGCACCGGCCTGGAAGAGATCCGCGCACCATTCGCGGACGTTGCCGGAAAGGCCGACCACGCCCTGGGGCGTGCTGTCCTCGGGGATCTCGGCGGCGGCCAGCGGCCGGCCGGCGCCGAAGGCGAGGCAGTTCACCTTCGCCGCGTCGAAGCGGTCGCCGATCGGCCAGGCGCGGGCGCCGAAGCCGGCGGCGGCGGCCTGCCACTCGTCCTCGGTCGGCAGCCGCTTGCCGGCCCACTCGGCGTAGGAGGCGGCCGAGGCCCAGCTCACGCCGGTGACGGGAACGGCGGCGTGTCCGTCGGGGAACATCGGCGAGCCGTCGGGGGCCCAACTCCAGTCGGCCGGCAGGTGCTCCTCGCGCAGACCGGCCGGCAGGGAGAGCAGGAAGCGGGCGTAGTCGGCGCAGGTCACCTCGTTCCGATCGAGGTAGAACCCGGCCAGCCGGACCTCGCGCGGCTCCTGGAGGTCGGGGTGCCCGATCAGGTAGCCGGTGGCCGGAGCCAGGGTGTAGGTGCCGGCCGGGATCAGGGTCATCCCGGGCGGGGTCTCGGCGAAGCCGCGTTGGTAGCGCTCGGGATGGCGCAGCTTCTCAAGGGCGTGGAAGGCGCGTTCGAGCTGCTGCTGGGCCTCCCGATACCGCCGGGCCGCCCGCGATCGTTTATAGAGTTCTCCGTTCCAGAGTTCGTGGAAAGGACCGGCGGCGGCGAGGCGCGCCCGCTCCTCGCCCCAGGCGGCCTCGGCCAGGTCCCGCTGGCGGAACCAGCGGGCCAGGGTGTCGGGCGGCGGCGGCGGCCGCAGCTCGTCGCCGGCGATCCAGGCGGCGCAGGCCTCGTAGTCCCGGCGCAGGTCCCGGTAGGCGGCGTCCCGTTCCTCCTGGGCCTGAGCGAAGCGACGCTCGGCCCGTTCGAGCCGGCGGTCGCGGACCTCGTCCTGGGCGGCGGCCGGCGCGACCGCCAGCAGGGCGAGCGCGGCGAGGAGGGCGGAACGGACGGCGGAACGGCCTGCTAGCATCGCGCCGATGGCGGCGACCACGCGACGACAGGCGGCCGTCGAAGCCGAGCGGGTGCAGGTGGAAACCCTGCTCAAGGCCGACCTTTTCGGCCGCGTGGAGCGCGGGCATTCTAGCCGGCTCGGCCCCGTCGTCCGCCGCGACACTCGGGCCGCCCGCTGGTGGCTGCGGCCGCTGGCCCGTCGGCTGGCCCGGCGCGAGGCGGCGGCCCTGGCGGCGCTCGAAGGGTTGCCCGGGGTGCCGCGGCTGCTTTCCTGGGACGGCCGGGTCCTGCTCCGGACCTGGCTCGAGGGCCGGCCGCTGCACCGCGGCGGACCGCCGGACCCGGACTGGTTCGAGGCGGCCCGCCGGCTGGTCTGCCGGCTCCATCGACGCGGGGTCTGCCACAACGACCTGGCCAAGGAACCGAACCTGCTCGTGGCGGCGGACGGCCGTCCGGCCCTGATCGATTTCCAGCTCGCGCGGGTGACCCGGCGGCGGAGTCGCTGGTTCCGGCTCCAGGCGCGGGAGGACCTGCGCCACCTCCTGAAGCACAAGCGGAGCTACGCGCCGGCCCGGCTGCGGCCGCGGGAGCGGCGGATCCTGGCCCGGCCGTCCTGGCCGGCGCGGCTCTGGCGGCGCAGCGGCAAGCGCCTCTACTTGGCCGTGACCCGCGGACTCCTGGGCTGGGCCGACCGCGAGGGCGCCGGCGACCGGGGCGGGACCGGCGCCTGAGTCAGTCCTTCAGGTAGCGATCGACGTACTCGGCCCAGTCCCGTTCGAACTGCTCGATGTCCACCTGGCCCCAGGAGGCGTCGAGCGCGTCTTTCCAGATCTTCTCCTTGTACTGCTCGACCCGCCAGCGGCGCTGTTCCTTGAAGGCGGCCTCGTCGAACTCCTTGCCCTCGGCCTTGGCCTCCTGCTCCATCTGCTGGCGGATCTCGGCGTAGGCCTGGCGGAAGCCTTCGTTCAGGGTGCGGACGTAGTTCGGGATGATCTGACCGTATTCGGGCCGCCACAGCTTCTTCGGCACCTCGCCGAGCATGCCCATGCGGAGGAAGTAGATGATCGCCCACGACTCGGAGTAGGAGGCGATCCCCTTGCTCTGCCAGGTCTGGTGGTCGTAGCGGATGTGCTCGCCGATCGGCACCCAGTTCTTCTTGCGGACCATCTCCCGGATCACCGACAGCCGGTCGAGGCCGCCGGCCATCTTGGCGTGCGGGATGGCCTTCTTGCCCTTGAACTCGAAGGCGCCGTAGTAGTCGCCGTGGCCCTCGTCGAACCAGCGGTGGGCCTCGGACTGGTCGAACAGGAAGTGGCAGTACTGGTGGAACGCCTCGTGGCTGATCACCCCGAAGGTCATCTTGCGGTCGTAGTTCTTGAAGTCGACGATCACCAGCTCCTCGCTGGCCGGGTTGAACCAGCCGGCGACGCCGCCGCCGGTCTTGCCGTACTTGTGGAACTCTTCCAGGGTGGAGCAGACGCGGACGACTGAGATGTTCCGGATCGGCTCGGAGGGCGGGAAGTCCCGCTCGTAGAGGTCGCGCGACTTCTCGAGCCGGTCGATGACCTCCTGGAGGAACTTCTTGTCCTTGGACGAGGTCTTGATCAGGTAGCGCTTGGAGGGAACCTCGAGCAGCTCCCAGCCCGGGGTCCGGCTGACCTCGTCCCGGTGGTAGGCGAGGAGGTCTTCATAACTGCCGGAGGAATCGACGAAGGAGGCCGCCTCCTCTCGGTCGATGAGCTGGAAGGTCTTGGCGCAGCCCGCGAAGACCTTCTTCCACTTCTTGAAGTGCTGGTCGGGAATCGCGAAGACCAGGACGATGTCGTGGTCGTCGAGGTGGAAGGTCCAGCAGTCGAAGTCGATCTCGACCGTGCCGTTGTCGCCCTTCCAGACCTGGTGCTCGGCGACCAGGTCGCGGATCTTCTTCTCCTCCTCGTCCTCCAGGGCCGGCGGCACCCGCCAGTCGTCGCCGATCGTGATGTGGGGGAGCAGGTCGCCGATCTTCTGCCGGCCGCTGTCCTCGGAGCCGAGTCGACCGCGCAGGCCGCCGGTGCCCTCGTCATCGTCGCGGGTGACGGCGGCCTTCTGACCGAAAGCGTAGACCTGGAGCAGAGTGGCGTAGGGAACGACCTTGTTGCCCGGCAGCTTGGTCGAGAGGTCGGGGCCGCTGAACTGGGCGACCAGGCCGAGGCGGCGCTCGCTCGGCTGGACCGGAGCCACCATCCAGTCCTGGGGATACTTGAAACGATAGCCGTACTGCGGGTCGGGGAACCACTCCTTGCCGACCCGGGCCTTCTGGGCGCCGGCGGCCGGAGCGAGGGCGAGCAGGAAGAGGAGGGCGGGGAAGAGCGGTCGGAGGAATCGCGGCATGCCGGAGCCCGACGGACCGGGCTCTTCCCAGGATAGCAGCCCGGATCGCCGGCCGGGGCGGCGGCGATCCGCGCGGGCGGCCGGACCGGCCGCCGTCAGGAGACGGCTCAGCCGCCGCCGGCGGCCGGCTTCGCCGCCGGGCAGTCGCCGCCGGACGGGCAGGGAGGCGAACTCTGCTTGTAGTCGGTTTGGTAGAAGCCGCTGCCGCGGAAGAGCAGGCCGCCGCCGGTTCCGAGCAGGCGGCGCAGGCGCCGGCGGCCGCAGGCCGGGCAGCGCTGGAGGGGTTCCTCGCTCATCTGCTGGAAGACCTCGAACTCGTGTTCGCAGGCGTCGCATCGGTAGTCGTAGTGGGGCATGGCTCGCTCCTATTCCTGCTCGGGGGCCGCCGGTTCGGCCGGCCGCAGCACCCGCACCTGGGCCGGGCGGAGGATGCGCCGGCCGATCTGGTAGCCGCGGCGGACCAGTTCCAGGCGCGGGGCCTCGAGCCCTTCCCGCTCCTCGGTCTGGACCGCCTCGTGCCGGTCGGGATCGAACTCCTGGTCGTCGGCCGGCTGGATGGCCTCGAGGCCGAAGCGCCGCAGGAGGTCGTCGAAGGAGGCGGCGATGGCCTTGATCCCGGCCAGGAAGCCGGCCGCCGCCTGGTTCTGCTCGAGTTCGTCCGGCAGCGCCGCCAGGGCCAGTTCCAGGTGATCGTTGAGGGTGATCAGCTCCTGGAACAGGGCCTCCATCCGCATCCGGGTGCGCTCCTCGACTTCGCTCTCGAGCCGTTTGCGCATGTTCTGCATTTCGGCGTGGGCCCGGAGGGCGCGGTCGCGCCACTCCGGCTCGGCCGTCTCCGCCCCGGCCGCGGCCGGCCGCTCGCCGGCCGCGGGGTCGGCGGCGGCCGCTTCGGCCTCGGTGCGGGCCTCGGTCTGCCGCCGGGAGTCCTGGCTGGTCTCGGTCGCGGTCGTCTTCTTGCGCTTCTTCTTGCCCGGGCTCATCGCTGCTTGCGTTCGAGTTCGCGGAGCTGCTTGATCAACTGCTTCTCCTCCCGCCCGAGCCGCTCCGGCACCCGGACGTAGACGCGGACATAGAGATCGCCGCGATGGCCGCCGTGCAGGCGCGGCAGGCCCTTGCCGCGGACCCGGAAGACCTTGCCGGTCGGCGTTCCGGCCGGGACCGAGATCCGGACCGCGCCGTCGAGGCCGGCGACCTCGATCTTGTCGCCCAGGGCGGCCTGGGCGTAGCTGATCGGCACTTCGACGTAGAGGTCCCGCCCCTCGCGGTGGAAGCCCGGCTTCTCGACCACCCGGACCTCGACGAAGAGGTCGCCGTTCTCGCCGCCGCGCGGGGCGGCCTCGCCCTGGCCGCCGAGCCGGATCTGGGCTCCGTCCTCGATGCCGGGCGGGATCCGCACCAGGATCTCCCGCCGGCGCGGGGCCAGGCCGCTGCCGCCGCAGCCCCGGCAGGGGTCGGCGATCACCTCGCCCTCGCCGCGGCACTGCGGGCAGGTGGTGCGGACGGCGAAGAAACCCTGCTGCTGGTGGACCTGGCCGCGGCCGCGGCAGGTCGGGCAGACCGCCGGTCGACTGCCGCGGGAGGCGCCGGAGCCGCCGCAGTCCAGGCAGGCCTCCTCGCGCTGGATGGCCAGGGTCCGCTCGGTGCCAGTCAGGACCTCCTCGAGGCCGATCTCGACCGTCGCCCGCAGGCTGCGGCCCCGCCGGACCGAGCGGCCGCGGCCGCGGCCGCCGAAGCCGAACAGGTTCTCGAACAGGCCGCCGCCGCCGCCGAAGATGTCGCCGAACTGGGCGAAGATGTCCTCGATGTTCTCGAAGTGGACGCCGCCGCCGCCGCCGTTGCCGAGGCCGGCATGGCCGAAGCGGTCGTAGCGGGCCCGCTTCTCGGGGTCGGAGAGAACCGCGTAGGCCTCCGACGCCTCCTTGAACTTCTCGGCCGCCTCGGAGTCGCCCTCGTTGCGGTCCGGGTGGTACTTGAGCGCCAGCCGACGGTAGGCCTTCTTGATCGCCTCCGCGTCGGCGTCCCGGGGGACGCCGAGGACCTCGTAGTAGTCGCGCTGGCTCATGGTGGTGACCAGGGGCGGGGCGGCGTGGGGCCGCCCCGCCCCGCGGCCGGATTCCGGCGGATCAGGCCACCGCGCCTTCGGCGGCCTTCTCCTTCTTGTCGTCCTTCAGGTCGGTGACCAGGGTGTTCGTGGTCAGCAGCAGGCCGGCGATCGAGCCGGCGTTCTGCAGCGCCGTCCGCACCACCTTGGCCGGATCGACCACCCCGGCCTTGCCGAGATCCTCGTACTTGCCGGTGAGGGCGTTGAAGCCCTTCCACCCCTTCATACCGCGCACCTCCTCGACGACCAGACTACCGTCGTGGCCGGCGTTCTCGGCGATCGCACGGGTCGGGGCGCGCAGGGCCTGGAGCACGACCTGGACGCCGAACTTCTCGTCGCCGCGGGCCCGGACCCCTTCAACGGCCTCGAGGCAACGCAGTAGGGTGGTGCCGCCGCCGGGCACGATGCCCTCCTCGAGAGCGGCGCGGGTGGCGTGGAGGGCGTCCTCGACCCGGTGCTTGCGCTCCTTCATCTCGGCCTCGGTGGTGCCGCCGACCTTGACCACGGCGACGCCGCCGGACAGCTTGGCCAGGCGCTCGGTCAGCTTCTCCTTGTCGTAGTCGGAGGTGCTGCGCTCGATCTGGGCCTCGATCTGGCGGATGCGGGCCTGGATGTCGGCCTTGCGGCCGGCACCGCCGACCAGAATCGTGCGCTCCTTCTCGACCGTCACCCGCTTGACCCGACCGAGGTCGGCCAGGGTGACGCTTTCGAGCTTGCGGCCGGTCTCCTCCATGATCGCGGTGGCCCCGGTGACGGTGGCGATGTCACCGAGCATGGCCTTGCGCCGGTCGCCGAAGCCCGGCGCCTTGACCGCGACCACCTTCATGACGCCGCGCAGCTTGTTCACCACCAGGGCGGCCAAGGCCTCGCCCTCGACGTCCTCGGCCACGATCAGCAGCGGCTTGCCGGACTGCGCCACCTGCTCGAGCAGGGGCAGGAAGTCCTGCAGGTTGGAGATCTTCTTCTCGTGGACCAGGACCAGGGCGTCCTCGTAGCTGGCCGTCATCTCGCCCAGGTCGGTGATGAAGTAGGGCGACAGGTAGCCCTTGTCGAAGGACATGCCTTCGACGAACTCGAGGCTGGTATCGACCCCCTGGGCCTCCTCGACGGTGATCACACCCTTGGCGCCGGCCTTCTCGAAGGCCTCGGCGAAGAGCTCGCCGATCTCGGCGTCCTGGTTGGCGGAGATCGTGCCGACCTTGGCGATGTCCTCGCGGCCGCGGACCTTCTTGGCCATGCCCTGGATGGTCTCGACGGCGGCGGCGACGGCCTTGTCGATGCCGGCGCGCAGGGCGGTCGGCGAGACCCCGCTGGCCATGTAGCGGAGGCCGCGATGGACCATCTCGGCGGCCAGGACGGTGGCGGTGGTGGTGCCGTCGCCGGCCTCGTCGTTGGTCTTCGAGGCGACTTCGCGCACCAGCTTGGCGCCCATGTTCTCGAACGGATCCTCGAACTCGATCTCCTTGGCGACGGTGACGCCGTCCTTGGTCACGGACGGGCCGCCGAAGCTGCGCTCGAGGATGACGTTTCGTCCGGCCGGGCCGAGGGTGACGGCGACGGTCTTGGACAGGTTGCTGACGCCCGCGAAGAGTTTCTCCCGGGCCTTGTCGTCGAACAGGATCTGCTTGGCCATGGTTCTCTTTCCTCAGTCCTCGATCCTGGCCAGGATCTCCTCGGCCCGCAGGACCTTGTACTCGGTACCGTCGATCTCGACCTTGTTGCCGGCGTACTTGCCGAAGATGACCTCGTCGCCGGGGGCGACGGGCATCTCAAGCCGCTTGCCGTCCTGGCCCAGGCGGCCGGGGCCGGCGGCGACGACGGTGCCGCGGTTCGGCTTCTCCTGGGCGCTGTCCGGCAGGACGATGCCGCTGGCGGTGACTTCCTCACCGGCGGCCGGGGCGATGAGGACGCGGTCCTCGATGGGGGTGAAGGCGATCCTGGCTGCCTTCTTCTTGGCGGTCTTGGCCATCTCTCGGGTCGGGCTGGGGGTTATCAGAAGTCGGCGTCGTAGTCGCCCTGGTCGTCGCCCTCATCCTCCTTGGGCAGTTCGGTGACCAGGCAGTCGGTGGAGATCAGGGTGCAGGCGACGCTGACCGCGTTCTCGAGGGCGGTGCGGGTCACCTTCACCGGGTCGATCACGCCCATCTCGAGCAGATCGCCGTACTTCTCGTTGAGGGCGTTGAAGCCGTAGGCGAACTTCTTCTCGCGCAGGACGTTGCGGGCGACGACCGCGCCGTCGAGGCCGGCGTTGGCCGCGATCGTCCGCAGCGGCCGGGCCAGGGCGCGGGCGAGGATGCGGCGGCCCAGGGCCTCGTCGTCTTCGCCGTCGCAGGCCAGGGCCTGGCCGGCCCGGAGCAGCGCGACCCCGCCGCCGGGCAGGATGCCCTCCTCGATCGCGGCCTGGGTGGCGTTGCGGGCGTCCTCGAAGCGGGCCTTCTTCTCCTTGACCTCGGTCTCGGTGGCGCCGCCGACGGCGATCTGGGCGATGCCGCCGGTGAGCCTGGCGAGGCGCTCCTCGAGCTTCTCGCGGTCGTAGTCGGAGGTGGTCTCCTCGATCTGGCGCCGGATCAGGGCGGCCCGGGCCTCGACGTCGGCCTTGCGGCCGGCGCCCTCGACGATCGTGGTCTCGTTGTTGTTGACCAGGACCTTGCGGGCGCGGCCGAGGTCCTGCAGGCGGACCTTCTCCAGGTCCTGGCCGCTGTCCTTCATCACCGGCATGGCGGCGGTCAGGGTGGCGATGTCGCGCAGCATCTCCTTGCGTCGGTCGCCGTAACCGGGGGCCTTGACCGCGCAGACCTCGACGATGCCGCGCATCTTGTTCAGGACCAGGGTGGCCAGGGCCTCGCCCTCGACGTCCTCGGCGATGATCAGCAGCGGCGCGCCGGCCTCCTTGGCCTGCTCGAGCAGCGGCAGCAGCTTCTGGGCCGAGGAGATCTTGTCCTCGTGGACGAGGATGTAGGCGTTCTCCAGCACCGCCTCGAGGGTGTCGGCGTTGGTGGCGAAGTGCGGGCTGAGGAAGCCGCGGTCGAACTGCATGCCCTCGACCACCTTGACCTCGGTCTCCAGGCTCTTGCCCTCGTCGATGGTGATGACGCCGTCCTCGCCGACCTTGGCGAAGGCGTCGGCCAGGATCCGGCCGATGGCGGCGTCGTTGTTCGAGGCGACGGTGGCGATGGCCTGGATGTCGGCGTTGCCGCGCACCTGCTTGGCGTTCTTGCGCAGGTAGTCCCGCACCTCGGCGGCGCCGGCGCGGAGGCCGCGGATGATCGCGGCCGGGCTGGCGCCGACCGAGAGGTGGCGGAGCGCATCCCGGTGGATCGACCAGGCCAGCAGGGTGGCGGTGGTGGTGCCGTCGCCGGCCCGCTCGGAGGTCTTGACCGCCGCCTCCTTGACCAGGGCGGCGCCCAGGTTCTCGGTCTTGTCGGCCAGTTCGACGTCCTTGGCGACGGAATGGCCGTCCTTGGTCACGTTCGGGCCGCCCCAGGACTTGTCCAGGACGGCGCAGCGGCCCTTCGGGCCGAGGGTGGAGACAACGGCTCGGGCGAGCTTCTCGACCCCGCGGGCGAGGGCGTCGCGAGCGTCGGTGTCGAAGGTCAGTTGTTTGGTCATGGGTGATCTCGGCTCAGCGGTCGTCGGGGAAGACGTGACCGGAGGGGCCGGCGGGCGCAAGATGGACCCGCCGGCCGGGGGTCCTGCCCGTACTCCTGGCAACTCTGGTGCCAACCTGTGTCCCGCTTCCGACCGCCTCTTCCCCGCTCTGGGCCTGCCGTTTTGGCACCCGGCCGCGGCGGCCGCCGCCGGCCGGCCTGCCACCTTGTCCTGCTGGTCGGCCTGGCGGCCCTCGGCGGTTCTTCCGTTCCCGCCCAGCAGCCGGTCCGCCTCCTCCTCCCCGACGGCCCGGTCGAAGCCCGCCTCGCCGGCTGGGGGGAGGACGGTCCGCTCCTGGCCGATCGGGAGACGCCGCCGGACTGGCTGGGGCTGGAACTGCCCCCGGCCGGGCCGCAGCCCCCGCCGGCCCCGGCTCCCTGGCAGCTCGAACTGAACGACGGTTCCTGGCTGCCTGGCTCGCCCGGTCTCGGCGACGGCGGCACCGGTTCGTGGCGGCTGCCGAACGGACTCTCGGTGGATTTCGACACCCTCCTCCTGCGGCGGGTCGGCCGGAGCCCGGGGCCCTTCGAGGCCGAGGATCGGGATCTTCTCTGGCTTCGTTCGGCCGCCGGAGGGCTCGACCGGCTCCGCGGCTGGCTGCTCGACTGGCGGCCGGCCGGCCTGGTCTTCGAGGGGCCGGCCGGCGAGGTGGAATACCCCTGGGATCGGATCGAGGCGCTGGAGGTCGTGCCGGAGGAGCCGGAGCCGGCCGGCGCCGGCTGGGTCTGGCTGGTGCTGGCCGACGGCGGGTTCCTCCGCTGCCGCCCGGAGCCGGGCGGAGCCGAGGCGGCGCTGCGGGTGGTGCTGCCCGGCGGCGGCCGGTTGGAGGTGTCCTGGTCCAGCCTCCGCGCGCTGCACCCGATCGCCGGCGACGGCTTGGTCGACGCGGCCTGGCGGGTCCGGGAACGGCCGGATCTGCGGCGGCTCGAGCCCGGGCCTTGTCTCGGCCGTTCGGTCGAGGGGCGGCCGCTGCGGGCCGGCGGGCGCGAATACCCGGACGGGCTCGGCCTGCGCGCCCCCTCGATCCTGACCAGGCCGCTGGATCGTGGGGGCACCTTCGTCGCCTGGGCGGCGATCGACCAGGAGGCCGCCCTCTGCCGGGCGCCGCAGGCGTTCCGCTTCCTGGTTCGGTTCGACGGCCGTGAGCTGGCGGTCACGCCGCCCCTCCGGGCGGGGGACCGGCCGGTCCTGGTCCGGGCGGAGCTGCCGGGGCCGGGGGAACTGGGGCTCGAGGTGCGGCCGGAGGGCCCGCTCCCGTTCGGCGGCCACGCCGATTGGCTCCTGCCGCGGCTGCTGGCCCCGCCGGCAGGATCCTAGGTCTCGGCGCCCCGGCTCCGGCTTCGGCGCCGGCGGGGATCCGAGAACCGGACCTTGCCCTTGCCGGAGCGTTTGGCCTCCTCCAGGGCCTCGTTGGCCCGGAGGAAGAGTTCGCGCGGTTGCTCGAGACCGTGGCCGGTGAAGCCGGCGACCCCCAGCGAGAGCCGGAGGTCGGCGGCGTGCGGCCCCTCCTCGACCCGGCTTCGGCCGGCCGCGGCCAGGATCCGCTCGGCCACTCCGACCGCCTCCTCGAGCGTGGTGTTCGGCAGCAGGACGGCAAACTCGTCGCCGCCGATCCGGGCCGGGATGTCGATCGCCCGCACGGAGCGGCGTAGGATCCGCCCGACCGCGCGCAGGGCGAGGTCCCCGAACTCGTAACTGGCCTCGTCGTTCAGGCGCTTGAAGTCGTCCAGGTCGAGCAGGATCAGGCCGAGCGGGCTGCCGTGGCGACGGGTCCGCTCGAACTCCTGCTCCAGCCGGTCGCGGAAATGGCGGTCGTTGGCCAGCCCGGTCTTGTGGTCGGTGATCAGCTGCCCTTCGAGTTCGGCCGAACGCGCCCGTTCGGCCGCCACCAGGCCCTGGAGCCGGAGCAGGTTGCCGAGTCGGGCCGCGGCCTCGGCCGGCGAGACCGGCAGGCTCAGCCAATCCGCGAGGGTGCCGCTGGGCCGGAAGAGCCCGCCGAGGGCGTGGATCGGGGCGGCCGGCCAGGGCAGGACCAGCCAGGGAACGGGCCGGGTGGGGGAGAGGCCGGCGGTCAGCAGTTCCCACTCCAGGGTGCCGGGGTCGAGGGTGAGCGGGGCGACCACCGCCGCGTCCGGGTCCTCTTCGGCCAGGAGCCGGGCGCTCCGATCGAGCCGCTCCGAGGACAGGACGGTCCATCCCCGTTCCTGGAAGCCGCTGCGGAGGGCGTCCAGGGCTTCGCCGCGGTGATTCAGGAGGGCGAGTCGGCGGGGGCGGTCCGCGAAGCCCGGTTCGGGCTGGAACATCTTCCGTGAAAAGCCTATCACCGGATCAAATAGGAAGTTGGTATTTCGGCGGCGGCTTCCTCCGGCGGGATCGGGGCCGGCGTTGACGGCGGGGCCCGGCAGGCTAAGATATTCGACCCGAAAAACGTGCCCGGCCTCTTTCGTGGCCGGGCCGAATCCACCGGAATCCCACCTCACCCCGCTCGAGAGCCTTGTCCGACCTCTCCGTCCAGGAGTTCGTGGACGCCGGAGCCCACATCGGCTGCCGCGTCAGCCGCTGGAACCCGAAGATGGAACCCTACATCTACGGGAGCCGGAACCGGATCCACATCATCGACCTGCGGCTGACCATCCGCGGCATCCTGCGCGCCCGCCACTTCCTGCGCGAGGTCGTCGCCAGCGGCCAGGACGTCCTTTTCGTCGGGACCAAGCCCCAGATCCGGCCCGAGATCCGGAAGGTCCACGAACTCACCGGGATGCACTACGTGGACGACCGCTGGATCGGCGGCACCCTGACCAACTACGAGGTGATCGGCAGCCGCATCGGCTACCTGGAGGAGCTCGAGAAGAAGGAAGCCGAGGGTTACGTCGAGCAGCTCTCGAGCAAGGAGGCGGCCCGATTCGCGCGCGAGAAGCGCAAGATCTGGCGCAACCTGCACGGCATCCGCGACATGTTCCGGCTGCCCGGGGCGCTGGTGGTGGTCGATCCGAAGACCGAGGTCAACGCGGTCCGGGAGGCTCAGCGCATGGGCATCCCGGTCGTCGGCATTGTCGACACCGACGGCGACCCGGACGTCTGCGACATCGTCATCCCGGCCAACGACGACGCCATCCGCTCGGTCGCCCTGGTCCTCGGCAAGCTGGCCGACGCGGTGGTCGAGGGCAAGCGGCTCCGCGAGGAGCGGGGCATCTCGGCCCCGGCCCGGGTCGAGCTGGTGGATCCGAGCGCTCCGGTGCCGAGGCCGCGGTCCAGCCGGCGGCGGCCGCCCCGGATGCCCGGCGGCCTGAACCGGCAGGTCGAGATTCAGGCCGTGGACGGCGGTCCCGCGGCGGCGCCGGCCGGCGAGGCCGCGGCCGAGGCCGCCCCGAAGCCGGCCCCGGAACCCGCGCCCGAACCCGCGCCCGAGTCGGACGGCCCGGCGGCCCCCGAAGGCGGCGAAGCGGCTTCCTGAGCGCGGCCCGATTCCCCTACTTCGACTGGAACCCCCCGGCGCGCCTGCGCCCGAGAACCGCACGAACCGATGACCACGATCAGCGCCAAGGCCGTCGCCGCCCTCCGCGCCCGTTCCGGAGCCGGCATGATGGACTGCAAGAAGGCCCTCGTCGAGACCGGAGGCGACGAGGAGAAGGCCATGGAGTGGCTTCGGGCCAAGGGCCTGAAGACCGCCGACAAGAAGGCCGGCCGCAGCACCGGCGAGGGCCGGGTCCACGCCTACATCCACCACAACCAGAAGGTCGGCGTCCTGCTCGAGGTCGCTTGTGAGACCGACTTCGTCGCCCGCGGCGAGGTCTTCACGCAGCTCCTCGACGACCTCTGCATGCACATCGCCGCCATCCGGCCGACCCCGGTGGCGGTGACCGAGGACGAGGTGCCGGAGGAAATGATCGCCGAGGAGAAGCGGCAGCTCCTCCTGGCCGAGGATCTGCAGGGCAAGCCGGACGAGATCAAGGAGAAGATCGTCAGCGGCCGCCTGCGCAAGTTCGTCACCGAGCGCGCCCTCTACTCGCAGGAGTTCGTCAAGGATCCGGACCTGACGGTCGAGGACGTGGTCAAGAAGGCGATCGCCGCGGTCGGCGAGAACATCAAGGTCAACCGCTTCGTCCGCTTCGAACTCGGGGCCTGAGGCGGCTATCCTGCCGGCATGGCCACCCGCTACCGGCGCCTCCTGCTCAAGGTCAGCGGCGAGGGCTTCGCCCGGCCGGGCGAGACCGGGCTCGACGGAGAGCGGGTGCGCGGTCTGGCCGAGCAGCTCAAGGTCCTCACCGCCGAGGGCGTCCAGGTCGCCTGCGTGATCGGCGGCGGCAACATTCTCCGCGGCGCCCGCTCGGCCGAACTCGGCCTCGACCGGGCCACCGCCGACTACATGGGGATGCTGGCGACGGTGATCAACGGCTTGGCCCTGTGCGACGCCCTCGAGTCGCACGGCGTGCCGACCCGGGTCCTGTCGGCGGTCGAGGTGCACAAGGTTTGCGAGCCCTTCATCCGCCGCCGGGCCCTGCGTCACCTCGAGAAGGGGCGGGTGGTGGTTCTCGCCGGCGGCCTCGGCAGCCCCTACTTCACTACCGACACCGCCGCCGCCCAGCGGGCGGTCGAACTCGGCTGCGACGTGCTCCTCAAGGCCACCCAGGTCGATGGGGTGTACGACGGCGACCCGCGCCAGGTGCCGGACGCCCGCCTGCTGCCCCGACTCGGCTTCGCCGAGGTCCTCGAGCGGCGGCTGCGGGTGATGGATCAGACCGCCTTCGCCCTCTGCCGAGAGAACGGCCTGCCCCTGGTCGTCTTCGGCCTCGACGAGCCCGACGGCATCGTTCGCGCCGCCCGCGGCGAGCACGTCGGCACGATCATCCACGACTGAACCATGGCCAGACCCATCCAGCCTTTTCTCGACGACGCCCGCGCCCGCATGGCCAAGTCGGTCGAGCACTTCCAGGGCGAAACCCGCGGCCTCCGCACCGGCCGCGCCAACAGCGCCCTGGTCGACCACATCCGGGTCGACTACTACGGCTCGAAGACTCCGCTCAGCCAGCTGGCGACGGTCTCGGTGCCCGACCCGCGGTCGATCGTCGTCAAGCCCTTCGACGCCAGCTGCCTGAAGGACGTCGAGCGCGCCATCCTCGCCTCCGACCTCGGCTTCAACCCCTCGATCGAGGGCAAGATGCTGCGGATCACGATCCCGCCGCTGTCGCAGGAGCAGCGCCAGAAGCTGGCCGGACGGGTCAAGTCGCTGGCCGAGGAGGCCCGGGTCAGCATGCGCAACGTCCGCCGCGACGTGCTCAAGGAGGTTGAGACCGCCTGGCGCGAGAAGAAGGGCGAAGTCCTCCTGACCGACGACGACGTCCGCGAGGCCAAGGACGCCGTCCAGGACCTGCTCAAGGAGCACGAGAAGAAGGTCGACGAGATCCTCGAGGCCAAGACCAAGGAGATCCTGGAGGGCTGAACGCGACCGGCGGTCCGCCGCCGGACGGGGGCATAACTCAGTTGGTAGAGTAGTTGGCTTTTAACCAATGAGTCCCAGGTTCGAGTCCTGGTGCCCTCACCAAACCGCCCGCGGCTTCGGCCGCGGGTCGGTCTCTATTCCAGCCGGCCGGCGCGGCAGCCCTGGACCGCGCCGCGCCGGCGCAGCTCGGCCTCGATCGCGGCGTGGACCCGGGCCCGCGGCGGCCAACCGAGAGGGGCCAGGTAGCGCTCGGGCGGGTTCTCGGCCACCAGGCGGTGGACGACCACCGCCGCCGGCAGCCGCTCGAGGGCGTCGGCGACCCTGCCGATGTACTCCTCCGGCCGCAGCAACTCGACCTCACCCCGTCGCCACATCACCTCCAGCCGGGTCCGGCGCAGGACCATGAGCTGGTGGAACTTGATCCCGGTCACGCCGGCCGCGGCCGCCTCCTCCACCTGGCGCAGCAGCCCGTCCGGGCGATCGCCGGGCAGACCGGCGATGGTATGGGCGACGACGCCGAGTCCGTGTCGCCGGGCCAGGGCGCAGGCGCGGTGAAAGTTCTCCAGCCGGTCGTGGCGGCCGATGATCTCCTGCACCCGATCGTCGGCCGTCTCGAGACCGAGTTCGAGCCAGACTTCGCGGAAGTGGTTGCGGGCGCCGGCCAACAGCTCGGCCGCGGCCGGCGAGAAGCAGTCCGGGCGGGTGCCGACGGCCAGGATCGGGGCGTCGGCGGCCTGGCCGGCCAGGAACTCGACCGCCCGCGCCAGCGGTCCGAGATCCGGCCAGGTGTTGGAGTAGGACTGGAGGTAGGCGATGGCCGCCGGCCCCTCCGGCTGGGACCGCCGGACCCGCGCGAGCCCGCGCCGCCATTGCTCGGCCAGGTCCAGGCTCGGCGCCGCCCCGGTGCCGCTGCCGTGGACGTCGCAGTAGATGCAGCCGCCCCGGCCGCTGACGCCGTCCCGGTTCGGGCAGCTCAGGCCGAGGTCGAGCATGACCCGGCGCAGCCGGCGGCCGTAGCGGCGCCGGAGGTGCCTCCCGAGGGTGTGGACCGGCGCCTCGGCCGTTAGCATGACCGGCCGATTCTAGCCATGAGCGAAGTCCAGCCCCTGCCGGTGGTGGTCGGCACCGCCGGCCACATCGACCACGGCAAGAGCGCCCTGGTCGAGGCCCTGACCGGCACACATCCCGATCGCTGGGAGGAAGAACGCCGGCGCGGCATCACCCTCGACCTCGGCTACGCCCAGCTCTCCTGGCCGGACGGGCTGGAGATCGGTTTCGTCGACGTGCCCGGGCACGAGCGGCTGGTGCGGAAGATGGTCGCCGGCGCCACCGGCATGGGGGCGGCGCTGCTGGTCGTGGCCTGCGACGACGGGGTCATGCCTCAGACCCGCGAGCACTTCGAGGTCCTGCGGCTGCTCGGGATCGACCACGGCCTGGTCGCGCTCAGCAAGTGCGATCTGGCCGACGCCGAGACCCGCGAACTGGTCCGGGCGGAGGTCGAGGAGCTCTTGGCGGACACGCCCTGGGAGGGGCGGCCGATGATCGAGGTCAGCGCCCTGACCGGGGAGGGGATCGAGGAGCTGCGGTCGGCCCTGCGCGAGACCGCCCTCGCCGCCCGCCGCGAAGCCGACCCGCACCCGGCCTTCCGGCTGCCGGTGCAGCGGGTCTTCGCCCTGCACGGAGCCGGAACCGTGGTCACCGGCGTGACCGCCGCCGGAGTGCTGCGCGAAGGCGAGGCGGTCGAGGTCCTCCCGGCCGGGGTCCGCAGTCGGGTCCGGCGAGTCCAGGTCCACGGCCGCCAGGCCGGCCTCGCCCGGCCTGGGCTGCGCACCGCCCTGAACCTGCCCGACCTGGATCCGGACCTGGCCGGGCGCGGCAGCGTCGTCGCGGCGCCGGGCAGCCTCCGCTGCGGCCGCCTCCTGCGGGCGATCGTGTCGCCCCTGCCGGCGGCCCCCGAACTCGAGCACGGGGCCGGGATCCAGCTCTTGGCCGGGACGGCCGCCATCCCGGGGCGGGTTTTCCTGGCTCCCGAGCGCCCGGCCGCCGACCTGCTCCTGGTCGACCTCCTGCTGGCCGAACCGGCGGCCCTGGCGCCGGGCGAGCGCCTGATCTTGCGCCGGCCGTCGCCGGCCCGGAACCTGGCCTCCGGCCGCTTCCTCGCCTTCGCCGACCGCCGTCTGCGAAGGCGCGACCAGGACGAACGGCAGGCCCTGCTCGCCCTGGCCGAAGCCCTCGACCGGCCGGCCGAGTTGGCGGTGCGGGCGCTCGAACGGCTCGGCGGCGCCCAAGAACCGGCCGCCGTGGCCGCCTTCCTCGGCTGGACCCGCGACGCCGCCCTGCGGGAACTCGAGGCCGCCGCCGCCCGCGGCGAGGTGCGGGAGGTTTCCGGCGGTCGGTACCTCGCCGCCGGCCGCGCCGGGGAGTTGGCGCGCGAGATCTTGGCCGCGGTTGCCGCCTGGCGGCAGCGGGCGCCGCACCGGGCCAGGATCCCGATCACCGAGCTGCGCGAACGGCTCGGTCGGAAGCGGGCCCGGATCCTGAACGAGCTGACCGACGCCGAACTCGAACTGGTCGGCCTGCGGCGGCGCCCGGGCACCGCCTGGGATCTGCTCGAGGCCGAACCGCCGCCGCCGGTGGCCGCCGCCGCCGAGCTGGTGCTCGGCCGGCTGGCCGAGGCCGGCCTGTCCGCCCCGTCCGCCGCCGAACTGGCCGAGGAGCTGGAGCTCCAACCCGCCCGGGTCGAGCAGGCGCTGGAGTACCTCGCCGATCGCGGCCGCGTGATCCGGCCGGCCGGCGGCCGGGCCTACGCGACCGCAGCGGTCGAGGAACTGCGCGCCGCCCTGGTCGAGCAGTTCGGCGCCGGCGGACCGGACATCCCGGCCCTGCGCGACCGCTTCCGGACCTCGCGCAAGTATTTGATGCCGTTGCTCGAGTTCCTGGACGAACGCGGGGTCACCGCCCGGCGCGGGCCGAACCGGATCTTGGTCGATCCGCGAGCGCCGCTCGTCTGAACGGGTTCAAGACTCCCGGCCGGCGAGCCCGGCCATCTCCGCCCGCGCTCGGGCCAGCCGCTCCGGGGTGCTGATCTCCCGCCACCAGCCGGCGTGGAGGACGGCCCGCGGCCGCCGGCCGGCTGCCAGGGCCGGCAGCAGGCCGTGCCGGACCAGGCAGCGCAGGCCGCCGGCCGGCCGGGCGGCCGTGAGGTGGGGGAGCCAGGCCGGGTCGGGCCGGGCGATGCCGGTGTAGACGGCGGCCCGGGCCGGATCCTCGTCCCGCCCGGCGAGGCCGACGATCCGGCCCCGGGCGTGCCGGAGGCCGCCGAACTCGCGCAGCGGACTGGCCGGATGGAGGACCAGGGCCGGCTCGGGATCCGCCAGCAGGGATCCGAACGGAAAATCGGTGAAGACCTTGGCGTTGACGACCAGGTCGGGCAGGGCGCCGTCGGCCTCGGCCACGGCGGCCAGGGTGCCGCCGGTGCCGAGCAGGTGCTTCTCCTCGAGGAATCGAAGCTCCAGGCCGGGCGGCGCCGCCGCCCGCGCCTGCGCGCGGACCTGTTCGGGCCGGTGGTGGAGGTTGATCCAGACCCGGTCGACGCCGGCCGCGGCCAACCGGGGCAGCAGGAAGGCGAGCGGACTCGTGCCGGCCACCGGCACGCAGGCCTTGGCCCACCGCCGCCGCAGCGAACCGAGGCGGGTGGCGAGCCCCGCGGCAAGCAGCAGGGCGGTGGCGGTCATCCCAGCCACTCCCGGAACTCCGGGTAGGCCTCGTCGGCCGCCAGCAACCGGCGGGCGTGGACGAGGGCGCGGGCCTCGGCGGCGGCATAGTCGCGGCGGCCGGCCGCCAGGAGCCGGGCGAAGGTGCCGAGCGCCTTGAGCACCCGCTGCAGGCAGGTCCGATGCCAGCGCAGGCGGGTCTCGGCCGGGGTCAGCCCGGCCTCTTCGCCGGCGAGAAGGGCCTCGGACTCGATCAGGGCGGCGACGGTGGGGGGCAGATCGAGGTAGGCGTCGGTCCGGAGCGAGGCGAGGTCGTAGAGGAAGGGGCCGGGCCGGAGGTCCTGATGGTCGATCAGGGCGACGCCGCCGTCCGGGGGCAGCAGGACGTTGCGGGAGTGGAGGTCGCGGTGCTGCGTGCTCCAGGGCAGCGCCGCGGCTTCGCGGGCCAGCCGGGCGCAGGCGCGTTCGGCCGCCCGGCGCGCCGCCGGGCCGTTCAGCCGTCCACGGCGGCCGAGCTGGAGTTCGGCGAAGAGTTCGAGTTCGCGCCGGAACAGCGCCTGGTCGAGAGCGCGGTTTCGGCACGGATGGCCGACTGGGAGCGGCCGGGCCGCCAGCCGCCGGCGGGCCGCCAGGACCTGCAGGTAGCGCTCCGGAGTGGGATCGTGGGCGAGGTGTCGGTCGCCGAGGTCCTCGACCAGATAGCCGCCGCCGGCGGCCGGCCGCAGGCGGGGGACGCGGATCCCGCAGCCTTCCAGCCAGGCCGAGCTGGTGACCGGAGCGGGGGTCGAGGTCCGGACGACCAGCCAGCCGCGCAGCCCGCCGGAGCGGGGGCGGAAGTAGCGACGTTCGCCGGCCTCGGGGGTGAGCGGCTCCAGATCGGGGCTCCCGGCCGGCGGCAGTTCGGGCGGCGCCTTCATCCGCGGTGGGCCGCCGTCAGGCCGTGTTCGCGGCGGAAGGCGTCGACCGCCGGCCGGACTCGGGCCAGGGTGGCGGCCGGGCCGCCGGCGCCCCGGTCGGGGTCGCGGATCTCGAGGGCGGCGAGGCCGTGGAATCCGGCCTCGCCCAACCGATCCAGGACCCGCCGCCAGGGAATCGTGCCCCGGCCGGGCGGGAGGTGCTGATCGGAACCGGCGTCGTTGTCGTGGAGGTGGAGGTGGGCCAAACGGGGCAGGGCGGCCTCGAGCTGCTCAAGCAGGCCGTCGCCGCCGCCGCCCTCGACGTGGGCGTGACCGAGATCGAGGCAGAGGCCGACCTCGCCGTCCGGGTCGAGTTCGTCGAGCAGCTCGACCAGGCGGGCCGAGCGGGTGCCGACCGACAGGATGTTCTCGAGCAGTAGGCGGACGCCACAAGCGCGGGCCCGCTCGCGGAGGCGCCCGACCGCTTCCCGGGCGAGGCGCGGGGCGTCGCCGCGCCAGTCGTCCTCCGGCCAGCCGAGGTGGAGGACGGCGCCGGCGGCGCCGAGGACGGCGGCCGCCTCGAGGCCGCGTTCCATCCCGGCCAGCGACTCGGCGCGATGGTTCGGGTCCGGGTCGATCACGGACCAGCGCCGGCCCTGCTCGAGCAGTTCCGGAACCGAGGGGTAGAACGGGAGATGGACGCTGCCGGCGCGCAGGCCGTGGGCGGCGAGGCGCCGACGGACGGCCTGGAGCCGATCCGGATGCCGCCAGGGCAGGTGAGGCTCGGCCAGCCAGGCCTCCACCGCCCGGTAGCCGGCATCGGCCACCGCCGCCAGGGTCTCGTCGTCCAGACGCGAATGGACCAGCAGGTGGGTGGACAGGGTCAGCTCCATGCCGGCCGGTATCCTAGGGCCCATGGCGGCCTCCGTCTCGTGGCTCCTGGCCTTGGTTCTGCTGGCTTTGCCGCAGCAGGACGAGACCATCCGCGATTTCAAGAAGTTCTTCCGCAAGGCCAAGGATCCGGCCGAGCGGGCCGAGCACGTGCACGCCCTGGAGGGGATCGACGATCCCGGCGTCGCTCAGGTGCTCCTGCCGGTCCTCACCGACGACGATCCGATGGTGGCGGCCGCCGCCCTCGAGGTGGTGGCGCAGCTGCCCTCCGAGCGCGCCCGGGCTCCCTTCGCTCCCGTCTTCGAGAAGGGCAAGCCGGCCGACGTCCTGCCGATCCTGGTCCGGGCCGCCGGTGAGGGCGGCTGGCGCGAATTCCTGGAGCCGATCCGGGAACTGCTCGGCAGCCGCGACGACGAGATCCGGCTGTGGGCGACCGTGGCGGTCGGGCGGCTCGGCGACGAAGCCTCGCTGCCGACCCTGGCCCGGCTGGCGACCGAGGACAAACGGACCGCGGTCCGGGTGGCGGCGGTGGACTCCCTCAAGACCCTCGGCAAGGGCCACGAGGACGTCGCCGGGCCGGCCCTGGTCGCCGCCCTGGACGACGCCGAGCTGTCGGTTCAGACCGCCGCCTGCCTCGCCCTGAGGGTGGTCCGGGTCAAGGAGGCGATCCCGGTCCTGATCCGGCTCATGGAGGAAGCCGAGGGGCGGATCCACGAGCATCTCTATCCCACCCTGGTGGAGATCACCGACCTGCCGTTCCGGGAGGACCCGGGGCAGTGGCGCAACTGGTGGGAGCGGGCCAAGGACCGCTACGAGCTGCTGAGCGACGAGGAGATCGCCGCCCGGCGGGCGGCCCGGGAGAAGACCAACCTCGAGTACCGGCCGGCCCGCAAGGAGGCCTCCTTCCTCGGCGTGGACACCCCGAGCGAGCGGGTGATCTTCGTCATCGACGTCTCGGGCTCGATGGAGGAGAGCGTGGTCGACCGGGAGCTGTTCCGCGAGCGCGGCTTCCACTCCTTCGGCAAGCTCGACATCGTCCGCGAGGAGCTGCTGCGGACGATCGAGGGGCTGGGCTCGAACGTCCGCTTCAACATCCTCGCCTTCGCCTCCGAGGTGATGCCCTGGCGGCGGGACCTGGCCCCGGCCAATGCCCTCAACAAGCGCAGCGCCGCCGACTTCGTCCGCAAGCTCAAGCCGATCGGCGGCACCGCGGCCGGGGAGCTGGCCGGCGCCGGTCTGGTCGGCTCCTCGGGCCTGGCCAAGGGGCGGACGAACACCTACGCCGCTCTCTGCGCCGCGCTCGGCGTCGCCGAGGAGGAGGCCCTCGGCCCGGCCACCGAGTCGGCGCGGGAGGTCCGATCCTCGGTGGACACGGTCTTCTTCCTTTCCGACGGCCGCCCCAGCGTCGGCCGGCTGGTCGACCCGGACGACATCCTGGAGGCGGTCGAGAAGATCAACCGCTTCCGCCGGGTGACGATCCACACCATCGCCATCGGCGAGTTCCAGAAGGATTTCATGGAGTACCTGGCCGAAAAGAACGGCGGCGTCTTCGTCGATCTCGGCCGCTGAGGTCCGGATCCGCGGCTCCGGACCATTCCCGGCCGGAGACCTTGACCGGACGGCCCGCCGGCCCGACAATGGGCGGCCGAATCGGGGCGTGGCTCAGCTTGGCTAGAGCGCTGCGTTCGGGACGCAGAGGCCGGAGGTTCGAATCCTCTCGCCCCGACCATCCTTCCCGTCTCCCGGCCGACGAGCGTCCGCAGGACCCCGGCCCCCAGGGAGACCTTTCCCCGGCTGCTGCCGGTCCGGCGCCAGGCGCCGGCGGTCGACTGCCGGGACCGCATTTCGACCCCTCCAGGCAAGGAGGATCCCTTGACCGACGAGAAGAGCCCGGAACGGGGCCAGGCCGCCCGCCGCCGTCGGCGCCGGCGGCGCCGGAAGCCCGCCCTGCTCGTCCCGCCCGAGGAGGAGCTGGACGAGATCGAGGCCCCGGCCGAAGTCCCGGCCGAGGCGCCGACCGGTCCGGAGGCGCCGGCCTCCGGCGGTTCCCGGCGCCGCCGCCGGCGCGGCGGGACGCCCGCCGGCGGCGAGGAGACCGTGCCCGGCGGCGGGGCCGGCCCGGATCGCGGCCTCGAGGTCCGGGGAGTGCTCGAGCTGCGGAAGGACGGCACCGGGTTCCTGCGCGACTCGGCCCGCAACCTGGAGGAACGCAAGGACGATCCGGTCGTGCCCAAGGAGATGGTCCGGCGGTTCCAGCTCAAGGCCGGCAGCGAGATCTTGGCCCGGGCGGTGCCGACCTCGCCGGCGCCCCGGGTCCGCTTCGTCGAGAGCGTCGACGGCCTGCGGATCGAGGAACATCGGCGGCGGCGGAGCTTCCGCAAGCTCACCGTGATCGATCCGGACTTCCACTACGAACTCGGCCCGTTCGAGCAGGAAGGCCAGATCTCGATGCGGATCCTCGACGTCCTGGCGCCGCTCGGGCGCGGCCAGCGGGCCCTGCTCGTCGCCCCGCCCCGCGCCGGCAAGACCATGCTCATGCAGCAGGTGGCGCGGGCGATGGAGGCGCTCTACCCGGACGTCCACCTGATCGTGCTGCTGATCGACGAGCGGCCGGAGGAGGCGACCTACTGGCGCCGAAACGTCGAGCGCGGCGAGGTCTTCGTCAGCACCATGGACGAGAAGCCGCAGCACCACGTGCGGCTGGCCGAGCTGGTCCAAGCCCGGGCCGAGCGCCTGGTCGAGGCCGGCAAGGAGGTCATGATCCTGCTCGACTCGATCACCCGGCTGGCGCGGGCCTACAACCACGTGGCCGGCAACTCGGGCAAGACGATGTCCGGCGGCCTCGACGCCCGCACCATGGCCCGGCCGAAGGCCTTCTTCGGCGCCGCCCGCAACACCGAGGACGCCGGCTCCCTGACCATCCTCGCCACCACCTTGGTCGAGACCGGCTCGCGCATGGACCAGGTGATCTTCGAGGAGTTCAAGGGCACCGGCAACATGGAGCTGGTCCTCGACCGCCGGCTCGCCGACCGTCGGATCTTCCCGGCCATCGCCGTCGACCGCAGCGGCACCCGCAAGGAGGAGAAGCTGCTCAGCCGCTCGGTCCTGCGCCGGACGAACATCCTGCGCCGGGTCTTGAGCCGGATGCGGCCGCTCGAGGCCATGGAGCTGCTGGTCGGCCGGCTCGGCAGCTACCCGACGAACCGGGACTTCCTCGACGCGTTCTCCCTCGAGGATGTCGAGTAGCGATCCGCTGGTTCGCGCCGAGGGCCTGAGCAAGTCCTACGGCCCGGTCCGGGCCCTGGCCGAGGCCTCGTTCACCATCCCGGCGGGCCAGGTGGTCGGTCTGCTCGGGCCGAACGGGGCCGGCAAGACCACGGCGATGAAGATCCTCACCGGCTACCTGGCGGCCGACGCCGGCCGGGCCTGGGTCGCCGGCCACGAGGTGGCGGCGGAGCCGTTGGCGGCCAAGCGCTGCCTCGGCTACCTGCCGGAGAACAACCCGCTCTACCTCGAGATGCGGGTGGCCGACTTCCTGGCCTTCGCTCACGCCGCCCGCGGCCTGCCGCGCTCCCGGCGGCGGCGGGACATCGACCGGGTGGTCGTGCGGACCGGCCTCGAGCCGGTCTTCCGACGGCCGCTCGGCGAGTGCTCCAAGGGCTATCGCCAGCGCGCCGGCCTGGCCCAGGCTCTGCTTCACGATCCGCCGCTGCTCGTGCTCGACGAGCCGACCAACGGCCTCGACCCGAACCAGGTCGTCGAGATGCGGCGCTTGATCCGCGAGCTGGGCGAGACCAAGACCGTCATCCTGACCAGCCACGTCCTACCCGAGGTCGAGCAGCTCGCCGGCCGGGTGATCCTGATCCACCGCGGGCGCATCGTCGCCGACGGGCCGCTCGAGGGGCTGCGCGGCGGCCTCGGCGACCGCCTGATCGTCCGGGTGGCGGTGCGCGGCCCGAGCGGGCGGCTGCGCCGGTTGCTGGCCGCGGCCGGGGCGCGGGCGGTGCGGGAACGGCCTCGCCCCTTCGGCGACCCCGGCCTGGCCGCGGCCGAAGCCGAGCTGGACGGCGGCGCCGAGGCGCTCGAGGCCCTGGCCGCCGCCGCCGCCGCCGCCGGCCTACCGCTGGTCGAGCTGGCGCCGCAGGGCCACGACCTGGAGAGCACCTTCCGCCGACTGACCGCCGGCGAGGAGGCGGCGGCGTGAGCCGAGCCCTGGTCGTCGCCCGGCGGGAACTGATGGCGGCCTTCGACTCGCCGGCCGCCTGGCTGGTCCTGGCCCTGGTCCCGGCCCTGACCGCCGTCCTGTTCTTCGTCCTCGGCGGGTTCTTCGCCGCCGGCGCCGCCAGCCTGCGCGACTGGTTCGCCGCGGTGCCGCTGCTGCTCGTGCCGGTCGCGCCGGCTTTGACCATGCGCCTGTGGGCGGAAGAGTTCCGCTCCGGCACCGAGGAGCTGCTCTTCACCTATCCGCTCCGCACCAGCGAGCTGGTCCTGGGCAAGTTCCTCGGCGCCCTCGGCCTGCTGGCGATCGCTCTCTTCTTCACCCTCGGCGCCCCGCTGACCGTGGCCGCCCTCGGCCCGCTCGACTGGGGGCCGGTGATCGGCGGCTACCTCGGCTCCTTGCTCTTGGGCGCGGCTTGTCTGGCGGTCGGAGCCTTCTTCTCCTCCTGCACCCGGAACCAGATCGTCGCCTGGCTGCTGGGGGCGGTCGCGCTGCTCGTCTTCAACCTGCTGGCCGTCGCCGCCACCTCGGCGGCGATGCCGGAGTGGCTCGGCGGCATCCTCTGGCGACTGGATTTCGGCCAGCGCTTCGCCGGCATCGCCCGCGGCGTGGTCGCGGTCGACGACGTCCTCTTCTATCTGCTGATGACCTTCCTGTTCCTGGCCTGGAACGGCCTGCGCCTGGAGGCGCGGAGGTGGCCGTGATCGCGCCCGCCCGCCGGCAGCGCCGCGAGCGGCTGATCAGCGGCCTGCTCCTGGCCGGCGTCGTCGCCTCGCTCCTGGTCGTCGCCGGCCACGTCAGGCCGCGCCTCGACCTGACCCAGGACCGTCTCTTCTCGCTGGCGCCGGTGACCCGGGAGGTGCTCGGTCGGCTGGAGGACCGGCTGCAGGTGAAGTTCTACTTCAATCGGCGGCTGGAAGGCGCCGAGGCCCTGCTGCCGGCGCGGCTGGTGCTGCGCGACTTCCTGGACGAGGTGGAAGCGGCCGGCGGCGGCCGGGTGCGGGTCGAGACCGTCGATCCGACGGAGTCGGTCGCGGCCCGGTCGGCGGCCGAGGCGGCCGGCATCACCGCCATTCCGATGCCGACCAGCGACGCCGCCGGCGCCCGCATCGTCAACGTCTATCAAGGCCTCGAGCTGCGCTACCAGGACCGGACCGAGGTCCTGCCGGTGCTGGTCCCGGGCGAGGTCGAGTTCGCCTTCGTCGCCGCCGTCGACTCCCTGCTGCGCGACCGGCGGCCGGTGGTCGGCCTGGTCTCGCGGGAACCGCCGATGCCCCCGGCCTTACCCGGGGTGGCCGAGGCGGTGCCGCCCGGCCGGGAGTTCGAATCCCTGCGGATCCGGCTCGGCCGTCGCTACGCCGTCCGCGACCTCGACCTGGCCGAGGACGCTCCGGACCGGCTGTCCGACCTGGCTGCCTTGATCGTCGCCCGGCCGGAGCGCCTGAGCCCGCGCGAGGTGTTCGAGATCGACCAGTACCTGGCCGGCGGCGGCCGCGTCCTGGTCCTCTGGGACGGCGAACGGATCGACGTCGAGACGAATCGTCCGCAGCCGACCGAGACCGGTCTCGACGACTGGCTGGCGGCGATGGGGGTGCGGCCGGAGAAGGCGATGGTCTGGGACCAGGCCGGCTTCCCCTTCCCGATCCCGGGGGCGCCGGTCCGGCTGCCGGACGGCACCGAAGTGCGCGGGCCGGGGCGGACCGTCAACTACGGCCTGTGGCCGATCGTCCAGGCCTCCGGCCTGGCGGCCGACCACATCGCCTGTCAGGGATTGGCCAACCTCTGCTTCCTCTGGGCCCACGGCCTCGCGCTCGGGCCGTTGCCCGCGGGCGTGACCGCGGAGGTCCTGGTCCGGACCTCGCCGGCCACGGGCGCGCTCGCCGGCGACTTCGACCTCGAACCTTACCTCGAGAACGTCGAGCGGCTGGCGCGCCGGGCCCGCAGCGGCCAGGAACAGCGTTCCCGGGCCCTGGTCGTCGCCCTGCGCGGCGCCTTCCCGTCGTTCTTCGCCGATCGGGAACCGCCGGTGGCGGGCCGTCCGATCCGCTCGGCCGCCGAGCCCGGCCTGCTCGTCGTGGTCGGCGACGCCGACGCCTTCAGCAACCGGGGGATCGAGGTCGCCGCCCCGTCCCTCGGGCCGTCCGGCAATCCCCAGCTCGCGGCCAATCTGGTCGACTGGCTCTGCCAGGAGGAAGGGCTGGTCGATCTCCGGGTGCGCGGCGGCCGTCCGCGGCGGATCCGCAACTTCCGCCAGGAGGCCCTGGCCGCGGTCGGCGCCCTCGACCCGGACTTGGATCCGGACCGGCGCGAAGAGCTGGTCGCCGAGGCCGAACGGCGCGAGCGCCGGATCCGACGGCTGATCTCCTGGGGCAACGTCCTGGTGCCTCCCTTCCTGGTCCTGCTCCTGGCCCTCGGGCACTTCGCCTTCCACCGCGCCCGCGCCCGTCGGCCCTGGCGCCCGGCCGGCGGCGGGGAGGGAACGACGTGAGCCGGCGCAACCGGATCCTCCTGCTCGTCCTGGCCGCCTCGGCCGCCCTGGCGCTGGCGGTGGAGCAACCCTGGCGGGGGGACGCCTTCGCCCGCACCGCCGCCGCGGCGTCGGAACGGTTGTTCCCGCGCCTCGAACGGGAACGGGGGCGGGTCGAGCGGATCGAGATCCGGGATCCGGCCGGCCGGGGGGCCACCCTGGTCCGCTCGGGGGCCGGCTTCGTGGTCGAGGAGAAGCTCTCCCACCCGGCCGACCGGCTGCGGGTCGACCGCCTGCTCGCCGCCCTGGCCGCGCTGACCAGGAGTGACGTCGTCTCGACCAACCCCACCAAGCAGGGGGTGTACGGCGTCGACGACGCCACCGGCACCCGGCTCCGGGTCCTCGACGAGAACGGCGGCGTTCTGGCCGATCTGGTCGCCGGCAAGCTGCGCAGCCAGGATCCCCGGAAACTGGCCGGGGTGCGGCTCGAGTTCTACGTCCGCCCGGCCGGCCGGACCGAGGTCCTGCTGGTCGAGGAGCTGGCCACACCGTCGACCGACCCGGCCGCCTGGCTGGCCCGGCGCTTCTTCCCGGTCGCCGACGAGGACCTGATCGAGATCGAGCGGCGCGACCTGGCCGAGGGCGGCGCCGACTCCTGGCGGATCGTCCGGGTCGCGGCCGAGGACGATCCGGCCACCGAGGAGGTCGAGGACCACGCCTGGCGGATGGTCGAGCCGCGGGAGGAGCCGGCCACCCTCTACGCCGGCGATTCCTGGGTCTTCACCTTCGCCGGCCTCGGCCCGGCCGACGTCGCCGCCCGCTTGGAAGCGGGCCGGCAGCCCGAGGATCCGAAGTGGGGCTTCACCACCAACGCCTACCGGGCCCGGACCGCCGACGGCCGCGAGCTGGTCGTCTACCTCGGCCGACCGGCCGGCGCCGACCAGCGCTACGCCTGGATCCCGGGCCTGCCCTGGATCTATACGATCACCGAGCACGAAGCGATCGAGCTGAGGATGCCGGTGGAGCGGATGCTCCGCGACGACTGAGGGCGGGCTCAGAAGCGGGCCACGGCGCCGGCCCAGTGGAAGCCGGCCCCGAAGGCGGTCATCAGGACGATCCCTCCGGGCGGGATCCGGCCGGCTTGGCGCGCTTCCCAGAGCGCCAGCGGCACCGAGGCCGACCCGGTGTTGCCATACTCCTGGACGTTCACGAACACCCGGTCGAGGGGCAGGCCGAGGGCCTTGCCGGTGGCCTCGATGATGCGGAGGTTGGCCTGGTGGGGGACGAAGAGGTCGACCTGATCGAGGCTGAGCCCGGCCAGCTCGAGCGCCGCCCGGCCGGCCTCGGCCATCCGGGTCACGGCTTCCTTGAACACCTCGCGGCCCTTCATCACCACGGCCGACCAGTGCTCCTGCTTCAGCACCTCCGCGCTGAACGGAATCCGGTTGCCGCCGATCATGCGGCCGAGGATCGGCGCCCGGCTGCCGTCGGTGCCGGCCGTGACCGCCAGCACCTCCGGTCGGTTGGGCTGCGGCCGGCCGAGGACCACCGCCGCGGCGGCGTCGCCGAACAGGACGCAAGTATCGCGGCAGGTCCAGTCCATCTGGCGGGAGATCGCCTCCACCCCGATCAGCAGCACCCGGCGTCGGCCGGTGGCGAGGCGGGAGCAGCAGAGGTCGAGGGCTTGGAGGAAGCCGGCGCAGCCGGATCCGGCCAGGTCGAAGGTCGGCACCGGGCGGGCGCCGAGGCGGTGCTGGAGGAAGGCGGCGGTGTCCGGACAGTCCGCCTCCGGAGTGTCGGTGGCGACGACGATCTCGTCGATCTCCTCGATCGGACAGTCGGCGTCGGCCAGGGCGGCGCGGGCGGCGGCCTCGGCCAGGTCGGCGCTGGACTCGTCCGGACCGCAGATCCGCCGCCGTTCGATCCCGGTCCGCTCGCGGATCCACTGGTCCGAGGTGTCGACCCAACGGGTCCACTCTTCGTTCTCCATCACCCGCTCGGGCAGGCAGGCGCCCAGCCCTAGGATCGCGGCTCCGGCCATGGTCGGATTGTAGAGCGCCGGCGGCGGCACCGCCGCCGGCGGGCGGAGGGGGCGGCGTCAGCGCAGCCCGGCCAGCTCCTGGAGCTGCCGCCAGTTCTGCAGCCGCTGCGCCATGCAGTCGAGCAGGCTCTGGTCCGGGTTGCCGTCCTGGTCGAAGTGCTTGCGGAATCGGCCCTCGGTGCGGGCGAAGTCGACGAAGGTGAGGGGCTGGCCGGTCCGGGGGTCGGTGGCCCAGTCTTCCTTCAGAGCCGGGTTGCCCTTGAGGCTGATCCGCTCGGCCAGGCTCTCGCCGGCCCGCGGATCGTGGATCAGGAGCGGGAAGGCCCGCGTCTCGACCGCCAGTTTGGCCTGGTGGGAGGACATGTTGTCGCCGACGCCGTGCTCGGGCTGGCAGGTGTTGTAGACCACGATCACCGCCGGCCCCGGGTACTCGTTGGCGCCCATGACCGCCCGGTAGAAGTGGTTCGGGTGGGCGCAGGTGGTCTGGGCGACGTAGACGTCCGGGTGCATCATCGCGATCTGCGCCGCTTCCTTGCGCTTCTCGACCTTGCCCGGGCGAGCCTTGCCGAAGGCGGAGAGCTTGGCCTCCTGGCCGAAGAAGGAGGCGGTGGAGGTCTGGCCGCCGGTGTTCGAGTAGACCTGGGTGTCGAGAATCAGGACGTTGACGTCGAGCCCGGAGGCGAGCAGACGCGACAGCGCCTGGAAGCCGATATCGAACATGCCGCCGTCGCCGCCCAAGGCCCAGAGCTTCTTCTGGTTCCAACCCATCTGGTTCCAGCGCAGGCGGACGCCGGCGGCGGTGGTGGCCGCGTTCTCGAACAGCGAGTTCATCCACGGCACCGTGTACGGGTTGTAGGGGTAGGTCGAGGCGTAGACGGTGTTGCAGCCGGTGGCGGCGACCAAGCCGATGTTGTCCTTGCCGTGCACGAAGGCGGTGGCGGCCAGCATCATGCGCAGGGCGGTGGCCTCGCCGCAGCCCATGCAGGAGCCGGCGCCGCCGACGTAGGTGCCGACCGCCTCGGCCGACAGCATCATGTCGGTCAGGACCCGTTCGCTGATGTACTCGTCGGGGGTGTCGGGAAGCTCGCGGAAGTGGCGCCAGCCGGTCCGGAACCAGTCGAGACCGCGCTGGTCCTTCGGCTCCATGTGCAGGGCCTGGTGGTCGCCGCAGACCTCGACGCACTCGGCGCAGCCCTTGCACTTGGTCGGGTCGATGAAGATGCCGAACATGCCCGGCTCGCCGCCCTTCTTCTCGACCGCGTCCCAATACTTGCGGGTGCGGTTGAAGTGGCCGGCGAACTGCTCCTTCTCGGCCGGATCGTCGATCGCGGCCAGGCGCCGCTCGTACTCGCCGGCCGGCACCACCTTGGCCAGGATGGCGGTGTCCGGACATTCGGTCACGCACTCCATGCAGCCGACGCAGTTCTCGTGGTCGAGGACCGGGATGTCGGGGGCGATGTAGCTGAAATCGCGCAGCGCCGCGGTGCCCGGGGCGATGAGCGACCGGGCCACGCTGAGGTCGGCCGGCAGTTCCTCCTCGGCGGTGCCGGCGTTGTAGCAGCCGACGATCCGCTCGCGGAAGTCCTCGGCGTCGAGAAGGTCGAACAGGTCCTGCTGTTGCTGGGTGGTGGTCATGGCTGGCCTCAGACGCTGAGGGTGGTTTCGGCTTCGATGATCTCGCGCGGGACTTCGCGGACTTCCTCGAGGCCGCGGCGGACGCATTCCAGGTTCTCGGCCACCACCTGCTCGCCGCGACGGCCGAAGTACTTGCGGATCGAGCGCTCGACCCCGGCCAAGAGCTGGTCGTGGTCGAGGCCGGATTCCGCGGCGAAGGGCGTGACCTTGAGGAAGACGCCGAGCAGGACGATGCCCTGCATCCGCACGACCAGGTCCGGGCTGCTCGCCACTTCCCGCGCGACCCGCACCATGTCCAGGTAGTGGACGTGAATGTTCCGGTCGCGGATGGTCCGCCGGGCCTTCTCGGGGATGTTGCGCCAGACCTCTTCCGGATCCTCGAGGGGGGTCTGGACCAGGACCGAGCCGCCCTCGACCAGCCCGAACAAGGGATCGCCGTTCTGGAAGGCGTTGACGTCGTTCAGCGGCACGAACTCGACGTGGTGCAGCTCGCAGTGGATTCGGATGTGTTCGGGGGCGATGGTCAGGAAGTAGGTGGTCGGCAGGCCCTTCTTCTCCGAGCCGTACTTCGGGTAGGCCTGGACCTGCTTGCCGAACAAATCGGCGACCAGGGTGGCGATGACCTTGTTGGTGGTCACCGAGCCGTAGCCGCCGACCGAGTGGCCGCGCATCGAGAAGCTGCCCGGCGGCCGCACGTCCGGGTCGTCCCGGCGACGGAGGGCGGTCGGGTGGTCGATGTTCAGCGAGAAGTAGCGACCGGCCGGGGTGGTGCCGCCGGCGGCCAGGAACTCGAACAGGGCCTTGATGTCGCCCGGGCGGACGTCGCGCGAACCGAGACCGCCGGAGCCGTCGTAGACCGCCGGCAGCGAGGTCAAGGGCTCGTAGCCGGGAGCGCCGGTGTTGGCGTCGTAGAGGGCGGCCTTGATCTCGGCCGCGAGCGGGTTGGACTGGGCGGCCGGAATATCGAGCCGCTCGATCGTCGCCACCGCCTTGGCCCGGCCGAGGACCCGGGCCAGCTCCGGGCCGGGGAAGGGCCGCCAAGCGATCACCGAGACGCAGCCGACTTTGAGGTCGCTGTTCTCCCGCAGCCAGTCGACCGTGGCCGCGGTCGTCTCCATCAGCGATCCCATGCCGACGACGATGTAGTCGGCGTCTTCGCAGCGGTAGGGGTCGATCAGGCCGTAGGTGCGGCCGGTCTTGGCCGCGAACTCGGCGAAGGCGCTCTCCAGCTCCGGCCGCAGCAGGTCGTAGAAGGCCCGCTGGGCGATCTTGCCCTTCATGTAGGAGTCCTGGTTCTGGACCACCCCGCTCATCAGGGCGGTCTCGGTGTCCATCAGGTTGGGCACCTTGTCGCGCGGATCGCCGACGAACTCCTTCATGAACTCCGGCTCGGGCAGGAGGACGTTCTCGACCGTGTGGGTGGTGAGGAAGCCGTCCTCGACGTTCAAGAAGGGGGTGGAGGTGGCCTCGGCCGCGCGGCGGGCGATCAGGGCGAAGTCGGCGCACTCTTGGGCGTTGCGGGCCATCAACACCCCCCAGCCGCAGTCCAGCACGGCGGCGATGTCGTCGTGGCCGGCGTGGACGTTGAGCGACTGGCTGGTCAACGCCCGGGCGCCGATGTGGAAGACGGCCGGCAGGCGCTTGCCGGAGATCGTGAACAGCACCTCCTTCATCAGCACCAGGCCTTGGCCGGAGGTGAAGGTCGCCACCCGGCCGCCGGCGGCGGCGTAGCCCTCGCAGGCCGAGGCGGCGCTGTGCTCGCTCTCCGGCTCGAAGAAGACCAGAGGGGTTCCCCAGAGGTTGGTCTTGCCGGCGGCGACCGCGGCCTCGAAGGCCTGGCCCATCGTCGTCGAGGAGGTGATGGGGTAGCCGACCGCGCCCTCGCCGACGTGGGTCTCGACGTAGGCGACCATGGTCGCACCGTCGGCGGTCGCGGGCTGGCCCGGGTAGGGAATGGGGTCTTGGGGCATGCGGTTTCCTCTCGTGGCACGGGGCGCCACCCCGGTACCTAACCCATCCCATTCTAGGGGAAAGGCCTAGTCCGCCGGCCAGTAGCGCCGCCAGTTCCGCTCCGCCGGCCGCCCCGGGGCGGCCAGGCCGGCGGCCGCCGCCGGGGTCAGCCGCACCTCGCGCAGAGCGGCCCGGGCCAGCGCCTCGCCGGCCGCCTCGACCACCGCCTCGGCGTCGATTTCCTGGAAGCGGTAGACGTCGGCCGGACGGCCCGACTTGCTGAAGCGGCGGACGGCGCAGACCACCTGCGGCACGCCGAGGATCGAGCCGGCGTTGTCGAGCAGGCCTTCTTCACCGTCGGCGACCGAGACCAAGGGGACGAACCGGGCGGCCAGCAGCCGGGCGTCAGCCTGGGCCAGGGGTTCGGGGCCGGCGGCGGCCAGGTGGAGGTCGCCGCTCAGGCCGAGCCGGCGGAGCTGGGCCCAGTCGTCGCGGCGGGCGAAGCGGCCGAGCAACAGGTCGGGCGAGGTCACGACGACGACGTCGGCGTGGATTCCCTCCGCGAGCAGCCGGTCGCTGGCGGCCAGGGCCTGGTCGACCACCGCCCCCATGGCCAGGATCACGACCACGTTCTCGCCCGGCTGGTGGTCCGGCTCGCCGGAGCGGTCGACCAGCTTGTAGCCGCCGGCGAGGACGTCCCGCCGGATCGCGGCCAGGATCTCCTCCTCCCCGCAGCCGGCGAAGCGGGGCTGGGCCCGCAGCCGGCGCAGGAACTCCTTCTGCGGCAGGCCCCGCGTGACCCCGCGCACGAGCACGCCCTCCCGGTCCTCGTTGTCGCCGGCCACGTGACGGCGGACGGCGTCGGCCAGGATCCACTCCATCTCGCGCGCGAAGGCCGGCTCCCAGGTGATCAGAGACGGCATCTGCAGGTCGTTCTTCCACGAGTGCTGGGCGCCCTCGGGCGAGAGCGTGACTCCGGATGGAGTGCCGACCAGGATGAAGCTCGAGCGCCAGTAGACGTCGTAGTAGAGCTGGTCGAGGGCCCGCTTGATGAAGAAGTCGTAGACGGTCATCATCGGCAGGAAGGGCACCCCGGCGAAGCGGCCCATCTTGCCGAAGGAACCCGCCGCCGACATGCAGTTGGCCTCGGCGATCTCGAAGCGGATGTGGCGGGTCCATGGATCGGAGCGGGCCCACAGCTCCGGCCGGCCGCGCTCGGCCAGCTCGAGTTCGGCCTCGAGGTTCTCGGTGTGCTCCGGCCCGTAGATCTTGGCGTCCATCGCCGGGTTGATGTTCGTGCTCGTGCCGACGTCGGGCGACAGGGTCAGGGTCAGATCGGCCACCGCCGCCCAGCGAGCCTCGTCCTGGTTCAGCTCGCGGCCGGGGTCGAGACCGGCCGCGGCCAGCTCGTCGTGGGTGCCGATCCGAACCAGCCGGCCGGCGACCTGCCCCCACACCCATTGGGTGTGGGCCATCGGCACCAGGCCGAGATCGATGCCGAAGTCCTCGGGGAGGGGCAGGGTCGGGGCGAGGCGCTCCTCGATCCGGGCCCGGTTGGCGGCAATCCGTTCCTCGGCGGCCTCGACCCCGGCTCGGAGTTCGGCGCCTCGACGGTCGAGCAGGGCCAGCTCGGGGCCGTCCTCGGCCCAGACGCCGACCCGGCCGTAGGGCTCGGCGCGGTCCAGCCCTTCGGCGGCCAGGAGGGCGTCGATCTCCGCCTGCTCCGGCAGCGAGCTGTGGTTGCCGGGCCGGGCGGCGCACTCCAGACCCCAGCCCTTGATCGTGTGGGCGATGATCAGGGTCGGGACGCCCTCGTCGCGCCGGGCCGCGGCGTAGGCGGCCAAAACCTCGGTCATATCGTGGCCGCCGAGGTCGGCGAAGAGTTCCAACAGCCCGGGGTCGTCGATCCCTTCGAGGAGCGGCGCCAGGCCGGGCTCGCGTTCGCGCAGGGCGCTCCGGATCCGGGCGGCGTCCCGCTTCCACAACAGGGCCTGGTATTCGTAGTCGCCGAAGCCGGCCTCGAGCACGCGGCGGAGCGCCGCCCCCCCTTCGCGCCGGAAGACCTCCTGGCGGCGCCGACCGTGCCGGAGCTGGATCACCCGCCAGCCGTTGGCGGCGAAGCTGCGTTCGATCCGGTCGGCGTCGGTGCCGCGCAGGCCGCGCCGGTTCGGGATCCGGGTTCCGTCCAGGTTCTGTCGGTTGTAGTCGACGATCCAGGTGACGTTGCCGAGCTCGCGCTCGGCGATGTCCGGCGCCGCCTCCATCAGGGAGCCTTCGCGCAGTTCCGAGTCGCCGACGATCGACCAGAAGTGGTGGGGCGTCTGGGAACAGAGGCCGTGGTCGGCCGCGTAACGGTAGGCCAGAGCCAGGTAGGCCGAACAGACCGGCGGGATGCCGACGGTACCCGACGGCAGGATCCGCCAGGAGTCGGGATCCCCCTCGGCGTGGTAGCTCTGGAAGACCGGCTCGCCCTGCCGCGAGAAGGAACGCAGGCGGTGCATGACCGCCTCCGCCTCGGCCTCGTCGAACCAGCGCCCGTCCGGGTGGCGGAAGAAGCCGAGCCCGTAGTGCAGGGCGTGGTCCATCGGCGCCAGGTGGGGCTTGGCGCAGTAGAAATCGGCCGCGTCGCGGGCGACCAGATGGAGCCCGGCCGCCAAGTGGAGCGAGGACGCACAGGAGGCCGGGTGGCCGCCGACCTTGGGGTCTCCGGGGTGCTTGTCGTCCCGGTGGTTGGCCTCCCAGATCATGTGGGTGCACCAGGCCAGGGCTCGCCGGCAGATCCGCTCCAGGACGGCGGGGTCCACGGCGGTGGGGGAAGGGGTCTCGGTGGTGGCGGGGTTCACGGGGACCTCGATCAGAAGGGGACTCTTAGGACAGAGCCGAGGCGGATTCAGGGAATCCGATCCGCACCCTCGCCCCCCCGGCCTTGCCCCCGATCCGCTGGGCGCAGCCGGTCGCCCCAGGAAACCCGGCAGCCAAGGCCCGTGGATCCTTCCTCCCGGCGATCGAGGCCCACCGAACCGGACCTGCTGCCCCGACTCCGCCGGAACGGGGGAGCGGACGGGCCGGCCGCGCCCCCCGGACGCGGAACTCGACCGAAGGCCGGCCGGAGCGTCCGGCGGGTGCGCCCGGTCGGCGCCGCCCCGCCCCGCTCCGACCGATTCCTACAGCGCGTCGATCTCCGCCTGCCGGAATCCGGCCAGTTCCTCCTGGAGGGCCTCCAGATCGATGCGGCCGAACAGAGCCTGCCAGGCTTCGGCCCGGGTGCGGCCGTCGAACAGGGCCTCGGCGTAGGCCTGGAGCAGGGCCTGCTGCTCCTTGGGGGCGTGGGCCCAGAGGTAGCGGAGCAGCAGATAGGACTCGCACTCCGCCCAGTAGGCGTGCTTGTCCCATTCGGCCTCGGGCAGGGTGACGAGCTGACGCGGAGTGAAGAAGAAGCCGGCCTCGTTCTCGGCGCTGCGAGCGATCAGCGGCACGTTGGCCCGCAGTTCGAGGCCGGCGCCCATCGAGGTACAGCCGCCCAGAACTCCGGCGAAGCCATGCAGGAACCAGCGGGGGATCCGTTCGACGTCGAGGGTCGAGTCGAGGTGCTGGAACCAGAGGGCCGAGAACAAGGGCCCCGGGGCCGAGGGATCGGTCTTCTCGGGGTCCAGCACGACCAGGCTGAGCCTCAACCCGGGCAGATAGCCGGAGGCGTCCTGGTCGATCCCGGCCCGGGAGCAGAAGCGGACCCGGCTCTCTTCGGAGTTGAACTGGAGGACGACCAGAGGCTCCCGCGGCTGGCGGATGCGGGACCAGTAGCGGTTGATGAAGCGGATCGCCGACACCGCCGCCCGGCCGGCCTCGTTCGTGAAGTCGGGGTCGGCCTCGGCGAACAGGTGGAGGACGGTGCCGGAGAAGCGGGTGACTCCCTCTTCCTCGGCTCGGGCCAGGGCCGCCCGCAGGGTCCGGCGGGTGTCGGCGATCCGCGGCGACAGGCCGCCGGCGGCCACCGCCTCGTCCAGGACCTCGAGCATCCGGCGGGGGCCGTGCACCCGCCCCTCGAGGCGGGCCAGGGCGTAGCCGGCGTCGTCCGGCCAGGCCGGCAGCAGGCGGCGGAGGGCGTCGATCGCCGGCTGCCGTTTGCCGAGGAAGAAGAGAGCGGTCTGCTCAATCTCGTGCAGCGGCCCGAAGTCCTCGAGCCCGCCTTCGCGGGCCTCGCGGGCCAGCCGGGCGCAGAGGGCCCACTCGCCGTGCGCCCGTGCGCGCAGCGCGCCGGCGTAGGCGAGGGCGGCCGGGGCGAGGCCGCCGTGGTCCTCCGCCCATTCCTCCGGGGCCTGGGCCAGGTCGGGATCGAGCAGCTCGGCCCAGGCCGCGGCCGCCGCCGCGGGGACGCCGGCCGGCGGCCGGAAGGGCGGCCGGGCGGCGGAGGCGGTCTGCAGCTCGCCGTACCAGGCCGGCATGTCCTCTTCGAAGCGGTACTCCTCGTTCAGGAAGCGCTGCCGGCGACGCTCGAGCAGCGCGTCCCGCAGCGCGCCCCAGGCCGCCGGGTCGAGCTGACCGCTCAGCTCGAGCCGCCGCAGCCCGGGGCCCTCGAAGCCGGCGTAGCCATCGGTCCGGTCCGGGTAGGCGGTCTTCCAGCTGCCGAGCTTCCGGCTGCCCTTCTTGAAGCTGAAGCTGCCGCGGCGGAGCTCCACCGTCCAGGCCCAGTCGCCGGACGGCTCGACCAGGTCCTCGGTGGCGGTGGCCAGGATCTCGAACGGAGAGCCGATCCGCTCCAGCCGTCGCGGCAGGGTGAGGACCGGCTTGATCTTCTCGCGCTTGAACCCGGGGCAGAACGACCAGCCGCTCTCGCCGCCCCGGTCGAAGCCGCAGAGCAGGGCGATCCGTTGCGGCGGATCGGTCCAGGTTCCCTCCGCGGTCAGCTTCAGGTCGCCGGTCAGGGGCACCCGGAACAGCCAGCGGTCGCCGAGGTGGAGGAAATCCTGGTTGGGTTCGGCCGGGCTGAGGCTCTCCCAGTCCCAGGCCAGGCGCACCTTGAGCCCCTTCTCCTTGAAGCTCCGGACCTCGGCCGCCAGCAGTTCTTCCGGCCCGGGGGAGGGGATGGATGCCTGGAAGGCCCAGGCGCCCAGGCGGCCTCGGATCTCGTCGAGCCGGCCCAGGATCTCGCCGCGGTCCTCGGCCCGGGCCAGGGCGGCCGTGAGCCGCCGCCGGGCGGCGGCGGGATCCCCCGCTTCTGCCAGCGCGTCGGCGGCCGCCAGGGCCTCGTCCAGACCCTGAATCGAGGCGAGGGGGAGGGCGAGGAGAAGGCCGGCGAGGACCATAGGATGGACAGCCTAGCAGTCGCGTCCCCCCCTGCTCCCTGGGCTGTCGGCGCGGCCCCGGAATGCGATAGACTGTCCCATGGACCTGCCGCTGGCGCTGACCTTCGACGACGTCCTTCTGGTCCCGCAGGAATCCGACGTCCTGCCCACCGACGTCCGCACCCAGACACGGTTCTCGCGTCAGGTGGGCTTGAACATCCCGGTCGCCTCCGCGGCGATGGACACGGTGACCGAGTCCGGGCTGGCCATCGCCCTGGCGCAGCAGGGCGGCATCGGGGTCATCCATCGCAACCTGACGATCGCCGAGCAGGTCCGCGAGGTGGACATCGTCAAGCGCTCGGCGCACGGCGTGATCCACGATCCGCTGACCCTGGCCCCGGACGAGCGCCTGGCCGACGCCCGTCGGCTCATGGCCGAGCACAACATCTCCGGCTTCCCCGTGGTCGACGGCGATCGCTTGGTCGGCATCCTCACCCGCCGCGACCTCAAGTTCCAGGGCGGCGACGACACCAAGGTCTCCGACGTGATGACGGCCGAGAACCTGGTTACGGCGCCGCCCGGCACCTCGCTCGAGCAGGCCCGTTCGATCCTCCACCAGGCCAAGGTCGAGAAGCTGCTGCTGGTGGACGACCAGGGCAACCTCGAGGGTCTGATCACGATGCGCGACATCCGCCTGACCGAGACCTTCCCGGACGCGGCCAAGGACAAGGACGGTTGCCTGGTGGTCGGGGCGGCGATCGGGGTCAAGGACTTCGAGCGGGCCGAGGCCCTGGTCGAGGCCGGGGTCGACGTCCTCGTCGTCGACACCGCCCACGGCCACAGCAGCAACGTCATCGAGACGATCCGGGAACTGAAGCACCGGGACCTGGTCGATGTCGTCGCCGGCAACGTCGCCACCGCCGAGGGCGCCGAGGCGCTGGTCGAGGCCGGCGCCGACGGGGTCAAGGTCGGGATCGGCCCGGGGTCGATCTGCACCACCCGGGTCGTGGCCGGGGTCGGGGTGCCGCAGTTCACCGCCGTCTACCGCGTGGCCCAGGTCTGCGCCGCCGAGGACGTCCCGGTGATCGCCGACGGCGGCATCCGCCATTCCGGCGACGCGGTCAAGGCACTCGGCGCCGGCGCCTCCTGTGTGATGCTCGGCAGCCTGCTGGCCGGGGTCGACGAGAGCCCGGGCGAATCCTTCCTCTACCAGGGGCGGACCTATAAGGCGGTCCGCGGCATGGGGTCGCTGGCGGCGATGATCGAGGGCGGCAAGGCCCGCTACGGCCAGGCCGGCGTCCAGGACTCGCAGAAGCTGGTGCCGGAGGGAATCGAGGGCATGGTGCCCAGCCGGGGACCGCTGGCGCCGTTCGTCTACCAGTTCGTCGGCGGTATCCGGGCCGGCATGGGCTACGTCGGCGCCGAGGACTTGGACATCTTCCGGGCCAAGGCCCGGTTCGTGCGGATCACCGGCGCCGGCGTCAAGGAGAACCATCCGCACGACGTGCGGATCACCAAGGAGGCGCCGAACTACCAGGTCGGCCTCTGAGGCCGAAGCGGAGGCCGCGGCGCGCGATGCACGAACGGATCCTGATCGTCGACTTCGGCTCCCAGTACACCCAGCTCATCGCCCGCCGGGTCCGGGAGCACCGGGTCTTTTCGGAGGTGACGCCGCCGGCTCAGGCCCTGGCCCGGTCGGCCGGCGGGGATCTGCGCGGGATCATCCTCAGCGGCGGTCCGGCCAGCGCCTACGCCGCTGACGCGCCTCGGCTGCCGCCGGAGATCCTCGACCGCGGCGTTCCGGTGCTCGGGATCTGCTACGGCATGCAGTGGCTGTGCGAGGCCCTGGGCGGCGCGGTGGCTCCGGGCGAGCGTCGGGAATTCGGCGCCACCGACCTGGAGGTGGTCGAGGCCGGCGGCCTGTTCGCCGGGGTGCCGCCCCGGACGCGGGTCTGGATGAGCCACGGCGACCGGGTCGAGCGGCTGCCGACCGGCTTCCGCCGGCTGGCCAGGAGCGCCTCCTGCCCGGAGGCCGCGATCGGCGATCCGGAGCGGCGGCTCTACGGCCTCCAGTTCCATCCCGAGGTCGCCCACACCCCCGAGGGCGCCACCGTGCTCGGCAACTTTCTGCACGGGATCTGCGGCTGCAACCACGACTGGACCCCGGGCGACCTGGCCGACGAGCTGGTCCGGCAGGTGGCCGAGCAGGTCGGCCAGGACGGAGAGGTGGTCCTCGGCCTCTCCGGCGGCGTGGACAGCTCCGTGGTCGGAGCGGTCTGCGAACGGGCGATCGGCCGCCGCTGCCACGCGATCTTCGTCGACAACGGCCTGCTCCGGGCCGGTGAGCGGGAACTCGTCGAGAGCACCTTCCGCGACCACTTCCGGCTCGACCTGACCGTGGTCGACGCGGCCGACCGTTTCCTGGCTCGGCTGGCGGGGGTGACCGATCCGGAGCGGAAGCGGAAGATCATCGGCCACGAGTTCGTCGAGGTCTTCCGCCGGCAGGCCGCCCGCTTCGCCGGCGCCCGCTTCCTGGCCCAGGGCACCCTCTATCCCGACGTGATCGAGTCGGTCGCGGCCCACGGCGGACCGACCGCGGTGATCAAGTCGCACCACAACGTCGGCGGCCTGCCCGAGGACCTCGAGATGGAACTGGTCGAGCCGCTGCGGCTGCTCTTCAAGGACGAGGTCCGGGAACTCGGCCGGCACCTCGGCCTGCCGGAGGCGATGGTCGCCCGGCAGCCCTTCCCGGGACCGGGCCTGGCGGTCCGCTGCGTCGGCGAGTGCACTCCGGAGCGGCTCGAGATCCTGCGCCGGGCCGACCGGATCGTCCGGGAGGAATTCGAGGCCCGCGGGGAGCAGGAAGGGGTCTGGCAGTACTTCGCGGTCCTCACCGGCGCCCGGTCGGTGGGGGTGATGGGAGATGGTCGAACCTACGAGGAGGCCTGCGCGATCCGGGCGGTCCAATCCCAGGACGGGATGACCGCGGACTGGGTCTATCCCAGCCGGGAGTGCCTGCAGGCGATCGCCAGCCGGGTGATCAACGAGATCCAGGGGATCAACCGCGTGGTCCTGGACATCACCTCGAAGCCGCCGGGCACGATCGAGTGGGAGTAGGGGAATAATATTTCCCTACCGGGTCGGATTCCGGATTCGAAGCGTTTCCCCCTTGGCTTAGGCGAATCGAGGCTTATTCCGATTCAACGTCGTCACGGTTCGGTCATGCGTCCCAGTCCCGCAGTCCTCCTCGGTCTCCTCCTCCTCGCTCCCGCCGCCTTGGCCCAGGGGCCGGGCGACCTCGAAGGTCTTCGGCAGCGGTTCCTCGAGGGGACCGGCCGCAGCCAGTTCCATCCGGCCGGTGGTAGTTCCCGCTCGACCTACGACGGCCAGGCGGTCTATCACTCGAACGAGCTGCTGATCTGCTCTGACTGCCACGTGATGCACGCGAGCATGCAGCACAACTACGCCGGGACCACCGACCCGGTGATGGGGATCAGCTCCTTCCCGTTCGAGCCGACGCCGAACCCCAATCTGCTCAAGTACAACAAGCTCGACCTCTGCCTGTCCTGCCACGACAACGTCGCCGGCGTGCCGGACGTCATGGGGGCGGACGTGAACGGCCTCACCCAACGGGCGGGCGGCCACTTCGAGGCGCCGGAGAGCAACCCGGCCACCGGTCACAACCTGGGTTACAACGTCGGGCCCTCGACGGGCTTCGACATCTGCATGCGGTGCCACTTCGGCGGCACCTTCGCCACCGCCCAGGTCACCTGCGTCGACTGCCACACTCCGCACGGCTACGGCAACGCCCGCAACCTGCAGTGGGCCTCCGATCCGGGGGCCGAGCCGATCTTCGGCCTGTTCGTCAATCCGGCCGCTTCCGGGATGGCCCGCTACGAGGCCGCCAACGTCGGCTATGGCACGCTCGACAACAACACTCTGCGGGAGGTGACGTCGATCTGCATCGACTGCCACCACACCTTCAGCGGTTCCTACTACGTCGACCCGAACGGCAACGGCATCCACGAGCGGCACCCCGCCTACAACAGCGAGTACAACTCGACGAACACGATCGCCCAGGGAGCGGCCAAGGGCAGCACCGATCCGGCCCACTGGAACGCCGGCACCGGCGCCGGCTTCGACGTGCCGCGGGTCCGCTTCATCGTCCAAGGCGCAGACACCTTCGCCGGCACCCAAGTGGTGGACGCGAACACGAACGGGGTCTTCTGCTTGAGCTGCCACTACGTCCACGGCAGCGACAACGCCTTCGGCCTGGTCTGGTCGAACGCCCAGTACGGCGCCGGCCCCTCGGCCTGCGACCAGTGCCACAACAAGAGCGGACTCTGAGCCGATCGGATCCCGGTGGGGAATCGGAACCGGCCGGGGCGGGCTTTCCCGCCCCGGCCGGCCGCCTTAGAATCCCCGGCATGACGTTCGACCGCGTTCCCCGCTGGTGGTGGCCCGGCCGGCCCGAGGCGATCCCGGGCCGGGCGGCGCGCGGCTGACGCGCCATCCCGGCTCCTCCCGCTTCGGGCCTCCGATTCGTCGGAGGCCCGCTCCCTTTTCGGCCGAAGAATCCCTACGTGCCCACCTTCCTCGCCACCTCCACCGCCGCCGAGGCGGACCGCCACCGGCTCGCCTGGGCCGAGTTGCCGGCCGACCTCCTGACCCCGGTGCGGGCCTTCCTGGCCCTGCGCTCGGCCGGCCATAGGGTCTGCCTGCTCGAGTCGGCCGAGGGCCCGGAGCGCCTGGCTCGGTTCTCCTTCCTCGGCGTCGATCCCTCGGCCCGGCTGGTCGCCGACCGCGGCCGCGGTCGGATCGAGGCCGAGAACGGCGAGGAGCGGGAGCTGGTCGGCTCCTCCCTGGAGATCCTGCGGGCCGCCGCCGGCGAGCGTCCAGCGCCGCGGCCGCCGCGGCGGCTGCCGCCGTTCTGCGGCGGCTGGATCGGATCCTTCGCCTACGAATGGGTCCACGAGCTGGAGCCGCGGGTGCCGGCCCGGGACGGTCCGCAGGCTCGGCAGGCGGCGGAATTTCACTACTTCCCGACCGTGATCGCCTTCGACCACGCCGGCCAGCGGATGATCCTGATCCGGGCCTGCCCGGACGGAGCCGAGTCCTTCCCGGCGGCGCTCGACGACCTGGGCCGGCTGGCGGCCGAGCTCGCCGGCCCGGCCGGAAAGGGCGGCGGCTTCCGCCTGCTGGAACCCGAACCGTGTCCGAGCCGAGGGCGCGCCGCCTTCGAGGCCGGGGTCGCCCGGCTGCAAGAGGCGGTCCGGGAAGGGGAGATCTTCCAGGCCGTCCTCGCCCAGCGCCACGACCTGCGGTTCTCCGGAGACCCCTTCCAGCTCTACCGGGTGCTGCGGCTGACCAACCCGTCGCCGCACATGTTCTTCTTCGACGGCGGGCGCGAGATCCTGATCGGCTCCTCGCCCGAACGGCTGGTCGCCGTGCGCGGCGGCCGGGTCCAGGTCCGGCCGATCGCCGGGACCCGGGCCCGGGCCGAGGATCCGGACGAGGACGACCGCCTCGGCGCCGAACTGCTCGGCGACGCCAAGGAACGGGCCGAACACGACATGCTGGTCGACCTGGCCCGGAACGACCTCGGTCGGATCGCCCGGATCGGAACGGTCTTGGTCCGCGAGCACGCCCGGCTGGAGAAGTTCGCTCGGGTCCAGCACCTGGTCAGCCGGGTCGAGTGCGAACTGGCCTCCGGCCGCGACGCCCTCGACGCCCTCGCCGCCTGCTTTCCGGCCGGCACGGTCAGCGGCGCCCCCAAGGTCCGGGCGATGGAGCTCCTGGCCGAGCTGGAGGGCGAGGCGCGGGGCTCCTACGCCGGCGCCTTCGGCTATCTCGACGGCGCCGGCAACCTGGACATGGCGATCATGATCCGCACCTTCGCGGTCCGCGACGGCGTCGCCTCGGTCGGCGCCGGCGCCGGGGTCGTCCACGACTCACGCCCGGAGCGCGAGTACCGCGAGACCATCGAGAAGTCGGCCGCCTTGTTCGAAGCCGCCCGGCTGGCGGCCATCCCCGCCTTCCAGGAGGCGCCGCGATGATCCTGCTGCTCGACAACTACGACTCCTTCACCTTCAATCTCTATCAGGCGATGGCGGCGATGGGGGCGGAGGTGGAGGTGGTCCGGAACGACGTCCGTTCGGCCGCCGAGCTGCTCGCCGGCCGGCCTTCGGCTCTGGTCCTGAGCCCGGGACCGGGCCGACCGGCGGCGGCCGGGGTGATGCCGGAGCTGCTGGCGGCCGCCCCGCCGGAGCTGCCCATCCTCGGCGTCTGCCTCGGCCACCAGGCCCTGGTCGAGCACTACGGCGGTCGTCTCGAGCTCGACCCGGTGCCGGTCCACGGCAAGTCCTCGCTGGTCCACCACGACGGCCGCGGCCTGTTCCGCGGCCTGCCGAACCCGTTCACCGCCGGCCGCTACCACTCCTTGCGCGCCGACCGCGACGCCCTGCCGGAGGAGCTGCGCCTGACCGCCTGGACCGAGGAGGGCCTGGTCATGGCGGTCGAACACCTCGAGCTGCCGCGCTACGGCATTCAGTTCCATCCCGAATCGATCCTGACCCCGCAGGGCGACCGGATCCTGGCCCGCTTCCTCGCCGCCGCCGGCGAGAGCGTCGGAGGCCGCTGATGCCGCTGGCCGCCGCCGCCGCCCGTGTCCGCGCCGGGGAGGAGCTCAGCGCCGCCGAGACGCGCGAGCTGTTCGGCCGCGCCCTGCGCCCCGGCTGCGACGAGCAGGCCCTGGCGGAGCTGCTCCTGGCCCTGGCCGAGCGCGGGGAGCGCCCGGCCGAGATCGCCGGCGCCGCCGCCGCCCTGCGCGCCGCGATGCCTCCCTTCGACCACGGCTGTCCGGAGGCGGTCGACACCTGCGGCACCGGCGGCGACGGCCTGGCCAGTTTCAACCTCTCGACCGCGGCCGCCCTGGTCGCCGCCGCGGCCGGCGCCCGGGTGGTCAAGCACGGCAACCGGAGCGTCAGCTCGAAGTGCGGCAGCGCCGACCTGCTCGAGGCAGCCGGCGTCCGCCTCGAACTCGATCCGGCGGCGGCCCGGCGGGTGTTCGAGCGCTGCGGCATCGTCTTCCTGTTCGCGCCCGCCTTCCATCCGGCCATGCGCTTCGCGGCGCCCGTGCGCCGGCGGCTCGGGGTGCGGACGATCTTCAACTTCCTGGGTCCGCTCTGCAATCCGGGCTCGGTCCGCCGCCACCTGCTCGGGGTCAGCGCCCCGGAGCGGCTGGACGACCTGGCCGGCGCCCTGGACGAACTCGGTTTCGAGCGGGCCTACGTGGTCCACGGCGCCGGCGGCGCCGACGAGTTGACCCTGGCCGGGGCGAACCGGATCCGGAGAGTCGGCAGCGCCCCGGCGCTGCCGGCCGACGCCGTCGACCTGGGGCTGCCGCGGGCCGGCACCGAGGCCCTGGCCGGCGGCGACGCGGCCGTCAACTTGCGGTTGCTGCGTGACCTGCTCGAGGGCGAGGACGGGCCGCTGCGGGCCGCACTCCTCTACAACGCCGCCGCCGCCCTCCTCGCGGCCGGGGTCGAGGAAGAGGCCGCGGCGGCCCTCGAGCGGGCCGCGGCGGCGGTGGATTCCGGCGACGCCCGGCGGCTGCTCGAGCGCTGGGCGGCCGCCAGCGCGGAGGAGTCCGGATGAGCGGGGTGCCGCCGCGGCTGGAGCCGATCCTCGAGGCGGTCCGGGCCCGGGCGGCCGTCCGGCGCCGGCGGACCCCGGCGGCCGCGCTGCGCGCCGACCTGAGCCCCGATCCCGAACGGCGCCGGCGGTTCACGACCGCCCTGGCGCGGGCCGCCGGCGGCCCGGTGCCGGCCCTGATCGCCGAATGCAAGCGCCGCTCGCCGTCGGCCGGCAGCCTCGGTCACGGCCCGCTTGCCGCCCGCGCCCGGGCCTACCGGGACGGCGGCGCCGCGGCCCTGTCCGTCCTGACCGAGGAGGACGCCTTCGGCGGCTCGCTCGCCGATCTGGCGGCGGTCGCCCCGGCCGGTCTGCCGCGGCTGCGCAAGGACTTTCTGCTCGACGAAGGAATGGTCCTCGAGAGCGTGGCCGCCGGCGCCGACGCGGTGCTCCTGCTCGCCTGCTGCCTGCCGGATCCGCTGCTCGGCGAGCTGCGCGCCTGCGCCGCCGAGTGCGGTCTGGCGGTCCTGCTCGAGGTGCACGACGAGGCCGAACTCGAGCGGGCCGTGGCGGTCGAGCCCGATTGCCTCGGCGTGAACGCCCGCGACCTGCGCAGCTTCGCGGTCGATCTCGGCACGGTCGAGCGCCTGCTGCCGCGGATCCCGGCCGGCCCGCTGAAGGTGGCGGAGAGCGGCATCCACGGCCCGACCGAGCTGCGGCGGGTCCGGGCGGCCGGAGCCGACGCGGCCCTGGTCGGCACCGCGTTGATGCGGACGGTCGACCCCGCGGCCGAGTTGCGGGCCTGGCGCGCCGCCCTGGCGGCGGAGGGGCCGGCATGAGCTTCCGGCCGCCGCGGTTGAAGATCTGCGGGATCACCCGGCCGGAGGA
>RFGR01000019.1 GCA_003696625.1 Planctomycetota bacterium
GCCCAGGCCCGGGCGCTGGCCGCCGAGCTGGCCGCGGCCGGGATCCCCGCCCTGGTCTGCCGGCCGCTCCGTTCACCGCGTCCTCGTCCCTGCCGAACGGAGGCCACCGGATGAGCCGGGTCCTGGTGGTCGGGCCTGGGCGGGCCGGCGCCGCCCTGGCTCGAATCCATGCCGACCGGGGCGACGAGGTCCTGGTGGTCGGGCGCCGCGACGGCGCCTGGCGGCGACGGATCCGCCGTTTCGGCTGCCGCACCGCCCTCCGGCCGCCGCTCGAGATCCCGCCGATCCTGATCCTGGCGGTGCCGGACTCGAAGCTGGTCGAGGTCGCCCGGAATCTCGCCCGGGCGGTCGGGCGGTGTCCCCCCGAGCTGGCCGTCCACCTGTCCGGTCTGCACGGACTGGCGCCGCTGGCTCCGTTCGCCGACCGCGGCGCCCGGGTCGCCGCGGCGCACCCGGTCCTTCCTTTCCCGGCGCGGCCCGGACCCGAGGTTCTGCGCGGGATCCCGGTCTCGATCCTGGCCGGAGCGGGTGCCGGGGCGGCGGTCTCCCGCCTGGTCCGGACCTGGGGCGCACGGCCGCTGTCGCTGCCGCCGGGGACGGACCGGCGTCGGTACCACCTCGCGCTGGCCCTCGCCGCGAACGGGGTCACCGGTCTGCTCGACTGGGCGGCGGAGATCCTGGGCCGGGAACTCGGCCCGGCTGGCCCGGAAATCGTCCTCGGTCTGGCTGGGCAGGCGCTGGCGCGCTGCGCCGAAGACGGTCCGGCCGTGGCCCTGACCGGGCCGGTCGTGCGCGGCGACCTGCCCGCTCTGGCGGCCCACTTCGCGGCCCTCCGCGGCCGCGAACGCCGCAGCTACGCCGCCTTGGTCCGCCTTCTCGCCGACCGGGCCGAACGAGCCGGTCGGCTGACGAAGGCGCGGGCGCGGGCGATCCGGCGGCTGGCCCGGAGGCACGAATGAGCGGCCCGGTCACCGCCAGCCTGTTCGTCCGCGGTCGGGACCAGGCGCTCGCTCTAGCCGAGGCCGCCGTCGCCGCCGGCGCCGATCGGATCGAACTCCGGCTCGACCGGGCCCCCGACCTCGACTTCGCCGCTTTGGTCCGGGCGATGCCGCGGCCGGTGGTGGCCGCCTGTCCGTTGGAGGAGGAGAACGGCTTCTTCGTCGGCGGCGGCCCGGCCCGGCTCCGGCGCTTGGCGGCCTGCGCCCGCGGCGGCGCCGCCTTCCTCGATCTGCCGCACCCGGGGCGTCCGGGGTCGGACCCTCTCCCGCCCTCGGCCCTCCCGGCCGGGGAGTGGCGGGCGATCCGGTCCTGGCACGAGCCGCCGGACCGGCGGACGGATCTGGCCCGCGTCCTCGACGCGATCGAGGCCGCGCTGCGGCCTGGCGATTGGGTCAAGATCGTCGCCTGGGCCGAGGACGAGGCGGATTCCTGGCGGATCCTGCCGCTCCATCGGCGGGCCCGGGCGCCGCTGATCGCCTTCGCCCAAGGACCGGGGGGCGAGGCGAGCCGCCTTTGGGCGCCGGCCCTCGGCTCGCCCTGGTCCTACGCCGCGGCCGGCGACGAACCGACTGCGCCGGGCCAGTGGCGGTGCGCCGACCTGGCCTCCGCCCTGGCCGGCGCGCTGGCGCCGGGCGGGCCGCCGACCCCCTGCTACGCGGTGGTCGGGCGGCCGGTCCGCCACTCCTTGTCGCCTCTGCTGTGGCGGACCGCGCTCCGGGCCGCCGGCCTGCCCGGGGTCTACGGCCGGGTCGAGCCGGCGGCCGACGGCTTCGCCTCCTTCCTGGCAGCCCACGCCGATCCGGCCTTCCGCGGCTTTTCGGTCACCGCGCCGTTCAAGCGCGAGGCGCTGGCCGCGGCCGACGAGGCCGACCCGGCGGCGGTCCGGATCGGGGCCGCGAACACTCTCCAGCGGCTGCCCGACGGTCGCTGGAAGGCCTGGAACACGGACGGCCCGGCCTGCCTGGACGCCCTGGTGGCCGCGGGCGCCCCGGCGCGGGGCCCGATCCTGATCGTCGGCGCCGGCGGTGCCGCGGCCGCGGTCGCCGAGGCGGCGGTGCGCCGAGGAGCCCGCGTCACGATCGCCGCCCGGCGGCCGGACCAAGCCCGGGCCCTCGCCTCCCGGCTGGGCGCCGCCGCCGCCGACCTGGCCGAGGTGTCGGCGGCCGACTTCCCGGTGGTTGTTCAAGCCACCCCGGTCGGAAGTTCGATGAATCCAGGGAATCCTCTGGCCGGCAATCCGCCTGCTTCGGGGTGCCGCCTCTTGGACATGGTCTACGAACCCGCCACGACCCCGCTGATGGCCGAAGCGGCCCGCCGGGGAGCGGTGGTGGTCGGCGGCGTCGAGATGCTCCTGCGGCAGATGCTGGCCCAGTTCCGGATCCTGACCGGAGTCGAGGCGGATCCGCGGCCCCTGCGGGCGGCGCTGGCGGCGGCGCGGCCGGAGGAGGGGGAGTGAACCGGAACCCGGCCCTGTTCCTGATCGGACCGCGCGGGGCCGGCAAGACCACCCTCGGACGCCTGATGGCCGGTCACCTCGGCTGGCCCTTCACCGACGCCGACCGATTGCTCGAGGAGCGGACCGGCCGGCGGATCGAGGACTGGCTGCCGGCGGACCCGGCCGGCTTCCGGGCCGCCGAGTCCGCGCTGCTGCGCGAGCTGGTCGGCCGCTTCGAGGAAGTCGTCGCCCTCGGCGGCGGGGTGGTCGAGGATCCGGCCAACGTCGAGCTGCTGGCCGCCCAGCCGCGGGTGATCGCCCTCACCGCCGCGCCGAGCGTGCTCGTCCGGCGACAGGAACGGGAGCCCCGGCCGGCGCTGACCGAGTCGTCCTTGGCGGAGGAGGTGCGGCTTCTGCTCGACCGCCGCCGCGAGGCCTACGACCGGGCCGCCCACGGTCTCTGGGTGGACACCTCGGGGCACCTGGACGAAGCCTTTCAGTTTCTTTTGCAAACGGCGGGCCGGCTCGGCTGTCTGAATTGCTAGGATTGCATCATGGTGGGTCTTCTCGGCTTCTTGGCGCTGGTGATCGGGTCCTGGCAGGGTCCCGAGCTGCCGCCTCTGCCCCAGGAACTGGCCGGGAACGAGGCCGCCCACGCCGCTCTCCGAGCGCTCGGGGCCGCCGGCACCGAGGCCGAGCGACTCGAGGCCGCGCAGACCCTGCTCCAGGCGATGGCCGGCGCCGATCCGGCCGTCCAGGCCGGCTACCTGATGGCCTGCGACGGGGCCGGCGTCTTCCCGCCCTCCTTCGATCTCGCGGCCGCCTGGCGGAGTCTCGCCGCCGGCTGGTCCGGCGCTCCCCAGACCATCCTCGAGGTGCTTCGCCAGAAGGAGAACGCCGACCGCGGGCCGCTGCTCGGCGCGATCCGGGCCGCCGCGATCCTCGAACCCGGGGACCCCGAGATCGTCCAGGCCCTCGGCCCCCAGCTCGACCAGCTCGACGCCGGTCCGGACGCCCGCCGGGCCCTGGCCCGGATCACCGGCTTCTGGTTCGCGAACTGGGCCGAGTTCGAGGCCTGGTGGGGGAGCGCCCGTCACCTCCAGCGGAACGACTGGCTGCGCCAGGCCCTGGACTCAGGAGAGCAGCGGCAGATCGCCCTCTGGCGCAGCCTGCTCGAGGACAACCCCGAGCGGGCGCTGGAAGCGGTCGCTTCCGGGCTGCCGGCGGTCGTTCGGCTCGGCCTGGAGACGATGGGCGGCCTGGACCCCGCCACCGCCGGCGCCGCCGAGGCTCTGCGCGACCTCTATGGGCGGACGCGCGATCCGCTCCTCCAGGCGATGGCGATCCAGCTCGTGCCCCGTTTCCTGCGCGGCCGCGAGGCCGGTGCGATGCTCGACCTGGCCCTGGTCTCCCCGGCGCCGCAGGTGCAACTCGCCGCCGTCCGGGCCCTGGCCGAGGTCCAGCCGCCGGAGGAGGCACGGGCCGGGATCCTCCGCGCCCTGGGGCAGGCCTACGGCAGTCCCGAGGGTCCGAAGGGGCCGTGGTCCTTCCGGCACGAGATTCTCGTCGCCTTGGACAAAGTCTTCGGCAACGGCAACGCCGGCGACCTCGGTCCGCAGGAGGAGGCCCTCACCGCCCACCTGCTGACCGCCCTCGATCGGGAACGGAACGAGAAGGTCCGGACCGCCCTCTACAGCCTTCTCGGCTCCTTGCGGCGGCCGACCTACTTCGACATGCTGCTGCCGATCGCCGCCGACGAGGACCGCGATCTGGCCGACCGCAGTTCGGCGCTGGACGCGCTCACCCAGATCGGGGTCGCCCACGGCCGAACCGCCGACCTGTTGGCGTTGCTCCATCCGCTCCTCGGGCACCGCGAGCCCGACCTCCGCTATCGGGTTCTCCAGTGCCTGAAGCGGGTGAAGGATCCGTCCAGCTTGCCGATGCTGAACGCCCGTCTGGCTCAGGAAGGTGATCCTTCCCTGCGCAGCGAACTGCTTCGAACCTATCGCGCCTTCGGCGAGGTGAAGACGCCGGAGGAGCTCGATCCGCTTCTGAACTACCAGCCCCATCCGGACGACTACACGATCCACCGCGACTCGCTGCGCGACCAGATCGGAACCACCGACCTGACCAAACTCGACCACGCGCTGGAGGTCCTCGAGGCGCGGGGATCCTGGCGGCTGGCCAAGGAGCTGCTCGAGGGCTTCCCGCGCGACGGCCTGCCGCCCGAGGAAGCCGCCCGGCTGGAGCGCGAGTTGACGATCATCCGAGCCGAGTGGCTGCTGACCGGTCCGCTCGAGAACGGGCGGGTCAAGCAGGCCGAGGCGATGGCCGGTCGGTTGGGCGCGCTGGCCGCGGCCGAACCGGGGGAGTGCCGTTGGGGCATCCTCCTGGGCCGACTTCAGGCCCGGCGCGGCCTGCCGCTCGAGGCCTTCAGCGCCTGGCGTGCCGCCCTTCTCCAGGAGGGATTCCCGGCTGAGCGCCGCTGGCCGGTCACGCTCGACGCCGTCCGTGCTCTGGCCGGGCTCGGGCCGGCCGCCGCTCCGCACGCTGGAGAGGCGCTCGACCTCCTGGCGCGGGCCGGGGATCCGCCCGAAGGTCTCGCCGCCGAGGTCGGCCGCCTTCGGGCCCAGCTCGAGGCCTTGCTGCCGCCGGAGGCCGCGCCGCCGGCGTCCGTCGAGGAACCGGCGGCCGAGCCTCCCGCCGAGGAGTCCGGCGGCCAGGAAGGAGCCGGCGGCGACCCCGGCGCCGCCGGTGCCGGCGGCTCGGGCTCGGGCGGCGGCTCGTGCGGCTGAGCCGGGGGCTTGATCCCGACGACGGATGGGCTAGAATCCTCCGCTCGATACCGCGGGGTGGAGCAGCTGGCAGCTCGTCGGGCTCATAACCCGGAGGTCGCAGGTTCGAATCCTGCCCCCGCTACCAATCCACCGGAGAAGCGACGATCCGTCGCTTCTCCGGTTTCTCGTTCCCGGCGGCGCCGTGCCGCCGTTCCCGATCGCCGCCGGCCGGCCGATCGGGGGCGAGAAGCGGCCCGGATCGTTCGCCGAGCGCGGGCCGATGGTGGAACCGGGCGAGACCTATAATCCTCGCCCCCGCTGCCTCCAGCCGGCCGCGCCAGGCGTTTCCGCCCAGGCTCTCGGTGCGGCTCCCGTTCCGCCCAAACCATGCCCAGCGCCAAGATCACCTGGACCCTGACCGACGAGGCTCCGGCTCTCGCCAGCCACGCCCTGCTGCCCATTCTGCGCGCCTTCCTGCGCGACACCGTCGAGATCGTGACCGCCGACATCTCGCTCGCCGGCCGCATCCTCGCCGCCTTTCCGGATTTCCTGCGCGAGGACCAGCGGGTGCCGGACGACCTCGCCCGGCTCGGCGCCCTGACCCAGGAGCCGACCGCCAACATCGTCAAGCTGCCGAACATCAGCGCCACGGTGCCGCAGCTCAAGGCGGCGATCGCCGAACTGCGCGGTCAGGGCTTCGCGGTTCCGGAGTACCCCGAGGATCCCGCCGACGAGCAGGAGCGACGGATCCGCGACCGTTACGCCGTCGTCCTCGGGTCGGCCGTCAATCCGGTCCTGCGCGAGGGCAACTCCGACCGTCGGCCGGCGGCGGCGGTCAAGGCTTTCGCCCGCAAGCATCCGCACCGGATGATGAAGCCGTGGCCGGCCGAGGGCTCGCGGACCAGAGTGGCGCACATGAGCGGCGGCGATTTCTACGGCAGCGAGCGGTCGCTGACCCTGGCCGCAGCCACCGAGGCGCGGATCGAGTACGTCGCTCCGGACGGCGCCGTCACCGTCCTCAAGCCGAGCCTGCCGCTGGAGGCCGGCGAGATCCTCGACAGCGCGGTGATGAGGGTGGCCGACCTGCGCGCCTTCTACGCCGAGCAGATCGAAGCGGCGCGCCGGGAAGGGCTGCTGCTGTCGCTCCACCTCAAGGCGACGATGATGAAGGTCTCCGACCCGGTCCTGTTCGGGCACGCGGTGTCGACCTTCTTCGCCGAGGTCTTCGAGCGCTTCGCCGCCGACCTGGCCGAGGTCGGCGCCGACCCCAACCTCGGCCTGGCCGACCTGCTCGGCCGGCTCGAGGGACTGCCGGAAGCCCGGCGGCGGGCGATCGAGGAGGGGATCGCCGACTGCTTGGAGCGCGGCCCGGCCCTGGCCATGGTCGACTCCGACCGCGGCATCACCAACCTGCACGTGCCGAACGACGTCATCATCGACGCCTCGATGCCGGTGGTGATCCGCGACGGCGGCCGGATGTGGAACCGGGACGGCCAGCTTCAGGACACCCTGGCGATGATCCCCGACCGCTGCTACGCGACGATCTACCAGGCGGTGATCGAGGACTGCCAGGCGCACGGTCAGTTCGATCCGGCGACCATGGGCAACGTCGCCAACGTCGGCCTGATGGCCAGGAAGGCCGAGGAGTACGGCTCGCACGACAAGACCTTCCTCGCCCCCGGTCCCGGCGTGATCCGGGCGGTGGACGCCGCCGGCGCCGTCCTTCTCGAGCAGGAGGTGGCGACGGGGGACATCTTCCGCATGTGCCAGACCAAGGACGATGCCGTGCGCGACTGGGTCGGACTGGCCGTGCGCCGGGCCCGCGCCACCGGTTCGCCCGCCGTCTTCTGGCTCGACCCGGCCCGCGGCCACGACGCCGAGATCATCCGCAAGGTCGAGACCTACCTGCCCGAGCACGACTCCGCCGGGCTCGACCTCCGCATCCTGCCGCCGGTCGAAGCGATGCGCTTCACCTTGGAACGGGTGCGGCGCGGCGAGGACACGATCTCGGTCACCGGCAACGTCCTCCGGGACTACCTGACCGATCTGTTCCCGATCCTCGAGTTGGGGACCAGCGCCCGCATGTTGTCGATCGTGCCGCTCTTGCGCGGCGGCGGCCTCTACGAGACCGGCGCCGGCGGCTCGGCGCCCAAGCACGTCCAGCAGCTCCTGCGCGAAGGACACCTGCGCTGGGATTCGCTCGGCGAGTACTGCGCCCTGGTTCCGTCGCTCGAGCAGGCGGCCGCCCAGGGCGGCGGCCGGCGGGTGGAGGTCCTGGCCCGGGCTCTCGACGCCGCCGTCGGCCGCTACCTCGAACACGCCCGCAACCCCTCGCGCAAGGTCGGTGAGATCGACAACCGCGGCTCGACCGCCTGGTTGGCCCGCTACTGGGCCGAGGCCCTGGCGACCCAGCAGGAGGATCCGGAGTTGGCCGAGCGCTTCGCGCCGGTCGCGGCGGCCCTGGCCTCCCGCCAGGAGGAGATCGAGCGCGAACTCCTGGCGGCCCAGGGCGCCGCGGTGGACCTTGGCGGCTACTACCATCCCGACCCGACCCGCTGCGCCGAGGTCATGCGGCCGAGCCCGACCTTGAACGCGATCATCGACGGCGTCACCTGCCCGTCGGCGTCCTGACGGGGGCCGCGTGAACGCCTCCGCCCTCGCGCTGCCGGTCGCCGTGCTGGCGGCCGTCCTGCCGGTCGCCTTCGACGGCGGCCTGGGACCGGAGCCCGAGCCGGGCTATCGGATCCTGGTCAGCAACGACGACGGGATCGATTCGCCGGCGCTGGCGGCGCTGGTCGCGGCCCTGAGCGAGCAGGCCGAGGTCGTCGTCTGCGCTCCGGACGGCAACCGCTCCGGCAGCAGCCAGTCGGTGGCGGCGATGGGAGCGCCGATGAGGGTGCGTGAGGCCGAGGTCGAGGGCGCGGTCCGGGCGGTGGCGGTCGGCGGCACCCCGGCCGACGCCGTCTGCTTCGGCCTGCTCGAACTCGGCCGCGGGAAGCCCTTCGATCTGGTCGTCTCGGGCATCAACCAAGGGGCCAACGTCGGCGACCTGGCCCACTACTCCGGGACGGTCGGGGCGGCGATGGAGGCCGCTTTCCGCGGCGTGCCGGCGGTGGCGGTCTCCCAGGGCGGCCGCGACCGGGACTGGTCGTTCGCGGCCTCCTTCACCGCCCGATTCGTCGCCGAACTGCGCCGGCACGAGCCGCGGCCGGGGACGGTCTACAACCTGAACGTGCCCTCGGCTCGGGCCGGCGAGGAGCCGAAACCGGCGGTCCGCGCCGCCGGCGGCTCCTTCCTCCAGACCACCGGCTGGGAGGTCGTCGAGAGCGGAGACGGCGGCCGCGAGGCGCGGGCCCGGATCGCCTTCCGGCGCCAAGCTCCGCCCGGCACCGACACCGAAGCCTTCCTCGCCGGCCGCGTCACCATCGCTCCGTTGCGGTTCGACTGGACCGACCGCGAGGCCCTCGCCGACCTGGCCGGCTGGGATCTCGGCCGGGCCCCGGGTCGCTAGCGCCCCGGCGCCAGGCCCTGCTTCTCGTAGTACCGCTGGTGGTACTCCTCCGCCCGCCAAAACTCGCGGGCGGGTTCGACGGCGGTGGCGATCGGCCGCGGGTAGCGGCCGGAGGCCTCGAGGGCGGCCACCGCCGCCCGGGCCGCCGCCTCCTGTTCCGGCGTGTGGAAGAAGATCACGGAACGGTACTGGTCGCCGCGGTCCAGGCCCTGACCACCGACCTGGGTCGGGTCGTGGTTGGCGAAGAAGATCTCCAGCAGGCGCGAGTAGGAGACGACCTGCGGGTCGAAGGCGATTCGGACCGCCTCGGCGTGGCCGGTGCCGCCTGCGCAGACCTGGCGGTAGGTCGCGTGCGGAACCTCGCCGCCGGTGTAGCCGACCTCGGTGTCCAGGACGCCGTCCACGGCACGGTAGACGGCTTCGACCCCCCAGAATCAGCCGGCGGCGAAGGTGGCGTATTCCGTCACGGTGGCTCCGGAAGAGGCAGGCGGCTCGCCGGCGGCCGGGCCGGGGGCGGCCGGGCCGGTGCTGCAACCCAGGGCCAGCAGGCCGGCGGCGGCGAGGGTGGGCATTCGCATGATCCTTTCTAGGATAGACTCGACTCCGTTCCCATGGGGCCGGCCGCCCTTCTCTCCGTCCTCGCGCTCCTCCCCGCCCAGGCGACTCCGCGGGTCGGCGCGGTCGAGGAACTGAGGATCGAGCGGCGGCAGGCGATCCTGGACGGGCGCGACCTCTTCGCCGGCGGCGGCTACGAGAAGCTGGTCGGAAGAGTCCGGTTCGCCTTCGATCCGGCCGATCCGGCCAACGCCGACGTGGTCGATCTCGACCTAGCCGACCGGCGGGCCGACGGCCGGGTCACGGCGGTGGCCGACCTGATGGTCCTGCGGCCGCTGCGACCGCCACCGGGCGGCGGCACCGCTCTGGTCGAAGTCTCCAACCGCGGGGGCAAGGCGGCGCTGCGCTCCTTCTGCCGCGGCCGTGGCGGCGCCGACCCGACCGCGGCCGAGGACTTCGGCGACGCCTGGCTCCTGCGCCGCGGTCTGACCATCGTCTGGCTCGGCTGGCAGGCCGACGTGCCGGACCGGGCCGGGCTGCTGCGTCTGCGCGTGCCCGTCGCCCGGGCCGAGAACAGCTCGCCCCTGCGCGGTCGGGTCCGGGCGGACTGGGTGGTGGACGAGCCGGTCGATTCGCTGCCGCTCGGCCACCGCGGCCACCGCGCCTACCCGGCCCTGCCCGAGGCGGAGGCCCGGCTGACCGTCCGCAGCGGCCGGCTCGACCCTCGGCGGGAGATCGAGCGGAGCCGCTGGCGATTCGGCCGTCTCGTCGCCGACCGGTTCGTGCCGGACCGGACCTGGATCAGCCTCGCGGGAGGATTCCGGGCCGGAGGCATCTACGAGCTGGTCTACACCGCCCGGGATCCGCTCGTGATCGGGCTCGGCCTGGCGGCGCTGCGCGATTTCGCCGCCTGGCTGAAGACGGGCTCGGCCGGAGAACTCCAGGTCGAGCGCACGGTCGCGGTCGGCATCTCCCAGACCGGCCGCTTCCTCCGCCACTTCCTCTGGCAGGGCTTCAATCGGGCCCCGGACGGCGGGCGGGCCTTCGACGCCATGATGGTGCTCACCGCCGGCGCCGGCCGCGGTTCCTTCAACCACCGCTTCGCCCAGCCTTCGCGCGACGCCCACCGCTACTCGGCGTTCTTCTACCCGACCGACCTCTTCCCCTTCGCCAGTCGGATCCAGCGCGACCCGGAGACCGGCCGGGAGGACGGCCTGCTGCGGCGGGCCGAGGCCGACCGGGTGCTGCCGCGCCTGTTCCAGGTCGAGACCGGCTACGAGTACTGGGGCCGGGCGGCCTCCCTGGTCCACACCACCGTGGACGGCAGCGACGATCTGGCGCCGCATCCGGCGGAACGCATCTACCACCTGCGCGGCGCCCAGCACTTTCCGGTTGGCTGGCCGCAGCCGGCGCCGTCCTATCCCGCCGGGATGCGCGGCAGTCCGATCGACAACCTGGCGGTCTATCGGGCGCTGCTCGCCGCCCTGCTCGACTGGGTCGAGCGCGGCGTCGAACCGCCGCCGTCCCGGATCCCATCTCTGCTCGACGGCACCCTGGTGCCGCTGAGCGAATACGAGTGGCCGGAGCTGCCGTTCCAATCGGCGCCGAAGGCCGCTCACGAGGCCTACCGGGCCGACTACGGACCGCGTTGGGAGCAGGGGATCCTCGACTTCCAGCCGCCTCGGCTCGGCCCGGCCTACCCGGTCTTCGTGCCGCAGGTGGATGAACGCGGCAACGAGATCGCCGGCGTCCCGACCCTCGAGACCGAGGTGCCGCTCGGCACCTTCACCCCCTGGCGGCTGCGGACGCCGGACGCCGCCGGCCGGCGCGAACTCGAGGATTTCTTCGGCAGCTTCCTTCCCTTCGCCCGGCGGGAGGATCAGGCCCGGGAGGCGGACGACCCGAGGCCGGCGCTCGAGCAGCTCTACCGCGACGAGGCAGCCTACCTGGAAGCGGTCGACGCCGCTCTGGCGCGGCTGACGGCGGAGCGGTGGCTGCTGCCGGAGGACGTGCCCCGGCAGCGGCGGGAGGCTCTGCGGCGTTATCGGTCCCTGCTCGCGGCCCGCTGAGGAATCCGGGCCGGGTCGCTGGACCCGAATCGCCGGGAATCCGTAACCCGGGCCCGCGGTTTCCGTCTTCCCGGGCGGCGGACGGTCCCGGGCCCGCCCAGGCCTGCCCGGGAGAGCCGGGCCAAGGCCACCCAGCCGCCTCTGGGATCCGATCGAGGCGGGGATCGCGGCGGCGGGCGTCCTCGCCCGGACCTCGAAACGAACGAACCAGCCGATCGGCTCCGAGCCGTTCCGGCCCGGCCGGGACGGAGGCGGGGGAGGAATCGGTCGCTGGGTCCGCTTCGATCCGACCCCGAAGGGGGCCGGTTTCGCTTCGGGCCCAGATCAGGGTCCAGGGAACCGGACCGGATTCAGCGGCCGGCGCGGCGGCGGGCGTCCGGGCTGGGCCGGCCGCCGCGGTCCCAGGCCGGACGCTCGAGCAGGGCCGGATCGACCCTGCGCAGCTCCTCTAGCCAGGTCTCGACCCGGGCGGCGAGGTCCTCGCGTCCGGCTTCGCGGGCGCGTTGGAGGAGGCTGCGAGCGGTGTCCACCGCCGACAGGTTCAGACCGTCGCGGGTGGCGGCCGCCCGCGGGTCGCGGGCGACGGCCGCCTCGAGGTGGGCGAGGGCGCCGTCGAGATCCTGGCGCAGGAAGGCGACCCGGGCCAGGCCAGCTTCGGCCAGGGCCTGATAGGTGGCGCCGGTAGCGGCCGTCTCCGGCGCCCGGGCGGCGGTCTGCCGGTAGAGTTCGATCGCCCGCCGGTAGGCCTCATCGGCCCGGTCCAGCAGGTGGCGCCGACGGTGGATCTCGCCGGCGACGATCTCGGCGTAGCCGGCGAACCAGCCGAGGTGGGGGTGGGCGTCGGGCTGGTCCATCAGCCGCCGATAGGTTTCCTCCAGGCCAGGTACGTCGGCCTCCTTGAGCACCTGCAGCCGCAGTCGGGTGTGGAGCTTCCACGAATCGGGGAAGCGGCGCAGGCCGGCCAGGAGCACCTCGCGGGCGGCGTCCGCCGCCTCGAGCGAGATCAGGAAATCGTGGTGTTGGAGGACGAGGTCGTCGGTGCAGAGCGGGTGCCGCTCGATCACCGACCAGGCGGCGTGGACGTCGGCCAGCCACTCCGGTGGGAAGTCCTCGGCGGCCGCGAGCCGGTCCAGGATCGCCTGCCGGCGGGCGCCGGCGAAGACGCCCAGGACGGCCACCGCGTTCCAGGACGGCTCTCCCGGCGGCAGCGCCCGAACCGCCGCCTCCGAGCGAACGAGGGCGGTCGCGGTGTCGCCGAGGAAGTGGGCGGCGAGGGCGAAGACTGCGTCCAGCCGCCAACCGGAGGCACCGGCCTCCTCGGCCCGGCGCGCGGCCTGGAGGACGTCCTCGAAGCGGGCTCGGCGGAGGAGCTCGGCCGCCCGACCGCGGCCGAGGTCGCCCTCGCGGGCGGGATCCACCGCCCAGGCCAGCCTCGCTTCGGCCTGCTCGAGCAGGGCCGCGGCGTCGCCGGAGCCGGCCGCCGCCTCGGCCTCCTCCAGCCGGGCGGCGACCTCCTCCTCGCTCCGAGCGTAGGCGGAAGCCTCCAGCCCGGCCAACCCTTCGCTCCAGGCGGCGAGGTCGATTCGATCCGAGCTGCCGTCGAGCCCGCGATAGACCACGGCCAGGCGCCGGGCGCGCTCGGAGCGGCGGCCGATCCGATCCAGGGCGCCGAGGAGCCCCTGGCGTTCGGCGGCCGCCATCGGCACTTTCAAGGCTTCGGTGATCAGCGGCACTGCGCTCTCGGAATTGGTCCGGGCCAGCGTCCGCCGGGCCATCTCGCTCAGGTCGAGGTCGTAGCTGAAGACGGCCAGGCGAAGCAGGTCGAGCGGAGGTTCGCCCTCGACTTCGCCGGCGGCGGTGATCAGCGCCCGCCGCAGCTCGGCGTCGCCCGCCAGGAAGGCGCGCTCGACCTCCTCGCGGTCGGCGGAGTCGCGGCTGGCCACCTTCTCGAGCAGGGAGCGGTCGCCGCGGTGGGGCGGCGGCGGCTGGAACTTCCGACGGCTGATCCCTTCCTCGATCGCCTGCTCGACCGAGGCGGTGTCCCAGGCGTAGTAGACGTCGTAGACCTCGCTCTGATCGAGCTCGACCATGATGTGACGCGGCGCCACCCGCCGGCCCTCGAAGTACCGGCCGAACAGCAGCGGTTCGATCCAGATGTGCTCGCCGCAGGTGACGGTGCCGAAGCGCGGACACTCGATGCGGCGGCCCTGGTCGTCGTAGTCGCGTGGGTTGTGCCGGTAGACCGAGGCGATCACGCAGACGTAGGGTTCGAACAGCTTGGCCGTCTCGGGGCTGCGGTAGCGGATCCCGGCCCAGTGCTCGGAGGCGATCTCGCCGTCCATGTTGACGCAGACCAGGATCGGTTTGCCGGTCTCCTTGCTGACCGCGACCGCGTCCTCCCAGGTGCGTTGCCAGTGGATCAAGCAGGGCCGGGCCCAGTCCTCGGCGGTCGGCGCCGGCCACATCGCTTCCCGGTCGAGGCCCGGCGGCGGCGGCCCGCCCTGCTGGCCGGGAAGGGATGCGGCGGCCGAGAGGAGAACGGCGGTCGCGAGGGTCGGTCGCATCGTCAGCAGGGTAGAGGAAGCGATCGGTCGCCGTCTCGTTACGACCGTCCGCCCGCCTCGCAACGCTATTCTCGCTCCGCCGTGGATTCCGCCGCTGCCGCCGAAGCCGCGATCGAGAACGCCAGCGAACTGCTCGCCCGGATCCGCGCCGAGGTCGCGCGGGTGATCGTCGGCCAGGCCGAGTTGGTCGACAGCATGCTGGTCGGCCTGCTGGCCGACGGCCATGTGCTCCTCGAGGGGGTGCCCGGGCTGGCCAAATCCCTGGCGGTCGAGACCCTCGCCGCCGCTCTGGGCGGCAGCTACCGGCGGATCCAGTTCACCCCCGACCTGCTGCCGGCCGACCTGCTCGGAACCCAGGTCTACCACCCGAAGACCGGCGAGTGGAGCGTGCGCGAGGGGCCGGTATTCGCCAACTTCCTGCTCGCCGATGAGATCAATCGGGCCCCGGCCAAGGTCCAATCGGCCCTGCTCGAAGCGATGCAGGAGCGGCAGGTCTCCCTCTTCGGCGAGACCCGGCCGCTGCCGCGGCCCTTTCTGGTCCTGGCCACCCAGAACCCGATCGAACTCGAGGGAACCTATCCGCTGCCCGAGGCGCAGGTGGACCGCTTCCTCCTCAAGGTCCTGGTCGGCTTTCCCGGCCGCGAGGAGGAGGAGCGGATCATCGAGCGGATGGCGACGACCGGCGCCAAGCCGGCCGCTCGGTCGGTGGCGCGGCCGGAGGAGATCCTCGAGGTCCGCGCCCTGCTCGACCGGGTCCGGGTCGATCCCAGACTCCGGCGCTACGTGGTCGAGCTGGTCTTCGCCAGCCGCGAGCCGGAGGCGGCCGGCCTGGGCGAGCTGAGACCCCTGATCCTCTTCGGCGCCTCGCCTCGGGCCTCGATCGCCCTGGTCCAGGCCGCCCGCGCCCGCGCCCTGCTCGAAGGCCGCGCCTATGCCACGCCCTACGACGTCAAGCGGGCGGCGCCGGAGGTCCTCCGCCACCGGATCGTGACGACCTGGGAGGCCGAGGCCGAGGGGGTGAGCAGCGAAGACCTCGTTGGCCGGATCCTCGACCACGTTCCGGTGCCTTGATCCAGGAAGCATCGGACCGGGCGGATCTCCAGGACCTGTTGCGGGAGGTCCGCCGGGCCGAGATTCTCGGCCGCCGGCTGGCGGCGGATCTGCTCTCCGGCGCCTGGGCCTCGATCTTCCGCGGCGCCGGCGTCGAGTTCCACGAGGTCCGGGAATGGGTCGAGGGCGACGACCCGCGGGCGGTGGACGCGGTGCTCAGCGCCCGCGCCGGCCGGCCGCTGGTCAAGCAGTTCGTCGACGAGCGCCGGCGCACCCTCTTGTTCCTGCTCGACCTGGCGCCGAGCCTGGACGCCGGCCTGGGCGCCTGGACGCCGCGCCAGGCGGCTGCCCGGATCGGCGCCGCGGTCGGCGAGGCGGCGGTCGCGCACGGCGATCGAGTCGGTCTGGTCGCTTTCGACTCCCGGATCCGGCTCGTCGTCCCGCCCGGTCACGGCCGCGGCGCCCTGCTTCGGATCCTGCGCGGGATGCTGGCCCTGCCGGCCGCGGGGGGGGCGGGCGGCGCCGCCGAAGCCCTCCGCTTTGCCACCCGCTCGATCCGCCGGCACGCGATCATCCTGCTCTTCTCCGACCTCCTCCGGCCGGACTGGCGGCAGACGGTGTATGCCTGCGCCCTCCGCCACGACCTGATCGCCGCCCACCTGCTCGCTCCGGAGCTGGTCGAGCTGCCGGAGGCCGTGGTGCGCCTGCGCGACCCAAGCGGCCCGCTCGTGGTCGTCGACGGCCGCAGCCGGCGCCGGCGGGAAGCCTGGGCCGCGCGATCCCGGGCCTGGCGGGAGGAGATCGACTCCCGCTTGACCGCGGCCGGCGCGGAACGGATCGAGTTCCGCCTGCCGCTCGGAGAGGATCCCGAGGCCCTGACCCGTCCGCTCCTGGCCTTCCTCCGCCGGCGCGAACTCCGGCGGCGTCGGGGATGAAGGCGGCGTCGGCGGCGTTGGCGCTCCTGGCCGCGGCCTGTGCGAGGCCGCCGGAGCTTCCGGGCGGTCCGGGCCCGACGGTCGAGCTGCGGCTGCCGTCCGCGGTCGAATTTGGCCGGGCCTTCCGGCTGGAGGTCGTTCGGGTCTGGCCGGCGGACCGGCCGGCGCCGGCCTGGGATCCGGACCTGCTCGCCCCGCTCGAGCTGGAACCGATCGGAGTCCGCGGCGGTCGGCGGCAGGGGCGCCGCTGGGAACAGCGGAGCTTCCTGGCCCGGTCCTTCGTCCGCGGCCGCCTGGAGTTCGGCTCCGATCCGGCGACGGTGCTCGAGGTCCGCTCCTCTCTGCCGGCTGAAGATCGGGGTGAACCCGAGTTTCCGGTCGAGGGGCCGCTGGCGCCGGGCGACTCCCGGCCGGCCTGGCTGCGGCTCCTGGGGTTGGTCGGTGCGGCGGCGATCGGCCTGGCTTGGCTGGTTATCCGGCGGCGGTCGGCGCGCGCGCGGCACCGGGCTCCGCCTGCGGCGGCGATCGGCCCGGGCACGGCGGCCCGCCTCCTTGCGCTGGCTTCGGCGCCCGCTCCCGGCGATCCGGAGGAGGCCGCCCGGCGAGCCGACGAGATTGAGAGCCGGCTCCGGGCCTGGCTCGAGGAACGGTACGGCCTGGATACTCGGGCCCTGGCCGGCCCGGAGCGGGGGGCGGCCCTGCGCACCCGGTTGGACGGCCCGGCCGAGGCGGCGGCTGTTCTCGACCGCATCGGCGGGCTCTGCGACCGCCTTCGGTTCGACCGACCGCGGGCGCCGGTGCCGCTATGGCGCCGGCTGCGCGAGGAACTCCACCGGCTCATGGAGGAGGCGGCATGAGCGGACTCCCGCTGGACCCGGGACTGGTCCTGGGCGAGCCGCTCGGGCTCCTGCTCTTGCTGCCGCTGGCCTGGGCGATCCGGCGTTGGCGCCGGAGGCGGCCCGGGTTGGCCAGCCCGATCCTGAGGCTTCCAGGCGGTCCGCCGCCGCGTTCCTGGTCGTCCACCTGGGCGGCGGTCTGCGGGACCGCGGGCCTGACGATGATCGTGTTCGCCTTGGCCCGGCCGAGCCTCCGCCGACCGGTACCGTGGGAATCCGAGGGGGTCGAGATTCTTCTGGTCTTGGACGTTTCTTCGTCGATGACCGCCCGTGACCTCGACCCGGAGCGGGACCGGCTCGAGGTGGCCAGGACGGCGGCAGAGCGCTTCGTGGCCGGCCGACCCCGGGATCGGATCGGGCTGATCCGGTTTGCGCGCTACGCCGATCCGATCTGCCCGCTCACCCTCGACCACGAGGCGGTTGCGACGCTTCTCCGCGGCCTCGAGCCGGTTCCGGCCGATGGTCCGGAGGACGCCACCGGGATCGGTCGCGCCCTGGCGCGGGCGGCCGCCGTGCTGGCCGGCGGCGAGGCCCGGTCCCGGGTGGCGATCCTGCTCACCGACGGGCAGGAGAACGTGGCCACCGCCCAGACACCGGCCGAAATCGGTCCGCTGGAAGGCGCGGCCCTCTGCCGCGACGAGGGGATCCGAGTCCACGCCATCGGGGTCGGCGAGGCCGACGGCGGCCTGTTGGCCCGCATCGCCGAGGCCACCGGTGGTGGCCGCTTCGCGGCCGAGGACGCCGAGTCGCTGGAAGAGGTTTGGCGGGACATCGACCGTCTCGAAACCAGCCGGTTCCGGGAGCCCCGCTGGATCCGGATCGACCTCCAGGGCTGGTGCGGGGCCGCAGCCCTGGTGCTCCTGATGCTGGGCCGGTGGCTCGGCGGCGGCCGACGGGAGGTCCTGCCGTGAGCGGGTTCGGCTTCGACCTCCCCGGGGCGCTGGTGCTGCTCCTGGCCCTGCCGGTGCTGGCGGCGGTCCAGCGGGTCGACGCCCGTCGGCGCCGGCACCGCCTGTGGGGCGCCGCGGGACCGCGGGCGGCCGCGGCCGGATCCGGCCGCGCCTCCTTCCGGACGTCCGGGACGGTCTTGGCCCTGCTCGTCCTCGCCCTCGCCGGCCCACGTCTGGGACCGTCCCCGGGCCGGTCTGGGGCCGGCGCCGACCTCCTGGTCGTGCTGGACGTTTCCCGATCGATGCTGGCCCGGGATCTCGCCCCGGACCGGCTCGAACGGGCCCGGGCCGACATCCGCGACCTGGTCGAGGCCGGCGGCGGCGACCGGTTCGGACTCGTTCTGTTCGCCGGCGAGGCTCGGCTGGCGGCGCCGCTCACCCGGGATCGCACCTCCTTCCTCGCCTTGCTGGCGCTGGCCGGCCCGGAAAGCGTGCCGCGGGGCGGCACCGACTTGGGGGCGGCACTGGAGCGGGCGGCGGCGGCCTTGGGGGCCGGGCGTGGTCCGGAGCCGGAGCGGCCGGCGGCGGTGCTCCTGCTCAGCGACGGCGAGGATCTGGAGGGCCGCGGCCGCGAGGCCGCCCTCGCCCTGGCCGCGGCCGGGATCCCGGTCCACTGCATCGGCTACGGTCGCCGGGCCGGCGCCCGGATCCCGGTGGCCGCCGACGGCGGTGAGCAGTGGCTGCTCGATCGGAACGGCCGGCCGGTGCAGACCGCCGTGGACGCGCGGGGCCTGGCCTCCCTGGCCGCGGCCACCGGGGGCCGTTTCGTGCTCGCGGCCGAAGAAGAAGCGCCGCTGCGGACGGCGCTGGGGCGTCCGGCGGGCGCGGCTCCCGGGGCGGAGCCCGCGGCTCGCTCGCTCGCCGATCCAATCTTGGCAGCGGCCCTCCTCCTTGGAATCATGGCGCTCCGGCGCGGCCGCACTCCGTGGTGAGACCCACTCCGCTCCTGCTCCTCCTGCCGCTGGTCGGCGGCGGCTTCGCCGCCGCCCTCGAGGCCTGGCGGTCTGGAGACTGGGAAGGGGCCCGGGTCGGGTTCCAGGCCGCGATCCTGGCCGCCGGCGACCGCGCCGGGCCTGAACTCCATTACGACCTCGCCCTGGTCTGCGCCCGGCTCGAGCGCTGGCCCGAGATGGAAGAGGCGGCGGCCCGGATGGTCTCCACCGGCGGCGAGGCCTTCGCGGGTCGGCGGTCCTTCCTCCGCGGCCTCGCTGCCTGGCACCGGGCCCACGAGGCCGCCGGCCGCGCCGAGCTGGCCGGCACGCCGGTGGCCTGGGACCGGGCGGTCCTGCTCGCGGAGGCCGCCCGGCTGGCCTGGGAGGACGCCGTCCGCAGCCGGCTGGAGGACTGGCCCGAGGCGCGCCGGAATGCCGAGCGGGCGGCCGACCTGGTCGCGGAATACCGGCGCCGGCGGCAAGCCGCGGCCGTGGCGGCCGGAGACGAGCCGCCGGCGCAACCGCCGCCGCTCGATTCCTCCGGCCGGCGACAGCTGTTCGACCGGCTCGAACTCCTCGACCGGCGGAAGCTCGAGGAACGACGGCGACGGCGGAGTCGGACCGGCCCGCCGGTGGAGCGGGACTGGTGATTCCCTCGCTCCTGCTCTGGGCCGGCCTGCAGGAACCGGCGGTGCTCGAACTCGAGCCTCTTCCCGAGCGCGTCTGGGCCGGGCAGGAGTTGAGCCTTCGGATCCGATTCGGCTTCGAGGCGGATTTCCTCGAGCGGAACCTTCTCCAGCCGTTCCGCCGGCCGCTGGAGCTGCCGGCGGTTCTCCGACTGGGCTGGAAGGACGCCGTCCCGGCGCCGGAACCGGACGGTCCGACCTGCTCGATCGACGGGCGGGTCGAGCGGGTGCGGGACCTCGGGGAGGAGGAGAGGGAGGGGCGGCGGTTCCGGCTCTTCGGCCTCGAGCGGAGGCTGGTCGCCGGCCAGGCCGGCCCGCTCGAGCTGCCCGGCCCCGAACTGCGATGGTACGCGGCCCGTCGCTTCCGCGAGGACCCGATCCAGGGTCGGCAGCCCGTGGAGCGGGAGCCGGGGCGGATCGCCGGCGCGGCCCCGGACCTCGCTGACGCGCGGCTCGCC
>RFGR01000152.1 GCA_003696625.1 Planctomycetota bacterium
AGGTAGCGAGCCGGTTCATGGCGTTGGGAAAGGGTGGAAACTCGGGAGCAGCAATGCGTCCCTGCGTTGGCAGCTCCACCTGGGAATGCTGGGTGTCAAACATCCCTCAGTAGACCTCTCCCCCCGCCCGCCGCCAGGCCGCCAGCACCGCGGCCGCGCGGGCGGCGGCGCCGAAGCCGGGCTCGTGGCGCAGGCCGCGCTCGCGCTCGGCCGCGGCCCACAGCTCGGGGCCGACCGGGCCCTCCCGGAAACCGGCGGCCTCGGCGTCCGCGCGCGTGGCGGCGGAGCGGACGACCTTCACCCCGGACCACCAGAGGGCGCCGAAGCACTGGATGCAGGGCGCGCAGGAGGCGTAGAGGACGAGCCGACCGGCCGCCGCCAGGTCGTGGGTGCCGAGCGCGCGCTGGGCCCGGCGCAGGGCGACGATCTCGGCGTGGGCGGTCGAGTCGCACGAAGGCACGACGTCGTTCCAGCCCAGGGCGAGGATGCGGCCACCGGCGTCCGCGACGACGGCGCCGAAGGGGCCGCCGCCGCGGCGGGGATTGGCGGCGCTGATCGCGATCGCCAGCTCCATCAGCCCTTCCGGCGACGCCGCCGGCCGCTCGGGCGGACCCGGCAGCAGTGGCGCCAGCCACGAGGCGTGTTCGGCGGGAACCAAGTCGACGGCCATGGTCGGGATTCTAGAATCCCGGCCATGGGCGCCCGTGCGCTGCCGGCCTGGATCGCGACCGCGCTGGTCGGCGCCGGCTGCGGCGGCCCGACCGGCCCGCCGCCGGCCGAGTCGGCCTGGCTCGGCGCCGCCGCCTGCGCCGAATGCCACCCGGAGGAGACCGCCGCCTGGACCGGCTCGGACCACGACCTGGCGATGCAGCCGGCCACGCCGGCGACCGTGCTCGGCGACTTCGCCGACGCCACCGCCGAGCACGCCGGCGTCACCACCCGCTTCCACCGCGACGGCGACCGCTTCCTGGTCACGACCGACGGCCCCGACGGCGCCCCGGCCGACTTCGAGGTGGCCTACACCTTCGGCGTCCGGCCGCTCCAGCAGTACCTGGTGCCGTTCCCGGACGGCCGCCTGCAGGTGCTGCCCTGGTGCTGGGACGCGCGCCCGGCCGAGGAAGGCGGCCAGCGCTGGTTCCACCTCTACCCGGACGAGACCCTGCCGGCCGGCGACGTGCTCCACTGGACCGGGCCGAACCAGAACTGGAACCACGTCTGCGCCGAGTGTCACTCCACCCGGCTACGCAAGGGCTACGACCTGGCCGCCGACCGCTTCGAGACCACCTGGAGCGAGATCGACGTCGCCTGCGAAGCCTGCCACGGCCCGGGCGGGGCGCACGTCGCGTGGGCGCGCGCCCGCCGCGGCCGGGACCCCCGCCTGGCCGTCCGCCTCGGCGACCACGACGGCGGCTGGTGGGCCTTCCCCGAGGGCAAGGCGACCGCCGCCCGCCGGCCGCCGCGGACGGAGCGGCCGGAACTCGAGGTCTGCGCCCGCTGCCACTCGCGCCGCAGCCAGATCGCCGTCACCGACCCCGGCGCGCCGTTCCTCGACGGCTATCGGCCGGCCTTGCTAGAGGAGGGTCTCTACCATCCGGACGGCCAGATCCAGGACGAGGTCTACGTCTGGGGCTCCTTCCTGCAGAGCCGGATGTACGCCGCCGGCGTCACCTGCTCGGACTGCCACGACCCGCACAGCCTTCGCCTGCGTTCGCCCGGCGACTCGGTCTGCAACACCTGCCACTCGCCCGCGCCCTACCGCACCCGCGCCCACCACCACCACGACCCGGCGCGCGAGGGGGCCGACTGCACCGGCTGCCACATGCCGCAGACGGCCTACATGCGCATCGACCTGCGCGCCGACCACTCGCTCCGGGTGCCGCGGCCGGACCTGAGCCGCACGACCGGCGCGCCGAACGCCTGCAACCGCTGCCACGACGACCGCGACCCCGCCTGGGCCGCGGCGCGCATGGACGAGTGGTACGGCAAGGACTGGCGCAAGCCGACGCCGGCGCCGGCCCTGGCCGCCGCCCGCCGCGGCGACCCGGCCGCCGCCGCCGACCTGCGCGCCGCCGCCGCCGACCCGGAACTGCCGGCGATCGTCCGCGCCACCGCGCTGGCGGCGCTGCGCGGCTTCCCCGCCCCGGAGCAGGTCGAGGCCCTGCGCGCCGGCCTGGCCGACCCCGAGCCGCTGGTCCGGCTGGGCGCGCTGCAGGGTCTGGGCGAGGCCGGTCTGCAGATCGCCGCCACCCTGGCCTTCCCGCTGCTCGAGGATCCGGTGCGGGCGGTGCGGATCGAAGCCGCCCGCCTGACCGCCGCGCTGCCGGCGGTGCAGCTGCCGGAGCACTGGCGCGGCGTCTGGCAGCGGGCCCTGGACGAGTACGAGGCCTCGCTGCGGATCGACGACGACCGCGCCAGCGCCCACCTGAACCGGGCCCTGCTCCAGCTCGCCCGCAAGCGCGAGGATCTGGCCGAGCGCGAGTACCGGATGGGCCTGCGCCTCGACCCGGCCAACGTCCTCTGCGCCGTCAACCTCGCCGACCTCCTGCGCGGCCAGAAGCGCGACGCCGAGGGCGAGGAGGTCCTCCGCCGCCTGCTCGCCCGGGTACCCGACGCCGCCGCGGCCGAGCACGCCCTCGGCCTGCTCCTCGTCCGCCGCGGCGAGCAGGACGAGGCGCTCTCCTTCCTGCGCCGGGCGGTGGACCACGCGCCGCGGGTGCCGCGCTACCGCTACGTGCTGGCCGTCGCCCTGCGCGACCTCGGCCGGCCCGAGGAAGCCCTGGCCGAGGTCCGCGCCGCCCTGGCCGAGCGGCCCGAGGACCCGGCCTTCCGCGAGCTGCTGCGGGGGCTGGCGAGCGCGGAGCCGGACCCGAAGCCCGGGGACTGAGAGCTTCAGGGCAGCGGCAGGAAGGCCGGCAGCTCGCCGCGGGCGCGCAGCCAGAGGGCGATCGCGAGCAGCGGCACCACCGCCAGGGTGACCAGCGAGCGCTTGAACTGGTTGTGCTGAGCCTTGAGATCGATCGTGATGTAACGCTCCTCGATCCGCGGCAGACGGGCGGGGAAGATCTTACGGGGCACCGCGCGCCGGAACTCGGCGTAGGCGTCGCCGTGGTTGTGGCTCAGGATCCGCTCCTCTTCGCGGATGACGAAGTGGTAGAGCACTTGGAAGACCGCGGCGAAGAAGACCAACGCCGTCAGGCTGGCCAGCATCACCGCCGAGCCGGCCCCGACCAGGAAGGAGCCGAAGTAGAGCGGGTGGCGGCAGCAGGCGTAGGGCCCCTGGCGGACCAGTTCGGCCGACTTGCGGCCGCCGACGAAGAGCTGGGCGTAGGAGCGCCAGAGGGTGCCGGCGAGCACGATCGCGCCGCCGACGATCGCCGCCGCCAGGCCCGGGCCGCTCGCCGGCGGCCACAGGCCGGGCGAGAACAGCGCGATCAGGAAGGCCGGCAGGTAGAGCAGGGCGCCGAGGCTGCCGCGGAGGAAGAAGATGCTGCGCGGCTGCTCCATGCCCTCCTGAAGCGGCCGAGGGGGGGTGGCGAGGGTCACGGCCGGGCAGGATAGCGCCGAACCGGCCTCAATCGAGCACCCGGCGGACGCCGTCGAGGGTGGTGCCGTCCACCCACTGGATGGCGGCGACGAACTCCTCGCCCAGCCGCGGCGCCGCCGGCGGGCCGCCGCAGAGGGCGTCCAGCCGCTTCTTCAGGTCGTGGATGTCGAGGACCGGCACCCGGCTGCCGCGGGCGGCCTCGATCAGGTCGGTCCGGCGCGGATTGATGCACAACCCGCGCTCGGTGGCGACGACGTCGATCAGTTCCCCCGGCCCGACCAGGGTCGTGACCCGGTCGACGATCACCGGAATGCGGTCGCGCACGCTCGGCACGGCCAGGATCGTGCAGCCGGCGAAGAGGCAGTTCTGCCAGCCGCCGATGCCGTGCAGCAGCCGGCCGTCGGAGTGGGTGACGACGTTGGCGTTGAAGTCCACGTCCACCTCGGTGGCGCCGAGCACGACCACGTCCACCAACGAGGCGAAGTTCCCCTTGCCGTGGTAGTTGTAGGAGGTGAACGGGCTGGTGTTGACGTGGCCCGGGTTCTCGCGCATCGAGCGCACGCCCTCGAGGTCGAAGGTCTGGCCGTCGAGGATGCAAGGGGTCAGCCCCTCCTCGAGCATCTCGACCAGGTACTGATTCGAGCCGCCGCGGACGAAGGAGGCCTTGACCCCGGCGGCCTTCATGTGCTCCTTGAGGAACATCGCGAAAGCCAGGCTGATGCCGCCGGCGCCGGCCTGGAAGCTGAAGCCGTCGCGCAGGATGCCGGTGTCGCGGACGAAGTCGGCGATGTACTCGGCGATCAGCAGCCGGTCGGGCGACTTCGTCACCCGAGTGGTGCCGGAGACGATCTTCGCCGGCTCCCCCACCTTGTCCACGACCACGACCTGGTCGACGTTCTGGCCCTGGATCTGCCAGGGCAGACAGGGGAAGGGCACCAGGTTGTCGGTGACGACGATGACGTGGTCGGCGTAGAGCGAGTCGGCCAGGCCGAAGCCGAGCAGGCCGCAGGCGCTCGGACCGCGGTCGCCGGTGGCGTTGCCGAAGGCGTCGGCGGTCGGCGCCGCCAGCACGGCGATATCGATGTGGACCTCGCCGTCCTGGATCGCCTGCCAGCGGCCGCCGTGGCTGCGCAGCACGCCCAGGCCGCGCATCCTTCCGGCCGAACAGAACGCCCCGAGCGGCCCGTTCATCGAGCCCTCGATGTGGTGGATCGTGCCGTCCTCGAGGTAGGGCAGCAAGTGGGCGTGGCAGGGGAAGCTGGCCGAGGGGAACCAGCGCAGGTCCTTCACCCCAAGCCGCTTGGCGGCGTCGAACAGCGCGTTCGCGACCAGGTCGCCGTTGCGGAAGTGATGGTGGGTCGAGACGGTCATGCCGTCGCGCAGCCCGGCCCGCTCGAGGGCCGCGGCCAAGCCGTCGACCAGGTCGCCGGAGCCGGGCACCCGCTTGTCGCCGTCGGCGGGGTAGTCGGCGCAGCTCCGGATCGGCGGGCCGACCTTGCGCCCGGACGGGCGGTGGGTGCCGACGCCAGCAAAGGGCACGGTCGGGCGGCCGTTGATCTCGGCCGGGATCTCGCGGCCGGCGGCGTTCTCCAGGCTCTCGGTGGGAAGCGGCATGACGGGTTCAGTCGGCGGCGCCGGCCTCCTCGAGCCGGCGGACCAGGGCCAGCGCCCGCTTGACCACGGGCGGATCGATCATCTTGGCGCCGAGCGCGACCACGCCCTCGCCGCGGGCCCGGGCTTCCTCCCAGGCGGCGACGATCCGGCGCGCCCGCTCGATCTCCGCGGCCGAGGGGGCCAGCTCCTCGTGCACGACCCGGATCTGGCGCGGGTGGACGCAGCCCTTGCCCTCGAAGCCCATCGCCTTGGCCCGGCGCAGGCTGGCGCGGAGCCCCGCCTCGTCGGCGACGTCGCCGTAGACCGAGTCAATCGCCTGCAGACCGTGGGCTTTGGCGGCCAGGATGACCCGGGAGCAGGCCCAGCGGGTCTCCTCCCCCTCGGCGGTCTTGGCCACCCCGAGGTCGGCGGTGAGGTCCTCCAGACCGAGGGTCAGGGCGACGTTGCGCGGACTGGCGGCGGCGATCTCCATCGCGTTCATCACCCCGCGCGCGGTCTCCAGGATCGGCATGAAGAGCAGCTCCCGCTCCCCCACCGCTTGGTCGAGGGCCCGGACTTCCTCGGCGCTCTCGACCTTGGGGATCAGGAGCAGGTGGAAGGGGGCGTCGGCCAGCGCCGCCAGGTCGGCCAGACCGGCCTCGCCCTGGTTGATCCGCACCATCCGCTCGCAGCCGCCCCAGTCGAGGGTGTGCAGCGCGTGCCGGACCAGAGCGCGGGCGTCCTCCTTGGCCGCCGGGGCGACCGAATCCTCCAGATCGAGAATCACCCCGTCCGGCCGGTGCAGGGCCGCGTTCAGCATGTACTTGGCCTCGTTGCCGGGCAGGTAGAGGCGGCTCCGGCGCGGCCGGTCCCGCCGCGGCGGGCCGGGCGGCGGGCCGAGGGGTGGCTCGGGCTCGACCCGGAAAGAAGGGTCGCCGGACGCCTTGCGGACCAACGACTCGAAGCGGGCCCGGATCAGGAACGGGTAGGCGCCTTGGTCCTCGACCCGCAGCACCCCGGACGGGGCGTCGGCCGCGGCCAAGAGGGATTCGAGCAACCGGCGGGTGGCGTCGCCGTAGAGAGAGGCAAGCCGGCTGTGCAGCTCGACCCTCACCTCGGCGCCGCCCGGCTCCCACCCCAGCCAGAGATCGCCCCGGACTTCCGCTCCGCGCCGGCCCGCCTCGGCCGCCCGCCAGTTGCTGCCGCTTCCCGACATGTCTCGCCTCCGGCCTGTCATCCTACGTCCGCGCCCCCCGCTCGGTATCCTGCCGGCCGGCCTCCTGCTGGCCGCCGCCGCGGCGCCTCTGCCGGCGGCTCAGGCCCTCCACCCGTCCGAGGATGCCGCCTTCGCCCAGGCTCTCGGTCTGCGCGAGGTGGCGCTGCGGGCCGAACCCGGCCTGGAACTCTGGGTGGAGGAGCCGAAGACGCTGAAGGTCCTTGAGGAGCCGGTGGCCGTGGCCTGGAAGGAGGCGCTGGCGATCCTGCCCGAACCGGCCCCCGACACCGTCCCGCCGATCCGGATCGTCGTCCTGGCCGAGGAAGACTCGATCCGGGCCTACGCCCGGCTGTTCGCGCCCGAGTGCGCCCGCCTCGGCATCGCGCCGCCGCCGGAGCGCTTCTACGACGACGCCGCCCGGCTCGGCAGCGGGCGCTGGAGCTATCCGCCGCTCTGTCTGATCCGCTCGGCCCGGACCTCCAGTCAGCTCGTCCTGACCCGGGCCGTGCACGACCTCGGCGCCCTCCGGATCTCTCTGGCCGCCAGCGAACAGGCCTACGGCGTCCCGGAGTTCCTGGTCGAGGGGTTCGCCGGCATGCTGGTCCGGCGGGCCGTGAAGAAGCCGACCGCCCTGGTCTCCCACCAGGGCGCGGCCCTGAAGGAAACCCTCCACGGCTACGGCGTCTTCGCCGGCATCGGCGAGGCGATGAACGACGCCTCCAACCACCCCGGCAACTGGCCGACGGTGATGCGGACCGCCGCCCGCGCCTGGGACCGGAAGAAGGTGATCGACCCCGACGAACGGATCGATGCCCTCCTCCTGCGGACGCCGGAGGAGTTCTCCCGGGCCGACTACGCCTACTCCTGGGCGGTCACCGAGTTCCTGCTCGACGATCGCTATCCGGTCGGCGAGGAGGCCGCCGCCGCCGCCGCCGACCGCAAGTGGAAGCCGGGCGAGCCGCCCGAGCGCAACCGCCGGGCGATGCTCCTGGCCGTGTTCCGGACCATGCGTCACCCGAACTACCGATTGGCCGATGCCGGCGTCCGGGCCCGGTTGATTCTGGACTTCCTGGCCCGCGACTGCGGCGAGGACGCCGACTCCCTGCACGCGGCTTTCCGCCACTGGCTGGCGACCGGGCTGCCGAAGCGCTGAGGCGGCCGCTCACCGCAACGCCGGCGGCACCGAACCGAGCAACTCGGCGTGCCAGGCGGCCGCGATGCCGCGGTCGTGCCCGGCGATCCGGGAGAAGGTCGCCCCGGTGCGGGCCGGCGGCGGCAACCAGGCCCCGGCCGCCTGGAACACCCGCTCCGCGACGTCCGGCTCGAGCTGGATCAGGGCCCGGTGGAGGGCCTCGGCCCGCCGCACCGCACCCGGCTGACTCCAGTTCACCGCGGTCAGCTCGTCGAGCAGGACGACCACCGCCAAGCGCCCGAAGCCGAGCACGCCGTCCTCGGCCTCGTCCGGAGTGAGCCCGGCCGCGGCCGGGTCGAGGAGCGCCGCCACCGCCTCCTGGACCGCGGCCAGGTCGCCTCCCTCCGGACGGGGCGGTCGCTCGGGGGCTGCACGCTCCGCCCGCGCCTCCTCGGCCGCAGGAAGAGCAGCGGCGGGGCCGGTCGCCGGTTCGGTCGCCGGTTCGGTCGCGGCCGCCGAGACCGGCGCCGGGGCCGGCGACGACGGCCGGGAAGCTGCCGCCGGCGCGGCCGCCAGCCGGCGCAGGCCTTCGCCCCACTCGAGCAGAAGCTGGTGGCCGCGCAGCGCGAAGGCCACGATCACCAGGGTGGAGACCACGCCGAGCGCCACCTTCCAGCGGTTCCGTCGCCGATGGCGCCGGTGGGCGGCGCCGGCGCTCGGGCGGGGACCGGTATGGACCGGGCCGGGGGCGCCGAGCAGACCCTCGAGTTCGGCCGCCACCGACGCCGCCGAGGCCGGACGTTCGGCCGGATCCTTGCGCAGCAGCCGGTCCACCAGGGCCGCGAGCCGATCCGGCATCCCCGGCCCCGGCGCCAGCCGCGGCGGCGGTTCGACGCAGTGGGCGCGCAGGATCGCCTTCACACCGTCGCGCTCGAAGGGGTGTTCGCCGCTCAGGAGCGCGAAGAGGGTGCAGCCGAGCGAATAGAGGTCGGAACGGGCGTCCACCGGCCGGCGGAGGATCCGCTCCGGCGCCATGTAGTGCGGTGATCCGGCCCGGGGGGCCGAGGCCGCCTCGCCGGGCAGGCCGACCAGGCCGAGGTCGGCGAGCTTGACCGTGCCGTCGGCGGTCCGCAGCAGGTTGCCCGGCTTGACGTCGTGGTGGAGGAGGCCGCGCCCGTGGGCGTGCTCGAGCGCCCGGGCACAGGCCAGGCCGACGGCGGCCGCCTCGCGCCAGGGCAGCGCCCCCCGTCGACGCAGCTCCTCCGCCAGGCTGCCGCCCGGCAGGTACTCCATGATCGAGTAGGGACGCCCATCCTCCTGGCCGAGGTCGTGGACCTGGACCAGGTTCGGATGGGCGAGCGAGGCGGCGGCGCGGGCCTCCCGCAGGAAGGCGGCGACGGCCTCGGGGCGGGCGGCGCCGGCCGGGCGCAGCACCTTCACCGCCACGTCGCGGCCGAGGCTGAGCTGACGCGCGCGATAGACCACCGCGGCCCCGCCCCGGCCGACCCGTTCGAGGATTCGGCAGCCGTGGAGTTCCCGGCCCAGCCAGGGATCCCCGCTCGAGTCGAGGGCCTTGCCCGGTGCCGGCAGCGACAGGATCTCGATTCGGGCGCCGCCGATCCGGATCTCATCCCCCACCCGGAGCCGGGCCCGCTCGATCCGCTCGCCGGCGAGAAAGGTGCCGTTCGCCGAGCCGAGGTCCCGGATTTCGATGCCGTCGCCGACCGCCTGGATCCGACAGTGGCGGCGGGATACCGCGGCGTCGTTCACCGCCAGGCCGCAGTCGCCGGAGCGGCCGATCTCGAGCGGCGGACCGGGGATCCGAAGCAAACGGCGCCGACCGCCGACTTCGACCGCGAGAAGAAGGAAAGGAGTCAAGACGGAAACAGGAATCCGGTCCAAATCCATGGACCTCGATCGAGAAAGGATTGTAGCCTCGCCCTGACAATTCCGTCTTTCCTGGGGGCGGCACGTCCCGGTGTGCCTGGTCGCTTGCCGGTTCCACCCGATTCCGAAGGAGGGAGGATCCGGCCCGCCCCGATCTCAAGGTCCACCGATCCGGTCCGGATTCAGGAGGAGTTCCTCGGCAGCCAGGAGGAGGGCACCAGCGGCGCCGCGGATGAGGTTGTGGACAAGAACGACGAAGCGCCAGCCCAGCACCGGACAGGGCTCGAGCCGCCCCAGGACGACCTGCATCCCGGCCAGGGCCTCCCGGTCGAGCCGTGGCCGCGGCCGGTCCGGCTCCTCCCGATAGCGAAGCGGCGGCCGCGGGGCGCTCGGCAGGGGCCGAGCCGGCAGCCCGGTCCAGGAGGCCAGGATCTCCTCCCGCCCGACCGGCCGGGCGAAGCCGGCGGCGACGCTCAGGGTGTGCCCGTGCTCGACCGGCACCCGGTTGCACTGGACGGACAGCCGCAGGCCCGGGCCGAGGACGGCGACCGCGTCGCCGGCCAGGCGCTCCTCTTCGCCCGGGATGAACGGCAGGAGGTCGTCGCCACTCGCGAGCGCCGGCACGCCGCGGCGGCCGGCGCCGGAGAGGGCCTGCAGGGTGGTCACCACCGCCCGATCCAACCCGAGCGGGCGGAGCGGCCCGAGGGCCAGGGCGAGGCCGTGGGCGGCGCAGTTCGGCACCGCCACCCGCTGCGGCGGCCCGGCGGGCGGCGGCAGGACGGCGGCGTTCAGCTCCGGCACCACCGGGCTCTCCCCGGCTCCGGCCGGACCGGTCGTGACCACCCAACGGCCCTCCTCGAGCCAGCGCGGCTCCCATTGCTTCGCCACCGCCGCCGGCAGGGCGGAGAAGACCAGGCGGGCCTCGCCGGCCGCCGCCAGGGGATCCAGGCCCCGTCCGGGCGGCCCCAGACGGGCCACCACCCGGAAGACGGGATGCCCCGCGAGCAGGTCCAGCAGCCGGCTTCCGACCAGGCCGCTGGCCCCGGCGACGGCGACGGGAACGGGCGCCAAGCGGGGGAAGAGTCGATTCGACACGGTCGGTAACCCAATTTGACAGGAGCGGGACACCCTTGGAAGGATGGGCTGCATGTCCCCCTGGCGTCGAATCCCCCTCCTCCTGGCGGCGCTGCTCCTCCCGCTCTCCCCCGCCCTCGCGACCTGGTCGATCGTCGTCGTCGACACCCGGACCGGAGAGGTCGCGGTCGGCACCGCCACCTGCCTCACCAACCTGAACCTGCGCCGCCTCGTGCCGGTGGTCGTGCCAGGTTTCGGCGCCGCCGCCGTCCAGTGCATGGGCGACTCGGCCGGAACCCTTCGGCCGATCATCTGGGAGGAACTCCAGAAGGGCACGCCGGTCGATCAGATCCTGGCCCGGCTGCAGGCCGTGGACCCGAACTGGGATTCGCGCCAGATCGCGATCGTCGACCTGCGCGGCGAGGCGGTCGCGTTCACCGGTTCGACCTGCGGCGACTGGAAGGGCGAGCGGATCGGCCGCGCCGGCGACCTGGTCTACTCGATCCAGGGGAACGTCCTGGCCGGCTCGCCGGTGGTGGCCGCGGCCGAGTACGCCCTCGTCCACAGCGCCGGCGACCTGGCCGAGCGGCTGATGATGGCGATGGAAGCGGCCGACGCCATGGGCGGCGACGGCCGCTGCTCCTGCGACCCCTTCGACCCGGCCTCCTGCGGCTCGCCGCCGCCGAACTTCACCAAGAGCGCCCACTGCGGCACCATGCTCTTGGCCCGGCCGGGCGATCCGATCGAACTCTGCAACGTCCACTCCTGCGCCCGCGGCAACTTCTACCTGACCCTGAACACCAAGGAGCGGCAGGCCGGCGACCCGAACGCGGTCGACCTGCTCCGGGCCGACTACGACGCCTGGCGCGCCACCCTGCCCGGGCGCCCGGACGCCTACCAGTCCATCGTCCAGCCGCCGGCGGCGGCGCCCGACCTGCGCAATCCGCAGCCGCTGGCCTACGTCCTCGACCTGCGCGACCTCGACGGTTCGCCGATCCTGCACGGCGGCGCCCGGATCTCGCTGACCCACGCCCTCGGCTCGGCCGGGATGTCCACCCTCCACTCGGTCACCGATCACGGCGACGGCACCTACACCGTCGAGGTCATGCCCGGCACCCGACCGGGGCTCGATCTGCTCGCCTTCGTCGTCGACGACGGCGTTCAGCCGGTGACCCTGTGGCCGCCGCAGCGCCTGTTCCACGCCCCAGCCGAGCAGGCGCCGTTCAACCGCCGCACCCCGATCGCCTCCCTCGACACCGGCGCCGTCGACCTGGCGGCCTGGGTCCTTCAGGACGGACTCACGGCCTACTGGGTCGGCCGGCCGAACGACCCCCTGGTCCCCGAGGTGTTGCGCGCCAGCCGCCCGGACCACCAGAGTCCCTTCGGGCCGCCGGTCAGCGTCGCCTCGGTCCAACTGCACGGCATCAACCCCTTCGACCTCTGCGTCAGCGAGGACGAATGCGAGGCCTACCTGTCCGGCTTCGACCCGGGCACCGGCCTCGAGCGGATCTGGCGCTCGACCCGGGCCACCGCCCAGGATCCGTGGAGCCCGCTGGTGCCGGTGGCCGAACTCTTGTCCGGCGGCAACGACGGCGGCATGGCGCTGTCCCCGGACGGCCTCGAGATCGTCTTCCATTCCGACCGGGCCGGCACCTACGACCTCTGGCTCAGCCGCCGCCTGACCCCGGACGCCCCCTGGGAGGAGCCGGTCCGGCTCGGCGAACTCGACCAGGGCGGGATCGAGGAGTACCCGCTCTTCCTCGAGCACGGCACCCGGCTGGTCTGGACGCTGCGTGGAATCTGCTTCCCGTCCTTCAACTACGCCGACCGCAACCCGGACGGCAGCTGGACCTTCCTCGGCGAACTGCCCGGCTCGGTCCACCCCCACCACGAGACCCTGATCGCCGACGGCTACGACTACGTCGGCGACCGGTTGTGGCTCACGGCCGGCGACGATCCGGCCTCGGTCTGGCTGGAGACGGCCGAACCGGCCTTCGGCAGCCTGAGCGCGTCCAACGACACGATCTCGGCCTCGGCCGGCGGCGCCGTCGACTTCGCGATCGACGTCGGCCCCGACTTCGCCGGCCGCCGCTACCACCTGCTCGGCAGCTACAGCGGCTATTCCCCGGGCTTCGAGTACCGCGAGGCGATCATCCCGCTGGTTCGGGACACGGTCACCGAGCGAACCATCCTCGGCGCCAACCAGAACGGTTTGAACGGCTTCGACGGTTTCCTCGACGCCGCCGGCCGCGCCGCCCCGCGCTGGGTCGTCGCCCCCGGTCAGCTCAGCGGCCCGTCCATGCTCGGTCGGCTGTTCCGCTTCGCCGCCACCGCCAGCGGCGTGCCGATGTTCATCACCCAGGGGGTGGCGATCGAAGTCGTGCCCTGAGCCCCGGCGCGGGCCGATAATGCCGGGATGCCCGCCGGCCCGGTCCTCGGCCTCAACCAGTACACCCACAGCGCCGCCGCCTGCCTGCTCGACACCGGCGGGCGGCCGTTGTTCGCCGGCGCCAAGGAACGGCTGAGCCGGCGCAAGCACGACGGCGGCGACACCGCCGATCTGGTCGGGCACGCCCTCGAGCGCTGCGGCTTGGAGCCGGCCGAGCTGGCGGCGGTGGTGGCCAACAACCACCTGTTCCGGATCGACGACTTCGAGCGTCGGCTGCCCTGGTCGGTCGCCCTCGGCCACTACCGCCCGTCGTTCCTGCGGCCGGAGAACCTGCTGCCGGGGATCGAGAAGTGGGAACTCTCCCACCACCTCGCCCACGCCTGGTCGGTGCTGCCGTTGGCGCCCTTCGCCCGCGGTCTGATCCTGGTCATGGACGGCATCGGCTCGACCTGGCGCGAGCTCCATCGACCCGGTGAGCGCTACCACTCCGACGCCGGCCTACCCAGGGCCGGCGACTTCCGCCAGGTGCCGGCCGAGCCGGAGCGGTGCGAGGGCTGGCGCGAGGCCGAGACCGTCTATCGCTTCGACGGCCTCGAGCTGGAGCTGGTCTTCAAGCGCTGGACCCGGGAACGTACCCCGGTCCTGCTGCACAACTACGGCTTCGAGAACATGGAGTCGCTCGGGGCGGTCTATTCTCGCGTGGCCAGCCACGTCTTCGGCCACTGGAACGACTGCGGCAAGGTGATGGGGCTGGCTCCCTGGGCCGAGCGCTGGGACCCGGACGGCCGGCCGCGGCCGCTCCTGCGCGGGCCGCTCGAGGAGCTGGCGATCGACTGGTCCCGGCTCGAGAGCGAGCCGCACCCGAACGAGTGGGAAGACGAGGCCCGCCGCCCGGCCTACGCCCGGCTCGCCGCCGACCTGCAGCTGGGGCTCGAGGAGGTGGTGCTGGATTTCCTGCGTCGACTGCGCGAACGGACCGGCGAGCGCAATCTCTGCCTGGCCGGCGGCGTCGCCCTGAACTCGACCCTGAACGGCCGCATCGCCCGCGAGTGCGGCTTCGACCGGGTCTTCGTGCCGCCGTGGCCCGGGGACGACGGCATTGCCGTCGGCTGCGCCCTCTGGGGCCGCCACCGGCTGCGGCCCGAGGCCGCCCCGGCCCGCTCGCCCTGGTTCCCGCTGCTCGGCGCCAAGCCCGAGGAGGAGGAGATCGCCGCCGCCCTGGCCGAGGCCGCGGACTGGGTCGAGGCGACCCACTGCGACCAGCCGGCGGCGGCCGCGGCGGCCGCCCTCGACGCCGGCGAGGTGGTCGCCTGGTACCGCGGCCCGGCCGAGTTCGGGCCGCGGGCGCTCGGCAACCGCAGCATCCTGGCCGACCCGAGACGGCCGGAGATGGTGGACCGGATCAACGCCGCGATCAAGAAGCGCGAGGCGTTCCGCCCCTTCGCGCCGACGGTCCTGGCCGAGGAGGCCGACGCCTGGTTCGCGGGGGTCACGCCGAGCCCCTACATGTCGCTGACGGTGCCGGTCCGGCCGGAGCGCGCCGAGCGGATCCCGGCCGTGGTCCACGTCGACGGCACCGCCCGGATCCAGACCTTGGCCCCGGGCGAGAACGAGCCCTTCCGGGCGGTGATCGAGGCCTTCCGGGCCCGCACCGGTCTGCCGCTGGTCCTGAACACTTCTTTCAACATCCGCGGCGAGCCGCTGGTCGAGACTCCGGCGGACGCCCTCCGCTCCTTCCTCGACTCGGACCTCGACCTGCTCGTGCTCGAGGACCGGCTGGTCCGCAAGCGGCCGTTCCCCACCGACCGGCTGTCGGGCCTCCGCCCCCGCCATCTGCCCGGAACCGCCGAGCAGCTCAGCGACCAGGACGGGGAGCCTCTCGGCCAGCGGATCCTCTGCGGCGGCCGTTCGCTCGAGGTCTCCTCCCTTCAGCTCGGCCTGTGGGAGCAGTGCGACGGCCAGCGGACCTTCGCCGAACTGGCCGCCGCCTTCGCCGAGGAGTGGGAGGTCCCGCCGGCGGAGCTGACCGAGGCCCTGGCGGACCTCTGGCGCCGACGCCTGGTGCGGCTGGACCCGGGCGGCGCCGGGCTGGAAAATGGCCCCGACCGGGCCTAGAGACCCGTCGACGCCATGACCGACGCCACCGAGATCCGCATCACCGCCGAGCCGCAGGCCCGGCCCGACCAGTGCCTGTTCCGCTTCGACCGGATCCTCTATCCGGGCACGGTCTACGTCTCCGATCCGGCCTTCGCCGCCGCCCACTCGCCGTTCCTGCACGCCCTCTTCGAGCTGGGCGGGATCCGCGGTATCCAGCTCCGGCACTCCGAGATGCTGGTCACGCTGGAGGAAAAGCCGGACGACTGGCGGGAGATCGCCCGCGCCATCGGCGCCGCCGCCCGCGCCCGGCTCCAGGCCGGGGACGAGGTCCTGGCCGAGGGCGCGATCGACAAGATGGAAGGGCACGACGCCTTCCGCGCCCGCGTCCAGCAGGTGGTCGACACGCGACTCAACCCGGGCCTGGCCGCCCACGGCGGCTTCGTCGAGATCGTCGACTCCCGCGGCCACGACCTGTGGCTGAACATGGGCGGCGGCTGCCAGGGTTGCAGCTCGGCGGCGGCGACGATGAAGCAGGGAGTCGAGGTCGCGATCCGCGACGCGGTGCCCGAGGTCGAAGCGATCCACGACGCCACCGACCACGCCGCCGGCACGAATCCTTACATGTAGAGCCGGCCGCCCGCCGGCCTTCCCGGCCGCCCGCCTTCGACCCGTCCGGTGCGGATCCCCCGACCGGCGCGGGTCGCTTCGTCTATCCTGGATTCCCCCCTGGTCCGGCTCACGACTCCTCCAGCCATGCTCCTCACCGTTCTCCTCTCCCTGCCCGTCCTCCAGGATCCCGCACCGCTGCTCGAGGAAACCTGGCGACTCCCCCACCTCGGCCTGACCGTCCGCGAATCCCGCCGGCTCGACCCGGTCACCGGCACCATCCGCCGCACGACCACCCTGAGCGACGGCACGCCGGTCGATCTCGACGCCCTCCGCCGGCGCGAGTTCGAACTCGAGGAGGCGGCCCGCCACCGGATCTCGCCCGAGCTGCTCGAGCGGCTGGCCGCGGCCGCGCCCGAGCAGCCGATCGAGGTGGTCTTCTGGCTGGCCCGACCGGACGCGCCCGATTTCCGGGCCGTGCTTCGGGAGGCCGAAGCCGCCGGGATGCCCGGAGAGGAGGCCCGGCGCGCCGCCCGCGACGCGGCCGAGGCCTTCCACCTGCCGCGCAACCGAGCCTTCGCCGACTGGCTGTCGGCCCAGGGCGCCGAGGTGATCCAGGTCTGCGGACCCTGGCCGGTGGTTTACGCCCGGGTCGCCGTCGGCCGCGTCGCCCTCCTCGCCGGCGACGACCGGGTCGATCAGGTCTACTACTGCTTCCCGACTTGGATGCCCGAGCTGGATAACGCCCAGGGCACGATGCGGACGCCGCTGGTCTGGGAATCCGGCCTGACCGGCGCCGGCAGCCCGGTCAAGACGATGGTCAACGACCCCGGCCACGTCAGCCAGTCCAACCCCGACCTGCCGCCGGTGATCCGGATCTACGGCAACGGCGGCACCGCCAGTCACGCCACCGCCTGCGCCGGCAACATCGCCTTCGACCACCCGACTCTGAAGGGCGCCGCTCACGGTCTGCCGCAGATCTACAGCGCTGACGGCAGCGGCGACACCCAGGCTCCCCCGGCCTGGAACGCCGCCATCTCGACCGGCGTCAGCTTCGGCAACTGCTCGTGGTGGAACGGCAACAAGGGCGCGATCGTCTACCTCGATCGCTTCTTCGACTACACCATCCGCAACTTCGGGGTGATGATGTTCAAGTCGACCGGCAACCAGGGCAACACCTCGACGCCGTACACCACCACCCCGGGCAACGGTTACAACATGACCAACTCGGGTTGCTACAACGACGGCAACAACAGCGACTGGTCGGACGACGCGATGGCCTCCTACTCCTCGTACTGGGATCCGGTCGAGGGACACGAGAAGCCGGAACTGGCCAACGCCGGCGACGACGTCGACACCGCCGGCACCACCGGGATCTACAGCGGCTTCAACGGTACCAGCTCAGCCAGCCCCCTGACCTGCGGCGTCGCCACCCTGATGGCCAGCCGCGATCCGGCCCTGATGACCCGCCCGGAGGCGGTCAAGGCGGTGCTCATGGCCTCGGCCTGGCACAACATCGAGGGCGACGACGTCCTGAGCGAGAAGGACGGCGCCGGCGGCGTCCACGCCCTGGCCGCCGACAACGTCGTGCGGCGCGGCAACTACGTCGACGGCGTCCTGACCGCAGCCGACTTCAACAACCCGAACCACGCCTACGACGTGCCCTTCCTGGCCGGCGCCGGCAGCGAGACCCGGGTCTGCGCGCTGTGGTTCTCGAACCCGAACAGCAGCTACTCGACCGACGTCCTCGACCTGGACCTGGATCTGGTCATTCTCGACCCGAACGGCACCCCCGTCGCCAGCTCCGCCTCGGCCAAGAACCCGTTCGAGATCCTGAAGTTCACCCCGACCACCACCGGCTGGCACACCGCCCGCCTGGTCAAGCAGCGCTTCAACGGCGTCAGCGAGCCCTTCTGCGTCGCCTGGTCGGCCAAGTTCGACACCGCCGAGGGCCGCTGCTCGATCACCGGCCAGCCTCGGATCGGGGCCACCGTCACCCTCGGCTTCGAGGCCCGATACCACCCCGGCTCCTGGTACCAGGCCCGACTCAGCGGCGCCACCCTGCCCTCCTTCACCCGGTTGGGCTGGGGCTGGATCCTACCGGTCCGCCAGGACGGGGTCTACGCCTGGTCTGGTGGCCAGCCGGGCTTCGCCGGCACGCTCGACCCCTCCGGCCGGGCCGCGGCCGTGTTGACCGTGCCGAACCACCCCTCCCTGGTCGGCCGGACCTACTGGCTGGCCTTCTACGTCAAGGCGAACAACAGCACCTCGGTGGTGGACACGGTGTCCGAGGCACTCGGCATCACCGTGTTGCCCTGAGTCGGGCAGTTTCCGGCCAGAAGACCCCTCCCCGCGGCGGCGGCCGCGGGTTAGGCATCCCTGTCGCCGCCACCGCCGGGGGCGGGGTCCGTCCGCCCGGCGGCCGGGCCGGAGCCGGCGGCTCGGTGGCGCGCTGCGAATCCGGAAACCCTAGAATGAGGGGCCCGACGGCCGAAGGGGCGATGAAATCCGACATCATGACCGACCAGACCAGCAAACTCATCCACGACGGCTCCGAGTACGAGCTGCCGGTGGTTCGGGGCAGCGAGAACGAGACCGCCCTCGACATCAGCAAGCTCCGGGCCAAGACCGGCCTGATCACCTACGATCCCGGCTACGCCAACACCGGCTCCTGCAAGAGCGCGATCACCTTCATCAACGGCGAGGAAGGGATCCTCCATTATCGGGGCTATCCGATCGAACAGCTGGCCGAGCGCAGCACCTTCCTGGAGACCTCCTGGCTCTTGATCCACGGCGAGCTGCCGACCCGCGAGGAGCTGGACGGCTTCACCGAGACGATCACGCGGCACACGATGCTGCACGAGAACTTCCGCGGCTTCTTCGGCGCCCTGCCCAAGAACGCCCACCCGATGCCGGTCACCGCGGCCACGGTCGGCGCCCTCAGCACTTTCTACCAGGAGGCGGAGACCGAGGAGAGCATCCGCCAGACCATCGTCCGCCTGCTGGCCAAGTTCCCGACCATCGCCGCCTGGGCCTACAAGCACTCGATCGGCCAGCCGTTCATCTATCCGAACAACAACCTCGACTATCCCTCCAACTTCCTGAACATGATGTTCAGCACCCCGTGCGAGGACTACGAGGTCGACCCGGTGGTCGCCCGGGCGCTGGACATGCTCCTGATCCTGCACGCCGACCACGAGCAGAACTGCTCGACCAGCACGGTGCGGATGGTCGGCTCGTCCCAGGCGAACCTCTACGCCAGCATCTCGGCCGGCATCAGCGCCCTCTGGGGCCGTCTGCACGGCGGCGCCAACCAGAAGGTCATCGAGATGCTCGACGCCATCGCCGAGCGCGGCGAGTCGGCCGAGGACTTCGTCGCCCGGGCCAAGGACCGGGACAACCCGGCCCGCCTGATGGGCTTCGGCCACCGGGTGTACAAGAACTACGACCCGCGGGCGAAGGTCCTCAAGCAGGCCTGCACTGACGTCGTCGAGGCGCTCGGCTCCTCCAGCCAGCAGCTCGAGATCGCGATGAAGCTGGAGGAGATCGCCCTCAACGACGAGTTCTTCATCGAGCGGCGCCTGTTCCCGAACGTCGACTTCTACTCCGGCGTGATCTACAAGGCGATCGGCATCCCGGTGAACATGTTCACCGTGATGTTCGCCATGGGCCGGATGTCGGGCTGGATCGCCCAGTGGCTCGAGATGCGGCGCGATCCGAACTTCCGCATCGGCCGGCCGCGGCAGGTCTACACCGGGCCGACCCGACGCGACTACGTCCCGGTCGATCAGCGCTGAGCCGACGACGGCTCCCCGGCGGCCGGTCCCGCGAGCAGGCCTCGCAGGACCGGCCGCGGCAGGTTGCCGCCGCAGAGGATCACGGCCGCCCGACCAACCGATCGGCCGGCGGCGGCGCGTCGGAGGCCGGCGGCCGCGACCCCGGCGGCACCTTCGACCAGGATCCGTTCCCGCTCGAGCAGGCCGAGAACGGCGGCGGCGATTTCGGCCTCCTCGACCTCGATCCAGTCGTCGATCAGCTCCCGGCAGAGGGGGAAGGTGATCGCCCCGGGCTCGAGCCCGCCGGCGGTGCCGTCGGAGAGGGTCGGCGCCGACGGCAGGTCCAGGATCCGGCCGGCCCGGACCGAGGCCGCCATCACCGCCGAAGCGGAGGGGGAACAGCCGACCACCCGGAGGTCGGGACGTTTGTCCTTGACCGCCGCGGCCACGCCGGCGGCGAGGCCGCCGCCGCCGACCGCCACGTACACCTCCTCCACCTCCGGCCAGGATTCCACCACCTCCAGGCCGACGGTGCCCTGGCCGGCCACCACCAGCGGGTCGTTGTAAGGCGAGACGTAGGTCCGGCCGGTGGCCGCGGCCTCGGCCCGGGCGGCCGCCTCGGCCTCGACGCAGTCCCGGCCCCGGATCTCGACACCGGCCCCCAGTCGCCGGATCCGGGCGAGCTTGGCCGGCTCGGCCCCGGCCGGGACGAAGACCGTGACCGGGACCTCCAGCTCCAGCCCGGCGCAGGCCACGGCGGCGCCGTGGTTGCCGGTCGAGGCGCAGACCACCCCCCGCCGGCGACGGACCGGATCCAGCGCCAGCAGACGCCGGCAGGCGCCCCGGATCTTGAAGGAGCCGGTCCGCTGCCGGCACTCGAGCTTGAGCCGGACCTCCGCCCCCGCGACCGCCGAGAGCCAGCCTCCGGCCACCAGTTCGGTGCGGCGGACGCGGCCGGCCAGCAGCGCGGCCGAGAGCCGAACTTCGGCGGCCAGGGCGGCGGCGGGGGGCCAAGAGCCGGGCATCGGCCCCACCCTAGGAATCCGGTCCGTTTCCCTGGCCCCGAATCCGTACTTGCGGCGTAACCCGGCCGACCCACCGGTTATCCTGGCCGCAGGGACAATGTCCGTTCTTCTTCTGCTGCCCCTCCTCCTCCCTCAGGCCCCCCGCCCGGCCCAGGAACTCGGTCCGGCCGCCCCGAGCGGAACCGGTCCGGCCGTCGCCGCGGTGGGCGACCGGAGCGCGGTGCTGTTCCTCGACGCCGCCGGCCGAGTCCAGGTTCGAGTCTCGGACGGCCACGGGCTCACCTGGACCCCGTCGGTCCGGCTCGACGCCGATCCCACCGGGGCGGCCCGGATCGTGCCGCCGCGGGCGGTGGCGATCGACGGCGACACGATCGCCTGCCTCTGGCTCGACGCCCGGCTGAGCACCGCCGCTACCCCCCAGTTCGACGCCTGGCTGTCGGTCTCGACCGACGGCGGCGCCACCTGGAGCGCCGAGCAGGTGCTGGAGAAGGGTCATCCGCACGGTCCGGCCTATTCGGTCCTCGACGCGGCGGTGGCCGTCTCGGGTCCCCGGATCCACGTCGCCCAGTTGGTCGCCGGCGCCGCCGGCGGGGAGCCCTGGCTGGTCTCCTCCGGCGACGCCGGCGCCACCTGGACCGCCCCGCTGGCGGCGGCCTCGGTGCCGGCCGACGCCGAGGAACTGGCCTTGGCGGCGGCGCCGGGCGCCGTCCACCTCGCCTGGAGCGACGACCGCAACGCCGCCGGTCTGGACGATCTCTGGTTCCGCACCAGCCTGGACGGCGGCCTCGGCTGGACCGGCGCGGAGAGCCGCCTCGACGCCTCCGGTCCCGGCAACGGTGACCTCACCGCTCCCGGCCTGGTCCTGGTGCCGGCCGGAGCGAAGCTCTGCCTCGCCTGGCTCGAGAACCGGTTGCCCACCTCCCCGCTCGACGACGAACTCCACTTCCGGGCCTCGACCGACGGCGGCCTGAGCTGGGGACCGGAGCAGGTGGTCGCCAGCGGTGCCGACGCCGACGATCCGAGCCTGAGTTTCTGCGGCTGCAACGCCAGCCTGGCCTGGGTGGACGATCGGACCGGCCAGGACGAGGTCTACACTGCCGTCTCGGTCGACCTCGGCGCCACCTGGCGCCGCCACCGGCTGAGCAGCGGCGGCGGCCTCCGCCCGGTCGCCCGCGGCCGCGCCGACCTGCTCGGGGTCGCCTTCCTCACCCCTGGCCCGCCCGCGGCGGCCCGGATCGCCGTCACCCGGGACGAGGGACTGAACTGGCTGCCGGAACTCGACCTCGACGACGCGCCGATCGGCGCCGGGGCCGGCCTGCGGCTGGCCTTCGACGAGAAGTACAAGAACTTCATCGCCGCCTGGGTGGACGCCGGCACCGCCGGGAACCGGATCCGGGTCGGCGGCATGCGCACCCCGACCCTGCTCCCGACCGGCAATTTCACCCCGGGCGGGGCGGTCTCCTTCGCCGTCGCCGCCTTCCCGATCGACGAGGCCGGCCTGCCCTTCGCGGTCCCGATCGCCGGTGGACCGGGACACTACACCCCGCCCTTCCCCGGCGCCTACGACCTGGGCTTGGCCGACGACCCCTGGCTGCGGGCCTCCCTGAACCTGATCCCCGGCCCGCTCAGCGGCCTCCTGGCCGCGGACGGCACCGGCGCCACGCCGCTCCTGGTCCTGCCGTCGGCGATCCCGCCGGGCTCGCTGCTCCACGCCGCCGCGGTCTCCTTCGCCGTGCCCGGGCCGACCCTGAAGACGATCACCGACGTGGTCGTGACCCCGGTCCAGTGACCGGCCGCCGGCTCAATCCGTATAGCCGAGTTCGCGCAGGTCGGCCTCGGTCTCCGGGTCGAGGGCGGTGTGGGGGCCGGCGACCTGGATGCCGGCCAGGAACTCGGCCAGCTCCGAGCGCAGCCGGGCGAGCATCTCGGGCGGCACCTCCGACAAGGAGACCTCGCCGCGCCGGTCGTGGTAGACGGTCTCCCGCCCCGCCTGGTCCACCGCGTAGGTCCAGGGCCGGATCCGCCAGGCGTGGCGGCGGTCGGCCAGGTTCAGCCGGGCGAAGGCCTCCATGTACAACCCGCGGTCGGCCTCTCCGGACGGCGCGGCCAACAGCTCGACCAGGCTGCGGCCCTGGACCGCGGGCACCGGCAGACCGAGCAGCTCGCAGACGGTCGGAAACAGATCGACCTGAGACACGGGGACCTGGCGCCGGCCGCCGCGGTCGATCCCATCCATCTCGCCGGCCGGCCGGAGGACGCCCGCGATCCGCTGCGTGGCCTGGAAGAGCGAGCGGTGGTGGGAGCACTTCAGCCCCCCCTCCCCGAAGCACTCGCCGTGATCGGAGAGGAGGGCCACCGTCGTCCGCCGAAGACCGGGATCGAGGCGCTCGAGCCCGGCGAGCAAGCGGCCGGTCAGATCGTCCAGCAACTCGATCTCCCCCCGCTGGAGCACCCACTGCTCCAAGAGCGAGGGGTCGGCGGGCCGGGGCCCCTCCGCGGCCCGGGCCTGGACCCGGGAGCGCCAGGGCTCGGGCGGCCGATAGGGGGAATGGGCGTCGTAGAAGTGGACCCAGAGGAAGAAGGGCCGGTCGTCGGGGCCGGTCTCCAGCCAGGACAAGGCCCGTTCCAGGGTGACCTCGCCCCGGGTCGAGGCGGAGGCGGGATGCCAGCCGGCGGGAAGAACCCGGTCGAGCAGCATCGATCCGGTCAGGACCAGGCGAAGCAGCCGCTCGCCGGGGCTGTTGCTCGGCCGGCCGTCGAAGAACTGGAAGCCGGCCGAGAAGCCGTACTTGGCCGAGACCGGCGCGGCGCTGACGAAGGCGGCGGTTCGATACCCGGCCCGCCCCAGATACTCGGCCAGGGTGGTCGCGTTCTCCCGGGCGAGTTCGTCGCCGTTCGAGCGGAGGCCGTGCGCGGGCGGGAACAGCCCGGTCAGGATCGAGGCGTGCGCCGGCCCGGTCTGCGGGGCGACCGCCTGGCAGTCCTCGAAGAGGACCCCCTCCTCGGCCAGCCGGGCCAGGTTCGGGGTCTCGAGGCCGGCGCCGCCGTACACCGGCAGGGTATCGGCCCGGACGGTGTCCCAGGTCACCAGGACCAGGTTGCGGTCGGTCGGCGGTCGGCGGTCGCCCGGACCGCGGCCGGCCGTCAACGGTTGCGGCGCCCCGATCCCGGAGAGGGCGAAGCCGGCGGTGACCAGCGCCAGCAGGACGAGGAAGCCGATCGCGGCCGCCGGTCGGCGGCGGGCGATCAGGCGGGCTCCGAGGAAGACCAGGGCGGTGGCGAGCAGAGGAGGCGAACCGGCCGGCAAGCTCGGCGCGAAACCGAGAATCAACCGCCGCCGGATCGTCCAAGCCAAGAGCAGGGTCCCCCCGGCCGCCCAAAGGGCGGTCAGGAGGCGGCGGAGAAGGGGTCGCCGGGCGGCGAGCCGACCGAGCAGCGCTTCCTGGGCCAGCGCGGCAACCAGGAAGAGGAGGCCGAGGACCGCCCCCGGCAGCAGGGCGGAGAAGGCCACCTCCGCCGCCACCATGCTCGAGAACCTCGAGGAGGCGTAGAACGCCGCGTCCACGCCGCCGATCGCCCAACCGGCCAGGAAGACCCGGAGCAAGGCCCGCGCACGCGAAGACGACGAAGAAGAAGGCATGGTGGACGGGCCGACCGGCGCTGGAGGCGGCGAAGCAATGCCGCCCTAAGGATAACCCGGGCTGGCGTCCCCGGCAGGACTCGAACCTGCGACCTACGGTTTAGGAAACCGTCGCTCTATCCGGCTGAGCTACGGGGACCAGGGGGCGGATCTTACCCCGGCGCCTCACTCGAACCGGACCGAGACCGGATTGGAATCCCGCCAGCTCCCGTCCCGGGCCTGGGCGGCCAGCTCGAACCAGACCCGGCGGCCCTTCATCGCCGCCGGCACGGAGCCCACCTGCCAGGTCCCGGTGCCGTCGCTCCGGATCCGCCCGGAGGCGAGCACCGTCCGGTCGGGCCCCAGGTCGAGCGGGTGTCCCTGGATCCGGGAACCGGCGGCCGACTCGCTCCAGGCCAGCCACCAGTCGCCGCCGGCCGGGGCGCCGGCCCAGAACAGGGTGAGCGGCTGGCCGGCCGGGTGGAGCGGCGGCGCGGCCAGGACGATCGTGTCGGTGGTCGTCTCCGAGCCCGGGCCGCGGTCGCGCACGAAGACGTCCTCGGCCCGGTTCGTGTCACCGGGCACGAGATTGCCGGCCGCCGACCAGAAGACGATCGTCCGGCCGTCGGCGGAGATCAGCGGCCGCATGCTCCAGTCGTCGCCCTGGTGCCAGTCGCTGCTGACGCTCACCCGCACGGTGGTGCCCTGGCGGCGGTCGCGCAGGAAGATATCGGTAACCCCGTTCGTGTCCTGGGGCACGAGGTTGCCGGCATCCGACTTGAAGACCACGTAGCGGCCGTTCGAGCTGATCGCCGGCCGCTTCGAGCCGCCGTTGCCCTGGCGGCCGTCCCAGCCGAGGCTGACCAGCTCGGTGAGGCCGGTCAACCGGTCCTTGAGGAAGACGTCGTACTGGCGGTTGGCGTCGCCGGGGACCAGGTTCTCAGCCCGGGACTTGAACACCACGTAGCGGCCGCCGGCCGAGAGGGAGCCGTAGACGCTCTGATCATCGGCCTGTTCGCCGTGCGAGCCGGTGCTGACCCGCTCCGTGATCCCGGTCTGCCGGTCGCGGACGAAGATGTCCGGCACGCCGTTGGTGTCGCCCGGCACCAGGTTGTCGGCGTCCGACATGAAGACGACGAAGCGACCGCTCGCGTCCAAGCCCGGCTCGCGGCAGAGACCGTTGCCGATCCGGCCGTCGGTGCTCTGGCTGATCAGCTCGGTCTCGCCGGTGAAGCGGTCGCGGACGAAGATGTCCACGGTCTGGTTGTTGTCGTTCGGGACCAGGTTGCTGGCGTCGGACTTGAAGGCGACGAAGCGGCCGTCGGCGGAGATCGCCGGGTAGACGCTGGCGCCGTTGCTGTGGTTCTTCCGGGTCGGCAGGCTGACCCGGCCGGTGGTGCGGGTGACGAGGTCGTGGACGAAGACGTCGTAGGTTCCGTTCGTGTCCCGCGGGTCGAGGTTGCTGGCGTAGGACTCGAAGGCGACGTAGCGGCCGTTGGCGGACAGGGCGGGCCGCCGACTGGCACCGTCGCCCTGGACCCCGGCGCTGTTCACGCTGGCCCGAACCGTGACGCCGGTGAGCCGGTCGTGGACGAAGACGTCCCAGGTGCCGTTCGTGTCGCCGGGCACCAGGTTCGAGGCGCGCGAGGCGAAGGCGACGTAGCGACCGTCGGCGGAGAGGCCGAAGGACTCGCTGTCGCCGTTGCCCTGGCGGCCATCGCTGGCGACGCTCACCCGAACGGTGGACTGCTGCGTGCCGGCGGCGGGCAACGCCGGCGGGAGGAGGACGACGAGGAGACCGGCCGCGAGGACCGGGAGGGGGCACCGGAACATCGCAGGAGGGGATTGGGGGGTGGCGGAAGGAGAGCGGGACTCCGGGGATTCCCAACCAGGCTAGCAGACCCAACCCCGGCCGCGGCTAGGATGGGATCGGATCCCCGCCACCCGGATCCATG
>RFGR01000153.1 GCA_003696625.1 Planctomycetota bacterium
AGCCGATCCCGCCGCCGCCGCCGGCGGCCCCGCGCGCGGCCGTGGTCGGCGCCGGCCCGGCCGGGCTCTTCTGCGCCCTCGAACTGCTGCGCGCCGGCCGGCGCGTCGTCCTGCTCGAGCGCGGCAAGGAGGTCCAGGCCCGCCGCCGGGACGTCGCCGCCCTGAACCGCGGCGAGCCGGCCGACCCGGACAGCAACTACTGCTTCGGCGAGGGCGGCGCCGGCGCCTACTCCGACGGCAAGCTCTACACCCGCAGCGGCCGGCCGGAGCAGGTGCGGGCGGTGCTGGAGGAACTCGTGGCGCACGGCGCGCCGCCGGAGATTCTCTGGTCGTGGCGGCCGCACGTCGGCAGCAACCGGTTGCCGAAGGTGATCGAGGCCGTCCGCCGCTCCTTACTCGCGGGGGGGGCCGAGCTGCGCTTCGGCGCCCGGGTCGAGGCGCTGATCGTCGCCGAACGGCCGGACGGCGGCCGGCGGGTCCGCGGCGTCCGCCTGGCCGGCGGCGAGGAGATCGCGGCCGAGGCGGTGGTGCTCGCCACCGGCCATTCCGCGCTCGACGCGCAGCGGCTGGCGGTCGCCGCCGGCGCGCCGGCCGAAGCCAAGGGCTTCGCCCTCGGCGTCCGGGTCGAGCATCCGCAGGCCTGGCTCGACCGGATCCAGTACCGCGGCGCCCGCGAGACCGCCCACCTGCCGCCGGCGTTCTACGAGCTGAAAACGCAGGTGGACGAGCGCGGGGTCTACTCCTTCTGCATGTGCCCCGGCGGCTGGATCGTGCCCAGCCAGGCCGAGCCGGGCACCCTGGTCGTGAACGGCATGAGCCTGGCCCGCCGCGACTCGCCCTTCGCCAACTCCGGCCTGGTGGTCGCGGTCGAGCCGAAGGATTGGTGCGGCAAACGCGGCTGGCGCTGGGGTTGGCCCGAGGTGCTGCGGCGGGCGGCCGCGGTTTCCGACCACCCGCTGCTGCACGAGGAGATCGCCGATCCGCGCGGCGGCCCGCCGGTGCGCGTGGCCGAGGGGCGGCTGCCGGTCCATCCGGCCATCGACCCCTTCTTCGGCGTCCGCCTGCAGGTGGCGCTCGAGACCCTCGCCGCCCACGCCGGCGGCGGCGACAACCGCGCCCCGGCCCAGCGCTGCGACCACTTCGTCGCCGGCGCCGGCGAGGTCGCGCCGCCGCTGCCGACCAGCTACCGGCCCGGCCTGACCCCGGCCGACTTCGACGCCATCCTGCCCCGCGGTGTCGCCCGCCGGCTGCGGCGGGCGATGCGCGAGTTCGACCGGCTGCTGCCCGGCTTCGCCGGCGCCGAAGGTCAGATCGTCGGTGTCGAGACCCGGACCAGCTCGCCGGTGCGGCTGCGGCGCGACCCGGAAACCCTGGCCGCGCCCGGCTTGGCCGGCCTCCATCCCTGCGGCGAAGGCGCCGGCTACGCCGGCGGCATCGTCTCGGCGGCGATCGACGGCCGCCGGGTCGCGGCCGCCGTCGTCGCCGCCACCGCGCCGCCGCCGGCGCCGGCATGAGGGTCGAGGGCTTCCCGCCGATCGAGGCGCCCGGGGCGCGGCTGCTGATCCTCGGCTCGATGCCGAGCCCCGCCTCGCTCGCCGCCGGCCAATACTACGGCCATCCCCGCAACGCCTTCTGGTGGATCATGGGGGAGCTGTTCGGGGCCGGGCCGGAGCTGCCCTACCAGGAGCGCTGCCGCCGCTTGACCGCGGCCGGGGTGGCGGTCTGGGACTCGCTGCGCGCCTGCGTCCGCCCGGGCAGCCTCGACCAGGCGATCGAGCCGGCTTCGGAGGTGGCGAACGACTTCGCGGCCCTGTTCGAGCGCCAGCCCGGCATCCGCCGGATCCTCTTCAACGGCGCCCGGGCCGAGCAGGCCTTCCGCCGCCACTCGCTGCCGGCGCTGGCCCGGTTGCCGCGGCCGCCGGTGATGCGGCGGCTGCCCTCGACCAGTCCGGCGATGGCCGCCCTGCGCCGGGAGGAGAAGCTGGCCCGGTGGCGGGCGGCGCTGGACTGAGGCGCGGGCTCAGCGGCAGCGCCGGACCATCGCCAGGAAGCGGTCCACCGCTTCCCGCCCGTAGACCGGAATCCGCCAGCGGTTGCCCTTGGCGTGCGGCTTGCCGGCACGATAGCCGGCCAGTTCGAGCAGGCGCGGGATCTCCTTCAGCTCGGCCCGGTCGTTGGCCGTCAGCCGGACCTCGTAGCCCTTCTTGTAACGGGCCGGGCCTTCCTCGCGGCAACGCTCCCGGTTCGGCAGTCGGATGCAGCCGTTGCGGCGATAGAGGGCGGCCAGCCGCCGCTCGGCCGCCGCCTTCGTCTTCACCATTCGCTGTCGTCCGGCCATCGGCTCCTCGCTCAGTCCAGTCCGGGATCGCGGCCGCGGCGGCGGCTCGGCCCCACCAGCCGCGCAGCCGCGGCACCATCCAGGGTACAGCGGCGGCCGCGGCGCGGCGGCACCGGCCTACTTCTCTACTCCTCGGTGAAGCGCTCGTGGCCGGACTCGGCCAGGTCGCGGATCCGGGCGAAGACCTCGCGGGCATGGTCGTTGTCGCCGGTGAGCAGCGCTTCCTCCAGATCGAGGAAGGCGCGCTGGACGCCGATGATCCCGCGCCGGTAGGCGAGGACGAAGGCCGGCCGCTCGGCCTCGGCCAGGCCGGCCGCCATGCGCGGTGCCTCAGTCTTGGCCGCCTGAGCGGCCGCCTGCACCCGCAGCAGGGCGGCGAGGGATTCCTGGTTCCGCTCCGGATCCCGGATGCTGCGGCGGAGGAACTTGAGGCCTTCCTCCATCACGTGCATCTGCCGGGCGAGCGGGGTTTCCTCCTCCTCGTGTCCGGACGGATCCTGGCCGCCGGCGGCGAGCAGGGGCAGGGCGAGCAGCAGCAGGCCGAACAGGCCGAGCCAGTGGTGGTGGCGGATGCGCATGGCGGTCGGGATCGGCGGGGGCCGGCTCAGAAGGCGCGGGTCGAACCCGGCATCGGGATCGGGTAGTTGCCCTCGGCGTCGGGCAGGGTCGGCGGGTCGGCGTTCCAGTCGTAGGCGGCCGGGAGCAAGGCGAGGTCGGAGTTGAAGGCCTCCTCCCAGGTCACGACCTGGCCGGAGTAGGTGGCCATGCGGCCGAAGATGGCCGTCATCGTGCTCAGAGCGCCGTATTCGGCCTCGTTGTAGGGGGTGTCCTGGCGAATGGCGGCGAACAGGTCGTCGTGCTCGACCTGGTAGGGGTTCACGCCCTCGCCGCGCCAGCGCCACTTCCAGCCGCCGGGGCCTTCGATCACGCCGGCGCTGATGTTGGCGTAGCCGTCGGCGCCGTGGACGTGCTCGGAGACGTTGTTGGCGCAGCCGGGGATGTGCCGGCACTGCGACAAGAGCTTGGTGCCGTCGGCGTAGGTGAACTCGACCATGTGGTGGTCGTAAATCTCGCCGTAGTCCTTGCCGGTCCGGACCTGGCGGCCGCCCATGCCCTGGGCCTCGACCGGCGGGCCGCCCATCACCCAGTTGCAGACGTCGAGGTTGTGGATGTGCTGTTCGACGATGTGATCGCCGCAGAGCCAGACGAAGTAGTACCAGTTGCGCATCTGGTACTCCATCTCGGTCTGGCCGGGTTGGCGCGGATTGACCCAGACGCCGGCGCCGTTCCAGTAGGCGCGGAACAGCTTGAACCGGCCGACGGCGCCCTCCTGCAGGCGGCGGACGGTCTCCTGGTAGCGCGGGTCGTGGTGGCGCTGGAGGCCGACGCCGACCTTGAGGTTCTTGCGCTTGGCTTCCTCGGCCGCCTTCAGCACCTTGCGGACGCCGGGCGCGTCCACGGCCACCGGCTTCTCCATGAAGACGTGCCGGCCCTTCTCGACCGCGTAGTCGAAGTGGATCGGCCGGAAGCCGGGCGGGGTGGTCAGGATGACCAGGTCGACGTCGCTGTCGATCGCCTTCCGGTAGGCGTCGAAGCCGACGAAGCGCCGCTCCGGGGGCACCGCGACCTTGTCGCCGAAGTTCTCGGTCAGGCTCCGGAGCGAGCCCTCGAGTCGGTCGGAGAAGGCGTCGGCCATGGCGACCAGACGGACCTCGCCGGCGGTGCTCAGGGCCTGGCCGGCGGCGCCGGTGCCGCGGCCGCCGCAGCCGATCAGCGCGACGCGGATCTCGTCGTCGCCCATCGGGTTGCGCGGCGGCGCCGGCGCGGCGGCGGTCGCGGCCGGGGTGGAGGCGCCGGCGCCCCGGAGCAGGGCGCCGCCGGCGAGGGCGGAGGAGGCGGCGAGGAAGGAACGGCGGGAGGTCGGGCTCACGGGTCGGGGAAGGAGAGTGGTTCCGGGTTCAGCGGTGGCCGTGTCGCTGTCGTTCGAGGATGCGGGCGGTCTGCTCGACGTCCGGCCCCCACCAGCGCTCCAGCTCCTCCGGCGTCGGTTCGGCCAGCGGCCGAACCACCCGGAAGCCGACGAAGGGAGCGTCGGTCAGGTACCAGATGCTCTTGGGAAGCTGCGGGTCCTGGACCTTCCAGGACCGGGTCGAGGCGCGGCGGGCGGCCGAGCGCAGGCGGTCCGGGTCGTCGTCCCAGGAGCCGCCGCGGACGACCCGCTTGAACTCCTCGGTCGGCCAGGCGACCGGGTCGGGCAGGAGCGCCTCCGGGGAGGCGTAGAAGCCGCGGTCGTGCCGGTCGAGAACCCACTCGGCGACGTTGCCGTGCATGTCGTAGAGGCCCCACGGGTTGGGCTTCTTCTTCATCACCGGGTGGTACTTGTCGTCGGCGTTGTCGAAGTACCAGGCGTAGTCGTCGAGCAGGTCGGGGTCGTCGCCGAAGCTGTAGGCGGTGGTGGTGCCGGCGCGGCAGGCGTACTCCCACTCGGCCTCGGTCGGCAGCCGGTAGAAGCGGCCGGTCTTCATGCTCAGCCACTTCGTGTACTGACGGGCGGCGAACTGGGTCATGCACACCGCCGGGCAGCCCTCGACGCCCATGCCGAAGTCCATCGGCACGTAGGGCGGGGTCGGCCGGCTGACCGCGTCCGCCCAGGCGTCCTGCGGCACGGCCTCGGCCTCACCCTTCCGGCGCAGGGCCTGGTCGAGACGCATCGAGAAGACCAGGAACTCGTCCCAGGTGACCTCGTGTTCTTCGATCCAGAACGGCGAGACGGTGACTTCGTGCTGCGGCCCCTCGTCCTTCTTGCGGCCGGGTTCGCCCTCGGGGGAACCCATCAGGAAGGTGCCGCCCGGCACCGGGATCATCCGGAAGGTGACGTCGGTACCCGGAATCCGCTCCAGGTAGGGTTTCATGGCCGCGGCGTCGGCGGCGACGGCGTCCTCGACCTCGACGGCCGGCGGCCGACCCTCGGGCGGATCGGGGTAGACCGCGGCCCCCTGCGCCGGGAGGGCGGCCGGGACCAAGAGGAGCAGGGCAAGGGGACGAATCATGGGCGGGTGGCCGGCTGGGTGGCACAATCTAACCCCCGCGGCCCGCTTCGAAAGCTACGACAGGCCAAGAAATCGGATCCCGACATGCACTGGTCCCATCCGCTGGCTCTCCTCGCCCTGGCCGCCTGCGCGGGCCCGGCGTTGGAGCGTTACTCCTTTCAGGAGCCCCACATGGGCACGGAGTTTCGGCTGGTGCTGTACGCGCCGGACCCGGAACGGGCGGCGGCGGCGGCCCGGGCCGCCTTCGCCCGGGTGGCCGAGCTGGACGCCCGCCTGAGCGACTACCGGCCGGACAGCGAGGTCGGGCGGCTGGCCGAAGAAGGCCAGCGGACTCCCCCACCGATCGAAGCGCGGATCTCGCCGGACCTGGCCCGGGTTCTCGGCCGCGCCCTGGAGATCGCCGAACTCACCGGCGGCGCCTTCGACCCCACTCTCGGTCCCTGCACCCGGTTGTGGCGCCGGAGCGCCCGCCAGCGCGAGCTGCCCGCCCCGGAACGGTTGGCGACGGCCCGGGCCGCCTGCGGCCTAGACAAGCTCACACTCTTGTCAAATCACCCGGAAGGTCCGATTCTCCGCTTGGACGCCGCCGGCATGCGGCTCGACCTCGGCGGCATCGCCAAGGGGGACGCCCTCGACCAGGCCCTGGCGGTGCTGCGGAAGCACGGGATCGATCGGGCGCTGGTGGACGGCGGCGGCGACCTGGCCGCCTCCGGCCCACCGCCCGACCGGTCCGGCTGGACCGCCGCCTGGGAGGCCTTCGGCGCCGGCACCCTCGGCCTCGCCCACGCCGCCCTCGCCACCTCCGGCGATCGCTACCAGTCGATCACGATCGGCGGGGTCCGCTATTCTCACATCCTCGGTCCAGACACCGGACTCGGCCTGACCCGACGCATCGCCGCCACGGTCCTCGCGCCGGACGGGGCCACCGCCGACGCCCTCGCCTCGGCCCTGTGCGTGCTCGGGCCCGAGCGCGGAATCGAGCTGGTCGAGAGCCTGGCCGGGGTCGAGGCCCGGATCGCCACGCCCGAGCAGGCCTGGCTCAGCTCCGGCTTCCCACGGCCCGATCTCTCCGCGAAGCGGTAGGATCCGGGCGCGCTTCCTCCTCGCGAGAACCCATGCCCGACATCACTCCCCAACTCCACGGCCAAGGCGGCCGGTCCAGCCGCCGTTCCTTCCTCCGCACCGGCGCCGCCGCCACCGGCGCCCTCTACGCCGGCGCCGCCCTGCCGGCCGGCCTGGGCCTCGGCCGGTTCCTGGCCGGCGCGGGCTCCAGCGAGATCCTCCGAGTCGGCCTGGTCGGCTGCGGCGGCCGCGGCGGCGGCGCGGTGGTGAACGCCCTGAACGCCGACCCGGCGACGAAACTGGTCGCCCTCGGCGACACCTTCGCCGATCGGGTCGAGGCCAAGTACCAGGCCCTCAAGCAGTCCGGGGTCGGCGACCGAGTCGAGGTGGACGACGAGCACAAGTTCGCCGGCTTCGACGCCTACAAGCACGTCATCGACTCCTGCGACGTGGTCTGCCTGGCCACCTCGCCGCACTTCCGGCCGCAGCACGTCGAGTACGCGGTCGAGAAGGGCGTCCACCTGTTCGTCGAGAAGCCGGTGGCGACCGACGCCAAGGGTGTGCGCCGGATGCGCGCCGCCTGCGAAGCCGCGGCCGCCAAGGGGCTGTCCGTGGTCTCCGGCCTCTGCTACCGCTACCAGTTCGCCAAGCAGGAGACGTTCAAGCGGGTCCACGACGGCGCCATCGGCGACATCCTGACGCTCCAGTGCACCTACAACACCGGCACCCTCTGGCACCGCGGCACCCAGAAGGAACACCCGGAGTGGAGCGACATGGAGTATCAAATCCGCAACTGGCTCTACTTCACCTGGCTGAGCGGCGACCACATCGCCGAGCAGCACATCCACAGCCTGGACAAGGTGCTGTGGGCGATGCGCGACGTGCCGCCGGCGCGGATCACCTCGACCGGCGGTCGCATCCAGCGGACCGACCCGAAGTACGGCAACGTCTACGACCACTTCAACACCGTCTACGAGTGGGAGAACGGCGTGAAGGCGTTCAGCTCCTGCCGGCAGATGGCCGGCTGCAGCACCGACGTCAGCGACTACGCCTTCGGCACCAAGGGCGTGGCGGCGCTCCAGCACCATCGGATCACCGGTGAGAACCCCTGGCGCTGGCGCGGCGAGGGGCCGGACGACATGTACCAGAACGAGCACGACGCGCTGTTCCGCTCGATCCGCGCCGGCGAGCCGATCAACAACGGCGACTACATGTGCAAGAGCACGCTGATGGCGATCGCCGGCCGCATGGCCGCCTACACCGGCCAGACCCTGACCTGGCAACAGGTCGAGAACTCCCAGCTCGACCTGACGCCGCCGGCCTACGAATGGGGCGATCTGGAAGTCGCGCCGGTCGCGGTGCCGGGGGTGACGAAGTTCGTCTGAGCCGGTCGCCGGCCCGGCCTCAGCCGTAGAGCCAGAGGAAGAAGAGCGGCACCGCGACGCCGGCCAGGGTGAACCACTTGCCCCGGCCGGCGAAGCCGGTCCGCCCCTTGAGGAAGACCGCGCCGGAGACGGCCAGGAACGCCAGCGCCAGCGCGAACAGGTCGGCGACCCAGGTCCAGAGCCGGCCGGGCGTGTTCAGGTGCAGGAAGTTCGACTCCCAGAAGACCGGCCGCTTCGCCGCCACCTCGCGCACCACCCGGCCGCTGCGCAGATCGACCGTGTAGTTGGCCGGCGGCGCGAAGATCTGCAGGGTGTCCGGATCGGGCTTGAAGGTGGATCGGTACTCCTCGGGGTTGCCGGTGGCGCGGAGGATGGCGGCGGCCGACAGGTCCCGGGCCCCGTCCACCTGCCAGGTCGTGCGCTCGACCGAGAAGTTCGGGTTCCAGTCCTCGCGGTGGTTGACCGCGATTCCGGACAGGGCGTAGATCAGCGTCAAGCCGACGCAGAGGTAGCCCACGTCGCGGTGGATCACGCGGAGCCACCGCCGCCAGCCCTTCTTCGCCACGGTCAGAGGCCGATGCGGGCGCCGGTGCCCTGGATCTGCCAGATCACCTGCGGCTCGGTGATCGAGGCCGGATCGAACTCTTCGCCGGCGGCCTCGGCCCGGGCGGCATAGACCTCGCGCAGGCGCTCGACCGGCACGACGATCTTGGTGACCACGCCCTCGGCGGTGGCGGTCGCTCCCTTGGCCGTGATCGGGAAGACCATCTCGCCGTCGTTCACTTTGAACCGGACCTTCTGGTAGTCCTCGCCGCCGGCGATGTCCATCCAGCAGCCGCGGTGCTCGCAGACGGCGACCACGGTGCCGCGCACCTGGACCTTCCGTCCCTCGTACTTCTCCCAGTCGGCGACCAGATCAGCGATCGGGGTGATCGTGTCGAGGGTGAGCGGGGCGCCGTAGGCCGTCTCGTCGGCCGGAGGGGGCGCCGGGTCGCCGGCGGCAGGGGCCGCGGCCGCCGCGGCGTCGGTGCCGTCGGACGGGGCAGTCGCTTGGGAGTCGCAGACCGACTCTTCGGAGTCGACGCACCCGCCGGCCATCGGCGCGGCTTCGCCGGCGGTGAGGGACGAGGGGGCGGGAGAATCGCCGGCGGCGGCCTGACCGCCCTCCTGGTCGGAGCAGGAGGCCAGGGCCAGGGCACAGACGACCCACGCGAAGAGAGGGCTCTTCATGGCGCTCCTTATCCCACGGCCGGCCGGAATCAAGCCGAAAACCGTGCTCTTTCTGGAAAGCCTTGCGGAAGAGGAGCTTCGACCCGGATCTCGGCGCCTCCGATCGGGTGCGGGAAGACCAGCGAGGCGGCGTGGAGGGCGATCGAGCGGTCCGGCAGCGGGCGGGAGGCGCCGTATTTCAGGTCGCCGAGCAGCGGCGCCCCGAGGCCCGCGCAGGCGACCCGGAGCTGGTGAGAGCGGCCGGTCCGGGGTTCCAACTCGAACAGAACCACTGGTCCCACCCGCTGGAGCACCCGCCAGCGGGTCCGGGCCGGGCGGGAGCCTGGAGTCGCCGGCGGAACGACCTCGACCCGGTTCCGGGCCGGGTCCTTGCGCAGGTGTTGGACCAGCTCGCCGGTCTCTCCGACCTGGAGGCGGGCGCCGGGGAGCAGCCGGCCCACCGCCAGGTAGCGTTTGCCGACCCGGCCCTCCCGCCAGGCGGCCGACAGCCGAGCGGCGGCTTTGCTCGTGCGCGCGAACAGGACCACCCCGGACACGGGCCGATCCAGGCGGTGGACCAGGGCCAGGAACACGTTCCCAGGCTTGTGGAACCGCTGCTTCAGCCAGACCTGGCCCTCCTCCTGGAGCGAACGGTCGCCGCTGCGGTCGGCCTGGACCGGGATCCCGGCCGGCTTGGCCACGGCCAGGAGGTGGTTGTCGAGCAGCAGCGGCTCCACAGTTCAGGACCGGATCCAGCGGGCGACGAACCCGCAGGGAAGACGCCGGTCGCCGCCCTCCTCCGGAAGGGCCAGCAGCCCGACCTCGGACCGGCCGCCCCAGCCGGAGAGGAGGTTGTGGAAAGCCAGCGGCGAGTAGTCGATCGCGTAGGCCGACAGCACCAGAAAGGAGGGCGCCTCGGCGGCCAGGAGCCCGCGGCAGACCGCCAGCAGGCCGGCGATGTCGCGGCCGAACCGCCACTTCTCCCCCTTCGGGCCGCGGCCGTAGTCCGGAGGATCGAGCAGGACACCGTGGTAGCGGCGACCGCGACGGGCCTCCCGGGCGGCGAAACGGGCGGCGTCGTCCAGGATCCAACGGATCGCGTCCTCGCCCAGCCCGGACAGCCGGGCGTTGCCGGCGGCCTGGTCCAGGCTGGCGCGGCTGGCGTCGACGTGGGTCACCTTCCAGCCCGACCGGGCGGCGAGGACGCTGGCGGCGCCGGTGTAGGCGAAGAGGTTCAACAGCCGCGGCGGTTCGCCGGCCGGCAGCGCCGCCGCCAGCTCCCGCCGCCGCTGCTCGACCCAGAGCCAGTTCGCGGCCTGCTCCGGGAACAGCCCGACGTGCTTGAAGGGTGTGGGCTGGATCCGGACCCGACAGCCGGACTCCAGACCCGGCGGCTCGAGCGGCAGCTCCCAGGACGGCGGCGGCGCCCCGCGCCGCCCGGGCTGCCAACTCCCGCCCCGGTCGGATTCCCGCCGGAAGCGAAGGTCGGCCTCCTCCCAGGCCTCCGGCTCCATTCGGCGGGGCCAGATCGCCTGCGGATCCGGGCGGCGCAGGAGCCAGCTCCCGAACCGTTCCAGCTTCTCGCCGCCGCCGGAGTCGAGCAGGGCGTGGCCGGGCAGACCCGGATGGTCGAAGACCGGGAAGCGCACCCGCGCAGGATAGGCGCCGCCGCGCCGGCCGCCGCCCCTCCGGCCCGGCCGAATCGGGCGTGATGCGCTACGATCCCCCTTCACCGATCCCGGATCACCCCCGATGACCACCGTCTTCGTCCCCAAGGAGCGAACCCCCGGCGAGACCCGGGTGGCCGCCACCCCCGAGACCCTGGCCCGGATGGGCAAGCTCGGTCTCGAGCTCCTGGTCGAGCGCGGCGCCGGCGAGGCCTCCTTCCTGCCCGACTCCGCCTACGCCGAGGCCGGAGCCGAGCTGGTCGAGGCCGACGACGGCTACGCCCGGGCCGACCTCGTCCTGATGGTCGGGCCGCCGAGCGCCGAGGAGGCCGCCCGCGTCCGCCGCGGCGCCACCCTCGTCTCCCATCTCGCGCCGACCCAGAACCTCGACGCCGTCGTCGCCCTGCGCGACAACCACGCCACCGCCTTCGCGATGGAGCTGGTGCCGCGGACGACCAAGGCCCAGTCGATGGACGCGCTCAGCTCCCAGGCCAACATCGGCGGCTACAAGGCGGTGCTGTTGGCCGCGGCGGCGCTGCCCAAGTACTTCCCGCTGCTGATGACGGCCGCCGGTACGGTCAAGCCGGCCAAGGTGGTGATCTTCGGCGTCGGCGTCGCCGGCCTGCAGGCGATCGCCACCGCCAAGCGCCTGGGCGCGGTGGTCTGGGCCACCGACATCCGGCCCGAGGTCAAGGAGCAGGTCGAGTCGCTCGGCGGCAAGTTCATCGAGGTCGAGCCGGACGCCGGTCAGACCGAACCGAGCGTCTACGCCAAGGAGGCCTCCGAGGACTACCAGCGGCGCCAGGCCGCCGCGGTCGCTGGCCACGTCGCCGAGGCCGACGTGGTCATCACCACCGCCCTGGTGCCCGGCCGACGGGCGCCGGTCCTGATCAGCGAGGAGATGGTCCGGTCGATGCGGCCCGGTTCGGTGATCGTCGACATGGCGGTCGCCCAAGGCGGCAACTGCGCCCTGTCCCGCTGCGGCGAGGAGGTCGTGGTCGACGGCGTCCGCATCATCGGCCACCCGAACCTGCCGGCGACGATGCCGGTGCACGCCAGCCAGCTCTACGCCCGCAACGTCCTCGACGTGGTCCTGCACCTGGTACCGGCCGGCGAGGACAATGAGTTTCGCACCGTGCAGCTCGGCGACTTCACCGACGAGATCGTCGACAGCGCCGTGGCCGTCCATGACGGCAAGGTGCGCCACGCCCTGACCGCCGAGGCCCTGGAGAAGCGCGGAGGCGAGCAATGCTCCTGATCCTGTTCCTGTTCGTCTTCATGCTGGCGGTCTTCGTCGGATTCGAGATCATCACCAAGGTGCCGCAGAAGCTGCACACGCCGCTGATGTCCGGCGCCAACGCCGTCTCCGGCATCACCATCGTCGGCGCCCTGACCTGCGCCCACGCCGACTACCCCTTCCTGGCCCAGGCGCTCGGCTTCATCGCCATCGTCACGGCCTCGATCAACGTCTTCGGCGGCTTCGTGGTCACCGACCGCATGCTGGCCATGTTCGGCGGCAAGAAGCGCAAGAAGTAGGGAGGACCGCTCGATGCACGACTTTGCCAAGGTCCTCTACCTGCTCGCCACGGCGCTGTTCATCTTCGGCATCAAGCAGTTGTCGAAGGTCAGCACCGCCCGCCGCGGCAACGCCACCGCCGGCCTCGGCATGCTGCTGGCGATCGTCACCACCCTGATCGCGCCGGGCGAGGGCGACCAGGTCATCCACCTGAGCTGGCCGCTGATCGTCGCCGGCATCTTGATCGGCGGCGTCCTCGGCACCTGGATGGCGCGCCGGGTGGCGATGACCGGCATGCCGGAGATGGTGGCCCTGTTCAACGGCTTCGGCGGCTTGGCCTCGCTGCTCGTCGCCCTGGCCGTGTTCTGGGGCGACTACCTGGCCGCCGGCGACCTCGCCGCCGCCCCGTCGGCCGAGGCTGAAGGTCTCGGCCTGACCGGCCCGGTGGTCTGGTCGGCGGCGGTGATCCTGTCGATCCTGGTCGGCGGCGTCACCCTGACCGGCTCGCTGGTGGCGATGGCCAAGTTGATGGGCAAAGTCGGCGACAAGCTGCTGCCGGCCCGGCACCTGATCACCCTCGGCCTGCTGGCGGCGGCGGTGCTGTTCGGCTGGCTCGGCGGCTGGGCGGCGGCCGGCGGCTGGGCCGCCTTCGCCCTGATCCTGCTGACCATCGTCTCCTTCGCCCTCGGCGTCCACCTGGTGCTGCCGATCGGCGGCGCCGACATGCCGGTGGTGATCTCGCTGCTCAACAGCTACTCCGGCATCGCCGCCAGCATGGCCGGTTTCGTCATCGGCAACTCGCTGCTGATCGTCGCCGGCGCCCTGGTCGGCGCCTCCGGCCTGATCCTGACCGACCAGATGTGCAAGGGCATGAACCGCACCCTGCTGCACGTGCTGGTTGGCGGCTTCGGCGGCGACAGCGTCTCCGAGGACGCGCGCGACTACAGCAACATCCGCTCCTACTCGCCCGAGGACGCCGCCGCCGACCTGCAACTGGCCGACAAGGTGATCATCGTCCCCGGTTACGGCATGGCGGTGTCGCAGGCCCAGCACGTGGTCAAGGAGCTGGGCGACCTGCTCATGGCCCGCGGCTGCGAGGTCAAGTACGCCATCCACTCGGTCGCCGGCCGCATGCCCGGCCACATGAACGTTCTCCTGGCCGAGGCCGATGTCCCGCACGATCTGCTCTTCCCGACCGAGGAGATCAACGGTGATTTCAAGTCGGCCGACGTCGCCGTCGTGGTCGGCGCCAACGACGTCGTCAATCCGGCGGCGATCGAGGACCCGAACTCGAAGATCGCCGGCATGCCGATCCTGCACGTCCACGAGGCCCGCACCGTGCACATGATCAAGCGCTCGCTCAGTCCCGGCTACGCCGGCATCAAGAATCCGCTGTTCGAGCGCGACAACTGCTTCATGTGCTTCGGCGACGGCAAGGAGTTCCTGCAGGGCGTGGTCGACGAGCTGAAGAACGCCTGACCGCCGGCGCCGCGGTCACAGATCCTCGGCCGGCTCGAGGATGACGCAGTCGATGCCGAAGTAGCAGCCCGGCTCGCGCGACTCGGGGTTGCTGCCGGTCACCTCGACGCCGAGCACGAACGGCCCGGCCAGCTCGTGCAGGCCGAGGTCGATCGGCCCGAGGCGGCGGGTGTCCGGCGACCAGGTGTCGATCCCATCGGCCAGGCGCCGCCCGTCCAGAGCGAAGGCGAGAACGCCGTAGTCCCAGCTCCGGGTCAGCAGCACCTTGACCCGGTAGCGGCCCGGCGCCGGCGGCGGCACGGTCAGCTCGATTCGCTGCCCCGGCGCGGTCGCCCGGACCCAGAGCTGGCGGCCGCCGCTCCAGTCCGGCCCGAGCGCCTGGACCTGCCAGCCGCCGGCGGCGTCGCCGGTCGCCGCCAGCGACTCGGCCTCGACCGCGTTCGGCAGCCGCACCGGCTCGCGCTCGACCGTCTTCAGCCACAGGTAGTCGAAGGCAATCGGGCCCGGCTCGACGCACTCGATGCGCAGAGTGTGCCGCCCGGCCGCCAGCTCCACCTCCTCCCAGCCGAGGCTGAGCAGGCGGACGACGCCGTGCCGGTTGCGCAGCGGCACCACCGCCGACCCGGGCCGGGCCGTTTCCGAGCCGCCGCCGTCGGCCAGGGCCAGAACCCGGCCGTCCACCGCCACCCGGACGGCGCCGGCCTCCCGCAGGTGGCGGGCGACCAGGTTCAGGCGGTAGCGGCCGGCGGCGGCGGTCGCGAACGGCACCTCCAGCACCGCGCCCGGGGCCGCCGCCGGCCACGACCAGACCCGCCCCCGGGAAGCGAGCGGTTCCGGCACGAGCCGACCGCGGTCGCCGACCAGGTCCTCGAAATGGGCGATCCAGGAGTCGGCCGCGCCATAGGCGGCGTCGGGCTCCCAGCGCGGCAGCTCGGGCACCCGGAGTTCGGCGGCGGTCGGCGGCGGGGTGTCGGCGGCGGCGCCGGGGCGGGCGTACCACCAGACCATCCGGGCGTAGGCGATCGGCGCGTCCTGCCGGTGGGGCCAAAGCTCCATCCGGAACTCGGTCCACCGGCGGAAGCGGAGGTCGTCGAGCAGGTGGAAGCGCTGATCGACGACGAAGCCGGCGTTGCCGGGGCCGGTGTTCACGGCCTGAGTGCAGCAAGGGTGGGCGAACAGGTCCGGCCGGCTCCAGGAGTAGTTGTAGTAGTCCTCCGAACCGGTGCCGAAGAAGGCCGGGAAGGAGCGATCGTCGAGGAAGATCTTCTCGTCGCCCTCGCCCCACCAGCTTCCCGCCGGGGTCGGGATCCGCGACGGGTTCATCAGCAGCGAAGCGACGCCGACGATGCGCCCGTTCCCCTCCGCGGCCAGGAAGCGGAGATCGACCGGCCGGCCGCCGGGCAGCTCGATCGGCTCGCCCTGGCGCCAGTCGGCGCGGAAGTGCAGGGAGCGCTCGTCCCAGTCCCAGGGCGCGAAAGCGGCCCGGACCTCCACCCGCAACTCGCGCCCGCTCCGGTTCTCGAGAGCGACGCGGGCTTCGCGGGCGAAGGGCATGACGAAACGGCAGCTCAGCCAGCCGTCCTCGCCGACCTCGAGCGGCAGGCTCCGGCAGGGCTGGAGGCCCGGGAAGGTGCCGAAGAAGTCGCCGACCGGAGCCAGGACCTCCGGCTCGTCGCCGTCGAAGTCGAGCCGGAGCAGGGCGCCGCGCAGGGCGGCGGCCGGGTCGGCGGCGGTCACGCGGAGTCTCAGCCCGACCAGGGCGCCCGGCCCCCTGCGGCGGACGGCCTCGAAGGCGGCGCCGGCCGCAACGGTCGCCTCGACTCCGACCTCCGGCGCCGGCGCCGCCGGCCGCGGTCGGGCGCAGCGGGAGGCGACCTCCTCCAGCCAGGGGCGCAACGCCGGCAGTCGGGCCGGATCGAAGCTCCGAACCTCGGTTCCGGCCGGGTACCGTCGCACCTCGAGGTGGTAGAAGTGCAGTTCGGAGAGGCGGCCCTCCCAGGTCACGCGCAGGCCGCGGGCGAAGGGGACCGGGAAGTAGTCGGCGTCCTCCTGGATGAAGGGCTCGGCCAGCGTCGTCGGCAGCCCAGCCTGTTCGATCCAGATCCGGCTGCGACGGGCGAGGAAGTCGTCGGCGCGGCCGGTGAACAGCGGCTCCGGGGCTCCGTCCAGTTCGACCCGCAGGGTGCCGCCCATCCCGGCGGACCAGCCGCGGACGATGGCGCCCGGGCCGGACACCTCGCAGACCAGGTACTCCCCCACTCCACGTTCGTCCGGCTCGCGCAAGACCGCGGCAAAACCGGGAATCGGCTCCCCGCCGAATCCGTCGGCGTTCGCGAACCAGCCGGCCGGATCCTCTTCGGAGACCGAGCGCCGGTCGTAGCTCGAAAACTGGACGAGCCGGTAGTCGGGTTCCGGCAGCCGCGCCAGCCGGGCGAGATCGGTCAGCTCGCCGAGCAGGCCGGCGGTGTCCACCGGTTCCTGCGCCAGAACGGCGGCCAGGGTCAGGACGAACAGCGGCATCGGCCGTCAGGATGCCAGAAGCCCTAGAATCCCGCGCCATGCTCCCCGTCCTCCGTGCCGGGGCACGGACCCTGGCCTTCGTCGTCTGGACCGCCCTTGCCGCCCTCCTCACCTTGCTCGGCCGCGTCGTCTGCCTGCCGAGCCGGGCGGCCGGCGCCCGCTGGGGCGGCTGGGCGGCGGGGCTCTGGGGGAGGGGCTGCTGCCGCCTCTGCGGCCTGCGCCTGCGGGTCGAGGGGCCGCGGCCGCCGCGCGGTTCCTTCGTCGCCGCCAACCACACCTCGTGGGCCGACATCTGGGTGCTGGGCGCCGCCTGCCCGGCCAACTTCATCGCCAAGGTCGAGATCTCGCGCTGGCCGGTGATGGGCTGGTTGAGCCGGATCGGGAACACCCTCTGGATCGACCGGCGGCGGATGCGCGACACCGCCCGCCTCGGCCGGGAGCTGCGCTACTACCTGGAACGTGGCGTCCGAATCCACATGTTCGCCGAGGGCGGGGCCGGCAGCGGTGAGCACATCCGCCCGTTCCGGCCGCCGCTGTTCGAAGCGCCGGCCGATCTCGGGGTGCCCTGCGTGCCGGCGGTCATCCGCTACGAACGGGAGGAGTTCTGGTGGCCGGACGAGGAGGTCCTGGCCCGCCACTTCCTGCGCTGTCTGCGGTTGCCGCCGTCGCGGGTGACGGTCCGGTTCGGTCGGCCGGTGACCGGGATCGGCGACCGCAAGGCGCTGGCGGCCGAGCTGCAGCGCCGGGCGGAGGCGCTGTACGCGGAAACCGCCGCCGGCTGACCGCGCCGTTCAGGCGCGGTGGGCGTCCTGCCGGCACTCCTCGAGCAAGGCCTCGATCTCGAGGTCCTGGAGCAGGCGCAGGAACCGGTCGGAACAGGCGTTCAGGCGCTCGGCCAGGTCGCGCAGGGTCTCTTCCGGCAGGCCGAGCCGGGAGGCGCGCAGCAGCTTCAGACCCAGGCCGTGGACCTCGAGGTGGGGTTCCTCGAGGGCCGCGAAGGCCGGCAGCTCGGAGAAGTCGCGGCCGGGCCCGTAGTACCACTCGCCGAATCGGCAGCGGTAGGGACTGATCTCGAGCCGCTCGTCGGCCGCGGCTATGCCGGCGCGCCGCGAGCCGAAGACCTGGTCCATCAGCTCCTTCCGCCACTGGAGGTGGTCCAGCTCGGTATGACGGATCAGACCGACCGGCAGGCGACACCAGCGCCGGCCCTGGGCGACGAAGTCGATGAACTCCGGCAGCGGCAGCGGCTCGCTGATCCAGAACCCCTGGGCTTCGGTGCAACCGGCGTGGAGCAGGTAGTCGAAGATCTCCTCGCTTTCCACGCCCTCGGCGATCACCTTCATGCCCATCTCGTGGGCCATCCGGATGCTGGCGAGCACGATCGCCGCGCAGCGGCCCGAGGTGCGCAGGCCCTGAACCACTCCCTGATCGATCTTGACCACCGAGAACGGCAGGCGGTGGAGCGCGTCCAGCGAGGAGTAGCCGGTGCCGAAATCGTCCATCGCCAAGGCCACGCCGGCGGCGACCAGGTCTTCCAGGCCGCGCCGGAGCCGCTCGTCGTCGGCGGCGACGGCGGTCTCGGTCAGCTCGACCTGGATCTGCTCCGGCTGAACCAGGCCGGTGTGGACCGCGCGCAGGACCAGATCGACCAACTCGGGACTCTCCAGGTCGCGGGCGCTGAGGTTGAAGGCGACCTCGAAGTGGCCGAAAGCGTCGGTCAGCTTCTGGTGGTCGAGACAGAGGAGGGGGAACAAGGCCTTGGCCACCTCGGTGATCAGCCCGTATTCCTCGGCCTGGGGCAGGAACTCGGCCGGGCTCACCACCCGATCGTCTTCCCGGCGCCAGCGGACCAGGGCCTCGGCGCCGCAGACCCGGCCGGTCACGAACGAGACCTTGGGCTGATACCAGAGTTCCAACTCGTCCTCGCGGATGGCCCGGAGGAGTTCGTCGCGGGAGGGGATCGTCATGTCGGTGTGGGCCCGAGAGGTGGGGACTCCCGGATTCCACTCCCTCTTTCGTCCGGAATCCGTGGCCGGCTTGAACCAGTCGGAGTCAGGCGACCCGGCCCTCGCGGCCGCCGGCGGCGCCGCTGAGCAGGGCCTGCCGCTCGAGCGCCTGAAGAGCGCGGAGGAACTCCTCCGACCGCTCCTGAAGTTCGGCCACCATCCGCTCGATCGCGGCCGGAGCGGTGTTCTCCTGCTCGGCCGCGGCGAGGAGACGGTCGGCCGCCCGGTGAAGGTTTCGGTGCGGCTCCTCCAAGCCGGCGAAGCCGGGGTCGGAGGCGAAGCCCTGCTCCTCACCGTAGAACCAACGGCCGAAGCGGCACTCCTGCGGGTCGGTCCCGAACCGGCGGGAGCCGGCGGGCAGACGCCGGTTCCTCACCCCGACGACGCGGTCGATCACCGCCTTGCGCCACTGGATGTGATCGAGTTCGATCTGGCGCAGGAGGCCGACCGGGAAGTCGCACCAGCGGCGGTCGGCGCCGGCGAACTCGAGCGCTTCCTCGAACGGAAGCGGCGGCGAGATCCAGTAACCCTGGGCCTCGCTGCAGCCGGCGTGGTGGAGGAAGTGGAACTCCTCCTCGCTCTCCACGCCCTGGGCGATCACGGTCAGGTCCAGCTCGTGCGCGGCGCGGATCGCGGCCAGGGCCAACGCCGCGCAGCGGTCGTCCGCGAGCAGGCCGCCGACCACCCGGCGGTCGATCTTGACGGCGCTGAACGGGAGGCGGTTCAGGGCCTCGAGCGAGGCAGCGCCGGCCCCGAAATCGTCCATGACCAACTGAACTCCGGATCCGGCCAGCAGCTCGAGATTGGCCTGGAGGGTCAGGGAGCCGTACCGGCAGTCGCTCCCGGCCAGCTCGACCTGGACCTGGTTCGGAAGCAGGAGGCCGCCGGCCACCCCCTCCAGCACCAGCTCGACCAGCTCCTCGTTCTCCAGGTCGTTCGGGTTGACGTTGAAGGAGACCCGCAGGTCTTCCCGGACGGCGGCGAAAGCGGCTTGCTCGCGACAGAGGAGCGGGAACATGCGCCGGGCGATCTCGGTGACCAGGCCGCAGGACTCCGCCTGCGGCAGGAAGTCGCCGGGGAGGAGGAGGGAGCCGTCGGGGCGGCGCCAACGGAGCAGGGCCTCGCAGCCGCTGACCCGACCGGTCAGGAAGGAGACCTTGGGCTGGTGGAAGAACTCGAATTCGCCCGCGTCGAGGGCGCGGAGAATCTGGGCCGGGCGGATCTCGGACATGGCTCGACCCTTCATCGGAAGCCGGTCCGTTTCCCTGGACCCTGTTTGCAAGAAGGGGGGTAACCACCCGGATGACCAGGCCCGCAGCCGGCCCGAGCCGCCGAAACCGGCCGCCCGGCGACCTCCCTCCTACACTGGAGGCCCCGATGAAAAGCCCGACGCCGCTGCTCCTCGTCCTGCCGGCTCTGCTTGCCGGCTGCTCCGGCACTCCCGCTACGCTCGACGCCGGTCCGCCGCCGCCGGAGGTCGGGAGGCCGGGCGCCGAACTGCCCCGATTCGTGGACCTGATGAACTTCCGAATCCTCGGCCCCGGCGTCGCCGGCTCCGGCCAACCCTCGGTCGCGGCCTTCCCGGAACTGGCGGCCAGGGGCTACTCGGCGGTGATCAACCTCCGGCAGCCGGGCGAGCCGATGCCCCCGGATGAACGCGAGCGGGCCGAGGCCGCCGGCCTCCGCTACTTTTCGATCCCGATGCGGATCCTCGACTTCGGCATCGAGGAGGCCGGTGCGCTCGAACAGGCGCTGGCCGAGGCCCCGCCCGGTTCGGTCCTGATCCACTGCGCCAGCGGCCAGCGGGTGGCGGCCCTGTGGGGGATGTACCGCGGCCTGCGCGAAGGGCTCGAACCCGAGGAGGCGGTCGCCGCCGCCCGCGCGGCCGGGCTCCACAAGGAGGCGCTGGCCGAGCGGATCCGGATCTCCCTCGGCCGGGCCCTGGCCGGGTCCTGAGCCGGGGCGGATAGCCGGCTCCGGTCCTTCCGCTCCTCAGCCGCCGCGCCGGCCGCCGCCGGGCGGCCCGCCGCCGCGACCGCCGCGGTCGAACATGGCCCCCATCGCGCCGAAACGGCCGCTGGTCGATTCCTGGAACTTCGCGAGCTGGTCGCTGGTCAGGATCCCGCCCAGGGCGACCGTCAGCTCCTCGTTCGACCGCTCCATGAAGTTCCGCATGGCCTCGCGGTCGAAGGTGCCCTCCTCGCGCATGGCGCGGAAGAACTCGATCCGCTTCTGCTCGGCCTGATCGAGGATTGTCCGCATGTCGGCCGCCTGGACGTCCGTCAGGCCGAGTTCCTGCTGCCAGCGCTCCATCTGTCGGTCGAGGCGGGCCTGGCGGCGCTCCTCTTCACGGGCCCGGCGCTCGGCCTCGGCCTGGGCCTCGCGTTCGTCGAGGATCGCGCTCACGGTCTGGTCCAGGATCGGCTCCAGGGTCTGCGGATCCAGGTCGGGAGCGGTCTCCGACCGGTCGATCCGCCGCCGGCCCGCGACCTCGGCCCGAAGCAGGGCGATCTGCCGCTCGAGTTCGTCCATCCGACCGGTCAGGGTGGCGAGGCGGGCCGGGTCGGCCTCCGCCGACAGCGGCAGGGCCGGTTCCGGAAGATCGGCCTCCTCCGACGCCCGCGGCGCGACCGAAGAAGCAACGTCGTAGGAATCCGACTGGCCGGCAGGGCCCGCCGGCGGGGCGAGGAGGATGGCTCCGGCCCAGCCACCGGCCAGGCCGGCGACCGCGCCCGCGAGCAAGGCGGGGATCCAGTTGCTTCGTTCCATGGTGTTTCTCGGGCTAGCCGAGGGGATCAACCCTACCACAGGGCGCCGGTTCCGGGTTTCTCTCGGCTCAGAGGCCGACCAGCCAGGGCAAACCGACGCTGACCAGGACCCAGGCGATCAGGCTCAGCGGGATCCCAAGCCGGAGGTAGTCCGAGTACCGGTAGCCGCCGGGGCCGTAGACCATCAGGTTGGTCTGATGGCCGATCGGGGTGGCGAAGCAGATCGAGCCGCCGAAGGCGATCGCCAGTAGGAAGGCCCGCATCAGCCGGTCCGGGTTCCCGGCGAATCCGGGCTCGGCCGTCATCTGACCAGCCGCCTCGATCGCGATCGGGGTCAGCAGCACCGCCACCGCGCTGTGCGAGATCACCGCGTTGAAGATCACGCACAGCATGACCAGGCCGGCGATCACGGCCGCCGGCCCGAACGGGTCGAGCCAGCCGACCAGCCCCTTGGCGAAGAACGCGGCCGCGCCGGTCTTGCCCATGGCCTTGCCCAAGGCCAGAGTGCCGACCACGAAGAGCAGGATCGGCCAGTCGATCGCCCGGTAGGCGCGGCGGGCCGGCAGGCAGCCGAGGCTGACCATCAGCACCGCCCCGAGCACCGCGGCCATCGGCAGCGGCACCGCCTTGACTCCGCCCACAGCGGTGAGCAGGAAGAGGCCGACGACCAGGCCGGCCACTCCCAGGGCCCGGCGGGCGTGGTCGCGCAGGACGACGTGCTCCTGGGCGCCGCGCAGCAGGAAGTAGTCCGAGCTGACCGAGAACTTGGCCTGCGCGGTCTCGTCGCCGCAGACCAGAAGCAGGTCGCCGGGGCGCAGCTCGAGCAACGACGCCCGCTCGCGGATGTGCTGGCCGTCACGCAGCACGGCGACGATCACGGCGCCGTAGTCGCGCCAGAGGTGCAGATCGCCCAGCCGCCGCCCGATCTGCGACGAGTGCGGCGCCACCGCGACCTCGAAGAACTCCATCGACTTCGGGTCGAAGCTGATGCCGTTGACCATCTTCAACCCGAGTCGGGACTGCAGGTCGGCCAACTGGTCGACCTTGCCGCGCAGCATGACGACGTCGCCCTCGGCGATCGCCTCCTGGTGGAAGGGCGGCCAGTGCATCCGCTCCTCGCGAACGAAGAACAGCACCTCGACGCCGGCGTCGACGAAGGCTTCGCGATAGGTCTTGCCGACCAGCGGCGAGGTCGGGCCGATGACCAGCTCGGTCACGTACTCGCGGGCGCCGGCGCCGCCGACCATTGCCGACAGCGAGTGCCGGCGCGGCAGCAGCCGGCGGCTGAACAAGGCCATGAACAGGATCCCGACCAGGGCCAACGGCACCCCGAGCGGAGTCATCTCAAACATCCGCAGCGGCTCCTGGCCGAGGTTCTCGGCGGCGCCGCTGACGAGCAGGTTGGTCGAAGTACCGACCAGGGTGCACATGCCGCCGAGGATCGAGGCAAAGCTGAGCGGGATCATCAACCGCGACGGCGCCACCCCCGTCTTGCGCGATAGACCGAGCAGGACCGGGATGAAGACGACCACGACCCCGGTGTTGTTCAGCACCGAGCTGACCACCGCCGCGATCAGTCCGACCATCAGCACCATCCGGCCCTCGGCGCCGCCGCTGGTGCGCAGCACCATGCGGGCCAGGAACTCGATCGCCCCGGTCCGGTTCAGGCCCTCGCCGATCACGTAGAGGGCGGCGATCGTGATCACCGCGTAGTTGGCGAAGCCGTGCAGGGCCTCGCTCAGGTCCAGCACCCCGGTCGCGACCAGGGCGACCATCAGCAGCAGGCCGATGGCGTCGAGCGAGGCCTTCTCCAGGACCAGCAGGACCAGGACCAGGAAGGTCAGCGCGACGACGAGGACCGCGTCGAAGCCCATGGGGGCAATCTTAGGAGCCCCGACGCCGCCGGCGCGCCCTCAGGCGGCCTCGTCGAGCAGGGCCGGCCCGGGCAGCGGCTCGGCCGCGGCGCCGATCTGCAGGAGAACCACCGGCGCGGTGCGGGCCAGGATCCAGAGGTCGAGGAGCAGCCCGCGCGACTCGACGTAAGCCAGGTCCAGTTCCAGCCGACGGCGAGGGGTCAGGTGGCTGCGGCCGCTTACCTGAGCCAAACCGGTCAGCCCCGGCAGACAGGACTGCCGCCGCCGTCGCCGGCCGGGATCGGCCGGCAGGTCGCGCTCGAGCAGCGGCCGCGGGCCGACCAGGCTCATCTCGCCCCGGAGCACGTTCCAGAGCTGCGGCAGCTCGTCGAGGCTGGTCCGGCGGAGGAAGCGGCCGAGCCGACCGACGCGGCCGCCGGACGCGGACAGGGTCCGGAACTTCAGGATCGTGAACGGCCGACCCGCCAGGCCGCAGCGCCGCTGGCGGAAGAGCACCGGGCCGCCGCCGGCGAGCCGCAAGGCCAGAGCCACGCCGACGAGGAGTGGCGCGCACAGGACCAGGCCGACGGCCGCCCCGGCCAGGTCGATGCTCCGCTTGGTCAGGTCCCCCATGGATCCAGAATCCCCCGGACGAGGGGAGTCTAGCAGCCTTTGGGACGCCCGGCCGAGCCGGATTCCTCCGCGGCAATCCGGCGCAGGACCGGCTCGATGTCGGCGCTCGGGACGAATCCCAGGATCTCCCGCGCGGCCCGGACGTCGGCCCGGCTGTGGCGGACATCCCCCGGCCGGAAATCGGCATGCCGCGGTTCCACTTGCGCGCAGTCCACTCCCTCCGCCGCCAGCACCCGCCGGATCAAGAGGAACAATTGGTTGAGAGTGGTCGCCTGGCCGCGGGCGACGTTCAAGACCCGACCGGCGGCTTCCGCCGAGGACGCGGCCAGGAGATTGGCGGCGACCACGTCCGCCACCGGGCAGAAGTCCCGCGTCGTCTCACCGTCGCCGAAGATGGTCGGTCGCCTCCCTTCGCGCAGCTCCCGGAACCAACGCGGCACGACCGCGGCGTAGGGACCGGCCGGATCCTGGCGGGTGCCGACGACGTTGAAGTAGCGCAGGCCGACCGTTTCGAGACCGAAGCACGAGGAAAACACGGCCGCGACCTGCTCGGCCAGGGCCTTGCTGGCGCCGTAGGGGGACAGCGGTCGGCCGATCCGGTCCTCGCGCGCCGGCACGGTGATGTCGTCGCCATAGACCGCGGAGGAGGAGGCGAACACCACGCGGCGGACCCCGGCTCGGCGGGCGACGTCGAGAATCTGGACGAAGCCGTCGACGTTCACCGACAGGACCCGGGCCGGCTGGTCCATGCTGAGCGGCACCGAGCTGAGGGCGGCCTGATGGAAGATCACCTCGACTCCAGAGCAGGCCTCGGCGCAGACCGCCGAATCGCGGACGTCACCCTCGACCAGTCGGAATCGCCGCCAGGCCTCCTCACCGACCGCGGCCCGGACCGCAGCCAGGTTGGAGCGGTGCCCGGTACTGAAATCGTCCAGACCGATCACCGGGCCGCCGCGCCGCAGCAACTCCTCGACCAGGTGCGAGCCGATGAAGCCGGCGGCACCGGTGACGAGGGCGGGCGACGGCGTGGGCGGCACGGCGGGATTCTAGGCCGGTTGAGACCCGGCGGAGGCGGCGGCCAGGGCGCGGTCGTACAGGTCGAGGAAGGCGGCGGCAAGCCGGTCCCGGTCGAACTCGGCCTCCGCCCTGCGTCGGGCCTCCCTGCCCATCCGGCTTCGGAGCGACGAATCGGTCAAGAGGCCGCGAAGGGCCTCGACCAGGCCGCCTTGGTCCCCGGGCGGCACGAGGATGCCGGTCCGGCCGGCCGCCACCGCCTGGCGGCAACCCGGCAGATCCGTGGCGACCACCGGCCGGCCGCAGGCGGCCGCCTCCTGGAGAACCCGCGGCAAGCCCTCGCCGTACTTCGTCGGCAGGGCGAGGAGGGCGCAGGCGGCGAGGAGTTCTTCCGGGTCGTTCCGGAAGCCGAGCCACTCCGTCTCACCGGCCTTGGTCCTCTGGGTCAGCCAGGCGCGGTCGAGGCTGGTCGGATTGCCGGGGTCGGGTTCACCGGCCAGGAGCAGGCGGTGCTCGAGGCCCTGGGCCCGCAGGGTGCCGCTGGCGGCGATCAACTCCGGCACACCCTTGGCGCGCAACATGCGGCCGAGGAACAGCACCACCGGCGGCCCGGGCGGCTCGGGCCGCGGCCGGAAGCGGGCGAGGTCGACGCCGGCGCCGGGGATGAGCACCGTGCGCTCCGCGACAGCCAGGCCGCGGGAGAGGAAGAGGTCCCGGTCGGCGGCGTTCTGGAACACGGTCCAGGTGCGCGCGGTGCCGCCACGACGCCAGAGTGTTTCGACCATCCGGCGGAGGAGGGCCGAACCGGCGGTGAAGACGTAGCCGGTCCCGGTCAGGACCCGGACCACGACCGGCACACCGGCCCGACGGGCGGCGATGCCGCCGAGGGCGCCGACCCGGAGTGAGCTGAGCTGGACCAGGTCGGGTCGGCGGTCGCGGAGCAGATCCGTCATCGCGCCGAGGGCCCGGAGCGCGGCGGCCGGGCGTCGAGTCTTGCGCAAGGGCAACGGGTGGCAACGCAGCCCGGACCGCCGGATCCGCCCGACGTGTTCGTCGGCTCCGACCGCCACCTCCACCTCGTGGCCGCAGGCGGCGGCGGCGGCGGCGACGTGCTGTTGGTGGTTGGCGAAATGCCACCCGTCCACCGCCAAGAAGAGGAGGCGGGCCAAGCCCCTCAGGGACCGACCGCGACGCGCGGAGCGGAGGCCGGCTGCCGCGGCTCGAAGCTCAGACCGGATCGACCGGTGACGGCGCAGTCCTCGACCGCGCCGGCGGGACTGTAATCCGGCACCAGCTCCTTCAGAACCTCCAGCACGGCGGGCAGGTCCTGGGCGATCAGGGCCTGTTCCAGCTCGTGCAGCCGCTCGCCGATCGCAGCCGGCGCCGGGGCGGCCTCTCGGGCCCGGAAGATCTTCGGGTGCGCGGAGGGTTCGCAGGCGGAAGAATCGATGAGGAGTTCCTCGTGCAGTTTCTCGCCCGGGCGCAGACCGGTGTAGCGGATCTCGATCCGTCGCCCGGTCGCGGCCAGGGTGAGATCGATCATGCTCCGGGCCAGATCGGCGATCCGCACCGGTTCGCCCATCTCGAGCAAGAAAACCTCGCCGCCTTTTCCCATCGCGCCGGCCTGGAGGACGAGCTGGGCCGCCTCCTGAACGGTCATGAAGTAGCGGGTGACGTCCGGATGGGTGACCGTCACCGGCCCGCCGGCGTCGATCTGCCGGCGAAAGAGAGGCACCACCGAGCCGGCGCTGTCGAGCACGTTGCCGAACCGCACCATCGTGAAGCGCGGCGCCGAACGACCTTCGCATTGGGCCAGTTCCGCGGCCCGGGAGCCGACCAGGAGGCAGGCCAACTCGGCCGCCCGCTTGCTCGCCCCCATGACGCTCGTCGGCCGCACTGCCTTGTCGGTGGAGATCAGGACGAAGGACGAGACGCCGGCGCGCAGGGCCGCTTCGGCCGCCCGCCATGTGCCGACGACGTTGTTCCAAAGGCCGGGCAACGGATTCTGCTCGACGATCGGTACGTGCTTGTAGGCCGCGGCGTGGAAAACGCTTTCGACCTCGTGCGCGCGCAGGGCGGCCGTCAGGCGCTCCTGGTCGAGGACCGAGCCGAGGACGGCGGCCAGGCGGAGGTCGGGAAAGCGTTGGGCCAGCTCGAGTTCGATCTGGTACAGAGCAGGCTCGCTGATCTCGTACAGCACCAGGACCTTCGGGCCGAGGGCTGCGATCTGCCGACACAGCTCGGACCCGATCGAGCCGCCGGCGCCGGTGACCAGCACCGACCGGCCGGCCGCTTCGGCGCGCAAGAGATCTTCGTCCGGTGGGACCTCCTCGCGGTTGAGCAGATCGCCTGCGCCGACCTCGCCGACCTTGGACAAGGGCAGGCGGCCGCTGACCAGATCGATCAGGTTCGGCACCGAAGATACGGAGAGCCCTTGAGCGACGAGGCGTTCGATCAGCGACCGGCGCTTCCAACCCGGGAGAGAAGGAATGGCCAGCAGGACCCGCTTGACTCCGTAGCGCTCGCACACGGCCGACATGGCTTCCGGAGCGACGACTTCGAGCCCGTCGATCCTCCCCCCCTGCTTGACCGGATCGTCGTCGACGAAACAGACCGGCCAGAACTCCTGGTTGGCGTCCTGCCCCATGGTACCGGCGAGCTGGACACCGGCGTTGCCGGCGCCGTAGATGATCACCGGCTCGCGGCGCCGGGAACGGCGGAGCCGGGACATGAGCACGGCCGTCATCACCTCGCGGCCGGCGATCAGGAGGGCGGTCGAGAGGGCAGCCTCGATGACCACCACCGAGCGGGGGAAGCCGGGAGGCTGGAACAAGAAGAGCGGGGCGGAGACAGCGAGAAGGGAGAAGGCCTCTCCAGTCAAGACCCGCAAGGGCATACCGCCGCCGGGGCGGGCCAGGTTCTCTCGGTAGAGCCCGAGCCAGGCGAAGGCCGGCAGGCGGGTGCCGAGGACCAGGGGCAGGATCCAGAGGATTACGACGGGGTCCGGCGGAGGGAAAGTGCCGAGACGGATCGCGAAAGCCGCCAGCAGTGCGGTCGAGGTGATGGCGACGTCGATCGCGACCTTGAACCATTGCCGCTGTCTTCGGCTGAATAGGCCCAGCAAACGAAGCAGCCGGCTCCCAGGCCCCGACTCCGGCGAGGAATGAAGATGGGCGTTCACTGCAGCAGAGATGTCTCCGGCGCCGCGTGCGTTCACGCGGCTCCGTCGGCAGGAGCTTAACGCGGCGTCGGTGCGGATCCAAGACGCCGCCGTTGGTTCCGCCCCAGGGCGCCCCGCCTCGGTCGGATCCGCCTTGCGCCCGCGCCCGCCGCCGGGCCGAGGGGGGACGCCCGCCGCCTCAATCAGCCGCCGGGGACCGGGTCATGCGGTCGCGCCAAGGGCGGCCGAGCGGGCCGGGCAGCCTGCTGAGAAGCCAGGAGCCCTCCCGGCCGAGGAAAAAATCCGGACACCGCCGTAGGGAAACCCAGAGGACCACCAAGACGACGGCGACGGCGCCCAGAATCCTCAGTAGAGGAGGCCAAGCCCAGCTGATGAGAAGAGTCCGCAACGGCCAAGCAACCGCCAAGACCAGACAGGTCACCCGCAAAGGAGCAAGGTGCATTCGGAAGAACCACCGCCAGGGCTGCTCACAGACACCGAGTGCCAGGTGCGACATCAGAAGGAAGTTGACGGTGATCGCCGTAGTGATGCCGGCGGCGACACCCGGTAGGCCGGCAAAGTGTCCGAGCCAGGCCAGCGAGAGGACCAAGAGGGCATAGACAACCTGGCGCCAGGTGCGGCGGTAGACCCGGCCTGTGCCCCGGGCGAGGGTGTCGCTCAGCTTGTAGGCCGAGCGGAAATACATGCCGATGGCGAGAAGCCGGAAGGGAAGATAGGCCCCTTCCCACCCGGGGCCGAGGACTACCCGCAGCAGTTCCGGACCGAGGAGAACGGCCATGGCGCTGGCCGGCATCACGAGCAGGCCGATCGCGACCGTCCCCCGGGAGAAGGCGGAGGCCAAGCGGGTCTTGTCGCCCTGGACGGATGCGATGGCGGGAAACAGCACGGCCGACATGATCTTTCCCATCAGCGAGGCCGGCAGGAGCATCAACTGGTAGGCCCTGCCGTAGAGGCCCAGGGCGACCTGGCCCAGAGTGGCGGTGATCACCAGTTTGTCACCCTGGAGGGCGGCTTCGTTGGCGATACGGGCGGCCGTGAAGCCGCCGCCGAAGAAAAGCAGGCTTCTGGCCGCCGCGAAGTCGATCCGGAACCGACACGGGTGACGGGCCAAGATGAGGAGAAGCAAAGATCGGACGGCGGCCTGTGCGAGGTAGGCGGCGACCAGGGCCCATACGCCCCCGCCGGCGAAGGCGACGCCCAGCCCGACGAGCCCGAAGCCCACGAGATAAGAAAGGACCTCGACCAGGGAAAGGGCGCGGAAGCGGAAGTCGCGCTGGAGGACCGCCTCGGCGGCCAGAGACGGCGTCTGAAGGAGGAAGAGGGCGGACATCACCCTCAAGAGAGGCACGAGGGCATCATTGCCGAGCAATCCGGCGAGCCGGGCTGCGGTCGAATAGGTCAACAGGGCCAGAATGAGACCACAGCTCACGCTGAGGGTGAACGCCGTCAGGATGTGGCGGTCCTCGATCCGCTCCCGCTGGACGAGAGCCGGTCCAAGCCCTGCCTGCCCGACGGCCAGGAACAGGGCGATGAAGAGCATCACGGTCTGGACCAAGCCGAAGGCCTCGGGTTCGAGCAGACGGGCCAGAACCCAGAGCACACCGAGCTGGGTCAGGGCTTGCGCGAGGACGCCGAACAGCATCCAGGACATGCCCAGGAACGTTCGTCCGGTCAGGGAAGTGCGACTCCCTCCTTCCTGACCGCTGCCGCCGTCTTTCAGCCTGGGCTCCATGCTTCGCCGTGTGCCGACGGACTGCCGAAAGTCAGCTGCCCCGCTCCCAGGATAGCCCGCCGTCGGCTCTCGCCGGGAAGCCGTAATGACGGTTGAGCAGGCTTGCGAACAGGTGGTACGCGATCCTGGCCCGGACAGGAAGCCCCGCGAGGGAATCTGCATCCCCGTTCGGTTTCCGAATGTGGATCTCCCTCTGTGCCCGGAGGCGATTCCCGCCGACCTGGTGGCCGGCCCGGAACGGACCTCGTTTGCTCGCTGCTTCTCGGATTCCGGCCGTATCGAGCCCGGCCCACTCGCAGATCCGGGTCAATACCGCTTCCGGATCGTCGAGCAAATCGTGGAAACGGAGCCGAAGATAGCGTCGGCGGCCGAGCAGGCGGCCCAGGAACGCCGCCGACAGATTGGAGAGCAACCAACCGCTCATGGCCCGGAACGCAGGCAGGCGCGGAGGAGAGGCGCGGCCCTCGAGGGCCCAGTTGCTGCCCGTAGCCACCAGGGACCGCAAGACCTCGCGGGCATCCCGGACGAGGTGGATCACGCGGACGTCTTCTGCCAGGAACCAGGCCAGGGCCAAGGCCCGTCCCGCCGCTCCCCGGGCGGTCTTGGAAGAATCGACCAACACGGGTGCTCCACAAACACGCCGGACGTGGGCCAGGAGGGCGCCTTGAATGGCGGCGTAGCGACGGCGCGGCAGGAACAGACCGCGGCCGAGTACGAGCCAGGGCAGGAACAGGCGGCGTTCCACCACGCGGATCGTCTTGGCGGCACGCCGTGGATCCCCCACCTCGGCCAGGGCGCCGTGCCACAGGGAGCACTCGCGGAACGGTTTGCCGCAAGCACACTTCCGATCCAGAACCGCCTCCTCGAACAAATAGGTGACTTCACCCAGTCCGACCGCGCTCGGGTGGGAGCCCAAGACGATGTCGAGCACCGTTGAACCGCTCCGGCCATAACCGGCGATGTAAAGGATCCTAGGCCGGGCCATCGAGTTCATAGCCCAACCTTCGGGCCAGAGAAGAGGCTTCAGGGAACCCGGCCAGAGCCCGGTCCACTTCCTCAGGGAAACGCAAGCCGGTGGTTCGATCGCGCGCCATCGGGCCGGCGGTGTTGACGCGGGGCAAACGGCGGCAAAAAGCCAAAGCCGGACCTGGCTCACCCAGCTCCGCCCAGGTCAAGATTTCACCGAAAGCGCCCTCCGGATCAGCCAAAAAATCCTCGAAACGAATGGTCAGGACTCGTTCCGCGGGAATCAGGCGCAGATCATCGGCCGCGATTCGATTGCACTCGTACCACTGCTTGAGCGCGACATCGGCCAGGGTGCCGCCGGCCAGGGAACGCCAACCCGGAACGAGCGCAAAGCGCCACCATCGACCACGATAGTCCTTGAGGCTCAGACCGCCGGCGATTGGATAGCCGGCGCGCTGGAATCTGGGGAGCCGCAAGGGACCGATTCGGTCGCTGCTCCGCCAGCCGGCGAGGAGAGAGTCGATATTCTGCCGCGGCTCTCGAACGATATGGAGAAACTTGGCGTCGGGAAACAGGCGGTCCATGAACGGAACCCGCAAGGAGTTCTTGGGGGTCTTCTCGACCAAGCGGATCCGCCCGGCCAGCCCGGCTCGACTCAACTTCCCGAGGGTCAGGAGCATGGTCCGGGTAAGAAGCCGTCGACCGAGGGAGCTTCCCGTCAACAACGGCGCCGGGTCGCGGAGGATCCGATTGAGGTTGAGGGCCCGCTTGAAAAAGACTCGCCGGAGCTGAGCCAGCTCCCCTGGGCTGACGCTGTCAGCCTCGGCCCGATTGGACACCCAACCGGTACGGGCGGGGTGCAAGGGGCCCTCCAGGACTGGATGGGACTCTGCCGGAAGGTGCCAGAGCTCGGGGTGCATCGCCAAGCACCGAAACAGCAGGGTCGTTCCAGAGCGAGGCGCCCCGATGATGACGACCGGCTGCTGAATCCCTGAGCCGGTGCCGATCCCTCGGCACGAGCCACCCTTCAGGTGCTCGGCGCCGCGTTCCGCCTCATTTCGACCCATCGCCGTAGCCGTAACCGTAGGCATAGCCGTAGCTGTAGCCGTAACGGCTGTACCGACCCAGCCGGGGAGCGCGGACGCCGTTGAGGATACAGCCCATGAGCTTGGCGCCGGTCAGGCGGATCCGTTTCGTCGCGCTGGCGGCGACCACCTCCGGCACGACGCCGGCCCGGCAAAGCATGAAGAGGGCGTCCAGTTGACTGACGAAACCCGATGCGTCCGCGACCGCGAGAACGGGAGGAATATCGAACAGGATGTAGTCGAACGAGCCCCTCACGTCCTGGAGGAAGCCTTGCATGGCCGGCGAAGCGATCAGATCTCCTGGGCGTGCGGTACGGGAACCCGCCGTGAGGACGGAGAGGCCGTCGATGTTGGTGGGGTGCATCAGCTTCTCCGGCGAAGCGTCTTCCTTGAGAACGTCGCTGAGCCCGGGGGAAATCGGAAACCCGAAAAGGCGGTGGACCACCGGCCTCCTCAGGTCGGCATCGACCAGCAGGACCCGGGCCCCGGTCTGGGCCAGAGCCACCGCCAAATCACAGGTTGTGACGGACTTGCCCTCACCCTGGACGGATGAGGTGATGGCCAGGGTCTTGATGGCTTGTCCCTTGGCGAGGAACCGGAGATTGGCTCGTAGGGCCCGATAGGCCTCGGCCGTCGGCGAATCGGGTTCGTCGCGGAGAGGCAGATAATCCCGAGCCCGCGAATGCTTGGAACGCGTGCCGCCGCGTCGGAAATCGGGGATCACTCCCACCTGGGGCAAGCCCGTAGCGGTTTCGAGTTGGGCGATACTGAGGATCTTGCGGACGCGGCCCTCCCGGTAGAGACCCAGAGCGAAAGCGGCAACCAGGCCTAGGAGCAGGCCCAACGCGGTGTTCATCGCCAGAATGGGCCTGGAACGGGAGTCCGGAGGAATGGCCCAATCGATGACATCGACCGTCGCCAAGCTGGCGGCCTCGGTGATCTGCGCTTCCTGGAGACGGGTGAGGAGAAGGGTGTAGATCTGCTCGAAGGCCGCGGCCCGGCGGGAGAACCTGGCCAGTTGCCGTTCGGTGGCCGGCAACTCTTCAAGGTTCTCGCGCAAACGGGAAATGGTGTCTTGGAGGGATACCTGCTGTGCCTCCAGGGCGGCGAGCGTGTCCTGAACCGCCAGAAGAAGACGCCCCTCCAGTTCTTCGATTCGTTGGTTCAGTTCCACCAGCTCCGGCCACTGGTCGGTATAGACGGCGCGCAACCGGATGCGCTTGGCCTTCAAGTCGCCGAGTTCCTGGAGCATCGTCCGCGTCACAGGATCCAGGTCGGGAACGGAAACGAGCCGCTCGAGTCCGCTGTCGGACGTCCTGACCGTCTCGATGAGATTCTTCACAGTTCGAATCCGCAGATCGAGATCGGCATCCCTCAGATCGAGTTCGCTGAGCCGCTGGACCAGAAGGGACGCCTCCTCGGAAAGCGCCACCGCTCCCTCGGCTTCTTGGTAGGACACGAGTTCTTGCTCCGCGTCCTCCAGCTCCCGGCGGACTCGCTCGATCTCGTCTTTGATGAATTGGACCGTACTGCTCGCCTGGCGGGAAAGGCGGCTCTTGTTGTGCTCGATGTAGGCCCGTAGGAGCGCGTTGGCGACCTGGGCGGCCCGTTCCGGGTCGGTGTCGAAATAGGAGAGGCGAAGTACATTCGATCCCTTGTGGGTCTCGACGACCCGGCAGGATTCCTGAGTATCGCGGATGGCCCGCCGGACACTTCGCAAGGTTAGCCGGAAGGTCCGGCCGCTCAGGTCTCCGTCCGGAATCAGCCGGATCCTGGCGCCGGCAAGTTCCAGCGGCTTTCCGTCGTCGAGCCGAACCACCTGTTTCCGACCGGGCAGGACGGCCGCCCACAGCGAGTCGGGGAGCACTTCAACGACCTCGGGCGAAGAAAAATGAATACGCCATGCGCGATAGGTGAGGTCACGGGGGAGCTGCTCGACCTCCACCCGCAGAGAACCAGTCGGTTCCTCGCCGCGGCCGAGCTTACGCAGAACGGCGGGCCACGGCCAGTTGCGGTCAACGTCGTCGACCGTGACGCTGAGACCGAGCCCGACTTCCGGGGCGAGATCACTTTCGCCCTTCGGCAGGGCGACTGCCTGGGCCACGGCACGGCTGCCGAGGACTTCCATCTCGGCAAGGGTCGCAGGTGACTGCTCGAAGAGCGTGAACTCACGGAGCAGGCTTTGTTCCGATCCCTCCGGCCGGAGCAGAACCGTCGCCTCGGCCGCGAAGCGCGGCGGGACCAGCATGGAAAGGAAGAAGCCGAGTACTGCGCCGAGAATAAGGAGGGACGTGACGAGCAGACGCTGGTGCCAGAAGATCCCGAGGAGCCTGGGCAGGCTCAACGTGACTGCTTGGTCGTCGTGCTCCGGCGGAGGGGCCGCGAAAGTGTCCATTTTCGCTCTAGGTGTTCGGCTGTCCAGAAGGCCCTCGCGACTGGTCGGAGAACCCGAAAACAGAGCGGATGCCGGGCCGGTCGGCCGGCCGCAACCGACCAGGACGAAAAACGAGGCGGAAGGGCGGCACCGGACATGTCCGGAAAGAATCGGTCGGCCCGCGCCCGGGTCGCGGGGAGCAGCCGCCGGCCGCGGCAGGGAAGGCGCCAGGATACGTGCCGGCAGCGGCCAGTGCCACACCTCGAATCATGGACCTGCCGCTCCTCTCAAACGGCCGGCACGCGCCAGCCTTCCCGGCTCCTGGAGACCACCGGAAGAGCTTGTAAAGGCTCGACGGCCGGCTCGACCGAACGGCGATCCGGGGCCGACGGTTCGGGAGCCGGACCGCAGCCGAAAGCCGACAGGCCGAAGACCGGAAGCCCGCGCGGGAACATGGCCTGGATTGTAGCGGCATCCTTCGGGCGGATTGAACCGGAGACAGCCCGGCCGGACAAACCTCCATCGGCCTTCGGGTAGGCCGGCCGACCCGTTAGTGAGAAGCCGGTATGGCCCGGCCGCACAAAGAAGCCAAGACGTAGCGCAAGGTGGCCAGGATGATCCGGACATCGCCGCCCAGACTGCGGTGGTCCAGGTATGCCAGATCCCTTTCCAACTTGGGGCGGAGGAGAAACCGAACGTAGTACTCCTCTGCGTCTTGTCCCGGCGGAATGTCGGCCTCCTCATGAATTGCAAAGTGGAGCGTTCCGGGACTCGTCACTCCCGGTCGGTAGTCGAGAGACCTCCGCAAAGTATCGTCATAACGGGCGACGATCTCTGGAACTTCCGGACGCGGGCCGACGATCGCCATATCGCCCATGAGCACGTTGATGAACTGCGGAAGCTCGTCGATCTTGGTCCGGCGCAGAAAATGGCCGACCGGGGTGATTCTCGGATCCTTCCTGGAAGTGATCGTCGGCCCCATTCGGTCGGCGGCGACGACCATGGTCCTGAACTTGCACATCCGAAACGGACGGCCCCCGCGGCCGACCCGCACCGCCCGGTAGAACACCGGACCCGGCGAGGTCACCTTGATCAACAAGGCGACGACGATCAGGAGGGGCGCGGTCAGCAGAAGGACCAACGCCGAGAGAGCGATATCGAGGAGCCTGATGGCCATCCGCCCCGGCTGCCTACAGACTCGTCACGGCCCGCCTGACGGCACGAACGACATACTCCACGTCCCGTTCGCTCATGGCCGAGAAAAGCGGTAGGCTGACACAATTGGCATGATAGGCCTCGGCTCCAGGAAAGAATTCCCGGCTCATGCCCGGCCGGTCGCGGAACACGGGCATGCGGTGCAAGGGAATGAAGTGGACACTCGCACCGACTCCTTGCTCGGCCAACTGTTCGATGAATGCCTGCCGCTCTGCCGGACCGGCGCCGACCAAGCGAACGATGTACAAGTGCCAGGCGTGGCGATCCTCCGGCCGGCGGATTCCGAGGGGTTGGATGGGCAAATCCCGCCACTCCTCGGCATAGATCTCGGCGATCTCCTTCCGGCGCCGGGCCATTTCTTCGCAGCGAGCAAGTTGCCGAAGCCCGAGAGCGGCGGCAAGATCCGGCATGTTGTATTTGTAGCCGGCGGCGACGACCTCGTAGTACCACTTCGGACGGTCGCTGCGGTAGCGGTCCCATACATCGGTACTGATTCCGTGCAACCGTAGCGTTTTCAGGCGGCGGGCGGTGGTTTCGTCCCGCACCGTGATCATGCCGCCTTCGCCCGTGGCGATGGTCTTGGTCGCATAGAACGAGAAGACAGTGTACTCACTGATGCTTCCGACCAGACGCCCTTGGTAGGTTGTGGGCAAGGCATGGGCGGCATCCTCGACGATCCTGGCCTGGTACTGAGCAGCCGCACGACGGATGGCATCCATGTCGCAGGCCTGGCCGGCGAGATGAACCGGCATGAAAACCGCCGGCCGTAGGCCCATTTCCCGCGCCCTGGCCGCCGCCGCCTGCATGGTCTCGGCGGTGGCCAAGCCCGTTTCCTCGTCGATATCCGCCAGGACGGGCTCCGCGCCGCAGTGAAGGGCAACCAGCGCCGAGGAGGCGAAAGTGACCGTGGGAACGATCACCGCATCGCCGGGGCCGACGCCGGCAACCTCCAAGCACAGGTGGAGGCCGGCCGTCGCTGAGTTCACGGCGACGGCGTGTGGGGATCCGACGAATCGGGCGAATCGGCGTTCGAATTCATGGGTCCGCGGCCCGGTCGTAATCCAGCCGGACCGTAGGGCCGCCACAACCTCCTCGACCTCTCCATCCTGGATGTCGGGCAGGGCGAACGGAACACGGATGTCATCTTTTTGCGAAGAAGTCATCGAGGAGACCGTATCCCAGCGGAGCCTCAGTCTATGTCCCCGTTCCGGGAGTTCAATTCCGTCCTCGAGGACGGATCACGGCGCGGCGCCTGTCGCGGCGAAGGAGTTCCTCACTCCGGCGCCCCCGCAGTTGGGGCGGAGCCCGCCGCCGGCCAACAACCGTTGATAAAGATCGGCGTAGCCCGCGGCCACCGCCCGCAGACTGAACGAACCACGGACGTGCTTCCTGGCGGCTTCCCCCATCCGGTCCACCACCTGCGGCTGGTCCAGCAGCTCGGCCAGAGCGGCCGCCAAGGGCGCCACCGTTCTCGGCGGCACCAACCGTCCGGTCACGCCTTCCTGGACGACATCCCGGCAACCGGGCATGTCCGTGGCGACCAGAGCCTTCCCCAAGGCCGCAGCTTCCAGAAGCACGCGTGGTACGCCCTCGCGGTAGAACGAAGGCAACACCACCAGGCGGGCGAGTTTGATCAGGCTGGGCACATCGGATCGGGGGCCGAGCCAGCGGACATGATCCCGATAGGCAAGAAGAGTCCGCTTCGATACGGCCTGGCGGCCCTCGGACGACAGCGGGCCGACCAAAAGGAAGACAGCGTCTTGGCGCCGGCGCCGCACCAGCTTCGCCGCCTGGAGATACTGGATGACGCCTTTGTGGCGAACCAATCGGGCCACCATGAGAATGACGGGGCCTGGCCCGATCTTCAACTCGCGCCGCATTTGCTCGGGCTCGGGGCCTGCTTCAGCCTCGGCCTCCAGCTTGGCGAAGTCGACGCCCGAACCGGGAATGAGAGAGCAACGACTGGGATCGGCCATCCCGTGGGCCAGGAATTCATCCTGATCGTCTTGGTTTTGGAAGACCGTCCAAGCCGCGGCGCGGGCGGCGCGTCGGTGGAGGGCGCGGTAGATGGGTCGAAGCCCTCGGGCCTGGAGCCCGTGCGAGGAAAAAACAAAGCCCATCCCGGTGATCGTGCGCAGGGCCAAGGGCACCTTGGTTCGGCGAGCCGCGAGAGGAACGAGATAGGAGGGTTTGGTATCGAAACCGTGGACGATGGAAGGCCGCCAGGAGTCCATCAACCGAATGAGTTCGGTTCGGGTTTGAAGATCGGCCCATGGCGCGATCCCGCGCTCGAGACGGTAAGGGAAAAAAGAAATGCCGGCATCCCGGAACATCGGGCCGCCGCCTGAGCCGGCCACGGCGACTTTGAACCCCGCCTTGGTCATCTCGCGGACAAAAGGGATCCGGTGGTGTACGTCGGCGCCGCCGACGAGCATCAGCCGCGAGGAACTAGACATCGATCGAAGAAGCCGGCCGGTCCGTGGAGAAGGCCGTGGTTCCCACCAGGAAGATCAGGACCCAGAACTCCGGTTGTCTCAGGCCGTTGTGGGTCATGCCGAAAGCGAGGCTGGGCAGCAGGAACTGGAGCCGGCGCCATGCGCCGCCGACGGCGGTCGAGAGGACCGAAAGAAACAAGAGAGAGCCGATCGCTCCATAACAGAACAGAATGGATCCCAAAGTGGAATGTAACTCGCCAAAGTGGTTGGATTCGAAGCGATCGTAGCCCCCTTCACCGGCACCGGCAAGGAGGTATTGTGGATGGTTGAGGATGCGGTCATACCCTCGATGCTGGATTTCCAGGTCGGCTTCCATGTACCGGGAACCGGCATATTTCTCGATGGAGCTGATGATTCCCCGGCTGCTCTCGAGCCAGGGTAACGCCAGAAGAACACCTGCTATTACGACCAGGCCGATCCGCACCCGGCGCCCGCCCATAAGCAGAAGCAGCAGCCCACTACTGGCGAGGGCGGCGCGCGAGAGGGTCTCCGCAGTCAGGAACAGACACGCCGAGATGGCCAAGATGAGTTGCAACCATTGATACCAACGCGGCCGGACCAGGCCCTCGATCCCGACCCAGACCAGGGAGGTGTAGAGGATGGCGAAGTAGCCCAGTTGATTGGGATTGTTGAAGAACGCCGTCGCCCGGGAGGGATGCCGGCTCGGCAGGAACAAGACGACCAGAACTTGCGCCAGGAGGGAAAGGGCGGCGCCGACCGCCGTCAGCCTAGAAAAGGAGAGGCGATCCCAGGAAGCCATCGTGGCCACAACTATCAATGCCATGACATTGAAGACATACATGGCGGAGTACATGAGCATGTCGCTCCTGCCGGTCGCCAAACTCCATACCAGATCCACCAAGCAGGCATATCCCAGGAACAGGGCTTGACGACCGGTGATGGCGATCGCCGAGCGAGCCACCTTGAAACCCACCGTCACCATCAGGATGGCCGCGGTACCGGCCAAGATGAAGTCGCTGAACTGCGGCTGGCCGCTCGGCAAGAAATAGAACGGCGAAAGCAGGAGATAGAGCAGCCAGAAGCCTCGCACGATGCGCCGCAGGAGGGCTTCCGCGGGCGTCAGGTAGACAGCCGGCACGGGCTGCTCGCGGACGGCTGCTTCGATCATCTCCGGCTCCGGGTCCCCCCGACCTCACGCCCATTGTACGTGCCCACCCCGCCGGGGCCCCGCCCCCGACCAAACGGACGGATCGCACCTATCTCCATGCGTTCTATTCCCGTTCTGTCACAACGACCGCCTCTTGTCCGACGGCTGGGCATCGCCGGTCGGGCCGGCCGGCGACGATCGACCATCGGATCAGGACGCGGTTCGGCTCCCATCCTGGTTGGTGGAGGTCCTAGAAACCGGCCACCTGCGTATACTTCCGGTCCCCGATCGACTTCCGCCGACTCGGTCTCGTCATGGCCCCCTCCTTCTCGTCTCTCGCCTGCTTCACCGCCCTGCTTCTCTCTTGGGCCTGCGCGGAGCAGCCGCCGACCGTACTCGACAAAGATGCGACGGTCTTTCCGGAGGCCTCGGCCGAAGCCGGATCTCTGTCCTTCGACTATCGGGTCGGTCCCGGCGACGTCTTGCGGGTGACCGTTTTCGGCCATCCCGAACTCGGTTCCCCACTCTACCGAAACAGTACTCCGGGAACCCCCGTCGAGGCGTCCGGAAAGATTTCCATGCCGTTGATCGGCTTCATTGACGTCAACGGGAAGACGGTTTTCGAGATCCGCGACGCCCTTGTCCAAGCATTCAGCGTCTATCTCAAGGACCCGAAGGTCGATGTCTCCGTGATCCAGTTCGGCTCCCAGCGCTTCTATGTCCTGGGAGAAGTCCGCCAACCCGGCATGTTCGTCCTGGATCGACCTCTGTCTTTGATGCAGGCGCTGTCCCTCTCCGGCGGGTTCACGACCAGCGCCAACCGCGAGCAGGTTGCCCTGGTCCGGGGGCCGATCAAGGAAGAATCCGTCGCCCTGGTCAACTTCGAGGACCTCGATCCCGCCGCCGCTCTGCCGGTCCAATCCGGTGACGTGATTTTCGTCGGGCGGCGACGCTGGGCGGCCGTCGGCGAAGTCGCCCGCGATCTGGTCCCCATCCTGCAACTCATCGCCCTGCCGGTCGGGACCGCCCGCGATATCGCTCTCTTCCAGGACATCAGGAACAACTGATTCCGTGCCCGCTCCCAGGCCCCTCGCATCCGGGAAACACACCTCGCACGAGACCAAGACCGGCTTGAAGCAAGACACGCTGGTTTCGCTTCCAGATGTCAGGGCAGCAACGTGTCCTCCTCGCCCTCCTGTCGGGGGTCGCCGTTCTCGCCGCTGCCTGTAGCCGAGTCGGAGACCTTCCGCCACCGAAGCCCGCGGATTACCGTCGGGTCGTCGTCCTGGGCCCGTCCACGACCGAGACCCTGCTCGCGCTGGATCTGGGCCCGCGAGTAGTCGGTGTCTCAGACTGGTGCCCCCGCTCCACCCTGCCGGCGGCACAGCGGATCGGCGGGCTGGGGAACCCGAATCTCGAACTCCTGACCCGCCTCGGGCCGGACTTGGTCCTGGCGCAAGGGCAAAACCCGACCCTTGCCTCCTGGTGCGAGTCGATGGGAGTTCCTTTCAAGGGGTACTCGACGGACAGTTGGGAGGGCTGGGCGGCGGAAGTCCTCTCTCTTGGCGAACTCTTCTCATGCCGGGATCGGGCCGTCGAGCTCCTGCAGGACAAGCGTCGACAACTCCATGATCTCCGCGGCAACTTGCCCGGTGATTGGAACCCGCCGACGGTCCTTCTGGTGGTGTCTCGGTCGCCCGGACGGATCGCCGGACTCCTGGCCGCCGGGCCTCCGTCTTTCCTGTCCGAACTTCTCGCCGCCGCGGGCGGCCGGAACGCGCTGGCCGAGGCCGATCAAGCCTACCTCGACCTGAACGGCGAGACGGTCTTGGCCCTGGATCCAGACTTCATCTTCGAACTTCAGCCGGCGGAGGCAGGATCGATCACCGTCTGGCAGCGGGACCATCCTGAGCTGAGGGCGGTCCGAACCGGCAGGGTGGTTCCTTTCCGGGAAGAGTTCATCACCCACCCCGGACCAAAGATGACGGAAACAGCCAGACTGTTCCAGTCCGCCCTCCTCGGGAACCGTTGACCACCTTCCTTCGGCGGTCGCTCCCCGCCGACGGCCGCCTGTGAGCAGGTATCCGAACTCCACCGAGTTCGGTTCAGCTTCGCCGGAGATCTGCTATTCCGACCGGAACGCCCGCTCCACCAGCTCGCACCACAGGTGTCCGAACAACAGGTGGATCTCCTGGATGCGCGGGGTGTCGTGGCTGGGGGCGATCATGGTCAAGTCGCAGTAGGCCGGCAGGCGGCCGCCGTCCTTGCCGGTGACGCCGATCACCCGGGCGCCGAGGGAGCGGGCCTCCTCGGCGGCGCGGAGCACGTTCGGGCTGTTGCCCGAGGTGCTGATCGCGACCAGTAGATCGCCGCGGCGGAGGTGGGCCCGCACCTGGCGGGCGAAGACCTCCTCAGGCGGGTAGTCGTTCACCAGGGCGGTGAAGGTGCTCGAATTGACCGTGAGGGCGTGAACGTTCAGCGGCTCGCGCTCGGCCAGGTAGCGGCCGACCAGCTCGGCCGTCCAGTGCTGGGCGTCGGCGGCGCTGCCGCCGTTGCCGAGCAGATAGACACCGCCGCCGCCGCGCAGGGTCTCGACCGCCATGGCCGCGGCGGCCTCGATCGCGGCCAGGAAGTCGTCGCCGAGGGCGGCGTGGCACTCCTGCGCCTCCCGCAGGCGGCGGCGAAGGAGATCCCGGGATGCGGTGGAGACGGAGTCCGGCACGGCTCTGGCGGCCGAGTCTAGCAGCGGCCAAGATGGGCGGGATGAGTCTCGCCGCCCGCGCCCTGGTCGCCGGCTACCCCGGGGCGCCGGCGGTGTTGCGTGGCATCGACCTCGAGCTGGCGGCCGGCCGCTTCCTGTGCCTGCTCGGCCCGAACGGCGCCGGCAAGAGCACCCTGCTGCGGGCCCTGGCCGGCCTGCTGCCGCCCGCCGCCGGCGCGGCCGAGCTGGACGGGAGCCCGCTGGCGGCCATGCCGCCGCCGGCGCGCGCCAGGAAAATCGGCTTCCTGCCCCAGGAGATCCAGCCGGCCTGGTCCTTCTCGGTGGAGGAAGCGGTCGCCCTCGGCGCCCGGGTCGCCGGCCACGGCGGCTGGTTCGAGACACGGCCCGGCCCGGACACCCGCCGCGCCGTCACCCGCGCCCTCGAGCTGGTCGGCGCGACCGAACTGGCCGCGGCCCGCCTCGACGAACTGTCCGGCGGCGAGCGGCGGCGGGTTCTGGTCGCCAGCGTCCTGGCCCAGGAGCCCGACTGGCTGCTCCTCGACGAGCCGGCGGCGATGCTCGACCTCCACCACCAGGCGGCCCTGTTCGATCTGCTTCGGCGCCTCGCCCGCGACGGCTTCGGTGTGCTCTGCGTCACCCACGACCTCAACCTCGCCGCCGCCTTCGCCGACGAACTGGTCCTCCTGGCCGGCGGTCGGCTCGCGGCCCGCGGGGCGCCGGCGGAGGTCCTTCGCCCGGAACCGCTGGCCCGGGCCTTCGGCGACGGCTTCCGCCTGGTCCCCGACGCGGACGGGCCGCCGGCGGTCCTTCCGGCCGCCCCGGCCGCTCCCCCGCTCTAGAACCGGTACTCCATCCCGACCGCGGCCCAGGGGCTCCAGTCGGTCTTCACGTCGGTTGGGGCGGGCCCGCGCTGGGGAGTGGCGTCGAAGCGGTGGTGAAAGTCCACTCCGGCGTCGAGGAAGAAGCTGGCGTTGTGTTGTGCGCGCCAGACCGTTCCGGCGGCCAGCGACCACCGGCTCTCGAACACCGCGGCGCCGGGCCAGGTGACGGCCGGACCGTCGTCGAGGCGGTACTGGCGCATCCGCCAGCCGGCCCCGATCCAGCAGTCCTGATCTTCGCTCGCCTGGTACCAGGCCCGTACCCCGGCCAGGTCGGCGAAGCCGCTCAGGTTCCGAAAGACGTGGCGCGAACTCAGGGTCCAACGGTCGTCGAGCCGCCACTCGACCAGCGGGATCGGCCAGACGATCGGCTTGTTGCTGCCCAGCCGGGAGGCGGCGCCGACCGCGAAGCCGTAGCTGAAGTCCTCGTCGGTGCGCGACATCGCGCCAGCGATCAGAGTTCCGGAGAAGGTGTCGGTGACGTCGGCGCCGTAGTCGTGGCCGGTCATCACCCGACCGGCGGCCAGCACCTCGAGGCCGCCGCCGAGGTCGCGTCGGTAGCCGCCGTAGAGGGATTCGAAACCGACCGGAGGGAAGAGATCCCCGACGGCCGTCCCGGCGGCGCGGCGGTCGGGCGTGAAGTGGTAGTCCCGCCCCTCGGCGCCGAGGCCGACCACCGCCGTGGCCGAATCGTCGATCGCGAAACCGTACTCGAACTCGAGGTCGAGGCCGGCGATCCACATCAGGCCCGGCAGGTTGTCGTCGAAGCCGTTCTGGATGGCGTGGTCGGCCTGCAGGAGGAAACGGAAGCCGTCGTCTTCCTGCTGGGCCGACAAACGGCCGGCCAGAACACCGACGACGAGGAGCGACAGGATGGAAAGGCGGTGGATCGGCGTGGGCATGGGCAGGACCTCGATGCGGCTAGTGTAGAGGTTCGGGTCGGCGGGAACAGCAGACCGCGCCGCCGGGCCGGGGCTATGATCCGCCCGATCTCGGCCCGGCCGATGAGACGCCGCTCCCCCGCCTCCCTGCTCGCCGTCTGCGCGCTGCTGTCCCTGGCCGCGGTGGCGCTGACGCCGCTGGTCGGAGCGGTCCGGATCGATCCCTTCGCCGCCGGCGCCGAGATTCTTCATTCTCCGCGCGGCGGCTGGAGCCCGGATGCTCGGATCCTGGCCGATCTGCGGCTGCCGCGCGCGCTCACCGCCTGGCTGGCCGGCGGCGCCCTGGCCGTCGCCGGCGCCGTGCTCCAGACCCTGCTCCGCAACCCGCTCGCGACGCCCTTCACCCTCGGGGTCTCGGCCGCCGGCACCTTCGGCGCCTTCCTGGTCCTGGCTTTCCCGGGCCTCGCCCTGGCCGGCTCACCGCGGCCGCTGGCCCTGGCCTTCGCCCTGGCCGAGGTCTTCCTGGTCCTCGGCATCGGCCGCCGGACCGCCCGCGCCGACGGCCTGCTGCTGGCCGGCGTGACCCTGAACTTCCTGTTCGCGGCCGGAATGATGCTGGTCCGCTATCTGGCCGACCCCTATCGGTTGGCGAGCATGGATCGTTGGCTGCTCGGCTCGGTCGAGGTGGTCGGCTTCGCGGTGCCGCTGGCCCTGCTGCCCTGGTTGGTCGCCGGCGCCGCGCCGCTGGCCTGGCGGGCCCGCGCCCTCGACCAGCTCGCTTTCGACCCCGGGCTGGCCGAGGCCCGCGGGATCGACCCCAGGGCCGCCCGCCGCGACCTGCTGCTCGGCACCGGTCTGTTGACCGCGGCGGTGGTCGCCCACACCGGCCCGATCGGTTTCATCGGCCTGCTCGTGCCGCACGCGGTGCGGCCGTTCGCCGGCCTCCGCCACGCGGTGCTGCTGCCGGCCTGCTGGCTGGTCGGCGGCGGCTTCCTCGCCGTCGCCGACGCCGCCGCCCGGTCGCTCGAGCTGTTCGGCCGGCACAGCGAGGTGCCGGTCGGGATCTTGACCGCCCTGATCGGGGCGCCGGCCTTCCTGCTGATCCTCTGGCGCTCGCGCTGAGGCGCCCGCCGCCGGCTCAGCGTTCACGCGGCTCGTCGTAGTAGTCGAGCCGGTCGAGCGGCATCACCACGCTGGTGATGATATTCATCGCGTGCGAGACGATCCGCTTCTGGTAGCGGTAGGCCAGCGCCGCCGCCGCCACCGAGCCGCCGCCGGTCTCGCTCAGCAGCAGGGCGTCGACCTGGGCGTCGCAGTAGTCCTCCAGCCGGTCGCACTCGGCCAGAAAATCCTTGGCGCCTTCCTCGTCCTGGCTCTCGTAGATGTTGCGGGCCTTGGCCAGTAGTTTGGAGATCGTGTCCTTGAGGGTGATCAGGTCCTTCCGGGCCGCCTCGGGCAGCGCCACCCCGAGGCGGACCAGATCGAACAGATTCTTGGCGTAGTCGCCGATCCGCTCGGCGTCCTTGACCAAGCTCATCAGCGCCAGGCAGACCGGAAACTCGGTCCGGCCGTGTACCGCGGCGTGGGTGATCAGCATGCGGCGGATCCGGCGTTCGTTGCGGTTGATCCGCTTGTCGGTCGCCCACAGATCCTCCTTGATCACCTCCGGGTCGGTGCCGCCGAGCAGGGCGTTCGCGGCCAGGTCGAAGGCGTGGCGGCCGTCCTCGAGCATCTGCTCGAAGAACTGCATGATGTCCTGCAGCCCGGAAGGCTGGGAACGAAGTGCTTTGAGCCACTCGAACATGGTGCGACGCTCCAGTCTAGCGGAAGAGAAAGAGGGCGAGCAGCGGCCCGAGCACGAACAGGCCGCCGACATAGGCCATGACCAGCATCTTGTGCTCGACCGTCCGTTCGGCCAGGCCGGAGGCCAGGCGGAGCGGCACCCGCCGCACCGCCGGCAGCGGGTAAACCAGGGCGACGCCGATCACGTTGAACAGGACGTGGACCAGAGCGATCTCCATCCCGGCCAGCTTGTCGGCGGCGAGAGAGGCCAGGAAGGCGGTGATCGTGGTGCCGATGTTGGCGCCGAGCATGACAGGGAAAGCGGCCTCCAGGCTCAGGATGCCGGCGCCGCACAACGGCACCAGCAGCGAGGTGGTGATGCTCGACGACTGGACCGCGATCGTCACCAGGGTGCCGATCGCGATCGCGAACAGGGCCGCCCGCTCGAGGGCGGCGTTCAGCACCTGCTCGGCCCGGGCGGCGATCAGGCGCTTCATATTCCGGGTGATCAGGAACAAGGAAACGAAAATCAGGGCCACGCCGAGGGCGATCATGACCGCGGCCAGCCAGCCGCCCGCGAGCCCGACCGCGGCCAGGAAGTCGGCGACCGCACCCGCCCCGGCCTTGACCGCGGCCTTGATCGGGCTGTGGAAAGCGGCGTCGGTGCCGCCCAAGGCCGCGCTGACCTCCCGGGCCAGGAACAGGGCCGACTTGTGCAGGAACCCGGTGGCCAGCTCGAGCGGCAGGAAGACGATCACCGCCAACACGTTGAAGAAGTCGTGCACGGTGGCGGCGGCGAAGGCCCGGCGGAACTCGGCGTTGCGCCGGACGTGGCCGATCGAAACCAGGGTGTTCGTCACCGTCGTGCCGATGTTCGCCCCCATGACCATCGGCACCGCCAGCGCGACCGACAGCTCGCCGGAACCGACCAGGCCGACGATGATCGATGTCGTCACCGACGAGGACTGGACCAGGACCGTGGCCAGAATGCCGACCGCCAGGCCGGCGATCGGGTTGGCGACGCCGGCGAAGAGGTCCTGGGCCGCCTCCTCCCCGAGCCCCTTGATCCCGCCCTCGAGCAGGTTGACCGCGACCAGGAAGAGATAGAGCAGCGCCAGCAGGAGCAGGATCCGGAGCCAACCGGGCCAGCGGTCGCGGCCGGCGGCCTCGGCGGGAGCGACCGGCTCGGTCAGGGCACGGTTCGGATCGCTCATCGCCGGCAGGCTAGGTCCGCCGGGTGAAGATCCGGTGAAGATTCCGGCTCAGGGGGCCTGGTGGCGGACGATCTCACCCTCGGTCAGGTAGATCACGTCCTCGCTGACGTTGGTCGCCAGGTCGGCGATCCGTTCCAGGCTGCGCGCGACCTCGAACCAACGCAGCAACGGCCCGACTTCCTCCTTCCCGGCCCGCGCCAGCCGCCCCTCGACCTCGTCGAGGATCCGGCGGTTCAGGTCGTCGACCGCGTCGTCCTCGCTCAGCACCGACCGGGCCAGGGCCGACTCCCGCTCGACCAAGGCCTGGATCGCCTGCCGAACCATCTGCCGCACCCGGCCGGCCATGTCCTCGATCCCCTGCGGCGGCGGCACCGGCGCCGCCTCGGCCAGGAAGGCGGCCCGCTTGGCGACGCTGGCGGCGACGTCGGCCATCCGTTCGAGGTCGTTGTTGATCTTGATCGCCGCCACCAGGTAGCGCAGGTCGCGGGCGACCGGGGCGTGCAGGGCCAGGATCTTCAGCGCCTCCTCCTCGAGGCGGACCTCCATGTGGTCGATCTCGGCGTCGCCGCTGACGACCTCGCGGGCCAGGCCGGCGTCGCGGGAGAGGACCGCGTTGATGGCGCCGGCGATGCTGTCCTCGACCGAGGCCGTGAGCCGCAGCAGCCGCTCGGTGAACTCGGACAGGTCGCGCAGAAAGTGTTTGGTCATCGCCGTTTCTCCTAGCCGAAGCGGCCGGTGATGTATTGTTCGGTCTCGAGCCGGGTCGGGTTGGTGAACATCTCCTCGGTCGGACCGGATTCGACCAGCCGCCCCTTGAGGAAGAAGGCGGTCCGGTCCGAGACCCGGGCGGCCTGCTGCATGTTGTGGGTGACGATCACGATCGTGTAGCGCCCGCGCAGCTCGAAGATCAGGTCCTCGATCTTGGCAGTCGAGTTCGGGTCGAGGGCCGAGGCCGGCTCGTCCAGCAGCAGCACCTCCGGCTCGTTGGCCAGGGCCCGGGCGATGCACAGCCGTTGCTGCTGACCGCCGGAGAGGGCCAGGGCCGAGGCCTTGAGCCGGTCGTGCACTTCGTCCCACAGCGCCGCCCCTTTCAAGCACCTTTCGACCAGCTCGTCCAGCTCGGCCCGCCGGGCCCGGCCGTGCAGCCGCGGCCCGAAGGCGACGTTGTCGTAGATCGACATCGGAAAGGGGTTGGGCCGCTGGAAGACCATGCCGACCCGGCGCCGCAGCTCGACCACGTCCACATCCGGCGAGTTCACGTCCACCTCGTCCAACAGCACGTGGCCCTCGGCGCGGGTGCCGGGGATGGTGTCGTTCATCCGGTTGAGGGTGCGGAGGAAGGTGGACTTGCCGCAGCCGGACGGCCCGATCAAGGCCAGGACCTCGCCGCGCCGGATGTCGAGTTCGACCCCCCACAGCGCCTGGGTGGAGCCGTAGAAGAAGTCCAGGTCGCGGACCCGGATCACCGGCGCGTCGCCGGCGGCGAGCCGAGGTCGGCGGCTGGCGGCGTCGGCGGCGATGCCGCCGAGGGAGGAGGCGGGGGAAGCAGAGGCGGAGTTCATCGTCCCTCCAGGCGCTTGCGGACCCGGGCCCGCAGGCGGATGGCGGTCAGGTTCAGGGCCAGGACCAGGGCCAGCAGCAGGGCGGCGGTGGCGTAGACCAGCGGTTCGGCCGCCTCCACGTTCGGGGCCTGGAAGCCGACCGCGTAGATGTGGAAGCCGAGGTGCATGAAGCGTTCCTGCAGGTGCAGGTACGGGAAGTCGCCGTCGATCGGCAGCTCGCGGGCGAAGCCGACGACGCCGGTCAGCATCAGCGGCGCCACCTCGCCGGCGGCCCGGGAGACGGCCAGGATGGCGCCGGTCAGGATGCCGGGCCGGGCACCGGGCAGGATCACGTGTCGAAGCATCTCCCAGCGCGTCGCGCCCAGGGCCAGGGCCGCCTCGCGCCGCTCGCGCGGCACCGCCCGCAGCCCCTCCTCGGTGGCGACGACCACCACCGGCACCGTCAGCAGGGCCATGGTCACCGCGGCCCAGAGGACGCCGCCGGCGCCGAAGGTCGGCCGGGGCAGGTCGGCGGCGAAGAAAGCCCGGTCGATGGCGCCGCCGACCCCGTAGATCAGGAAGCCGAGGCCGAAGACGCCGTAAACGATCGACGGCACCCCGGCCAGGTTGTTCACCGCCACCCGCACCAGGCGCACGAACCAGGTGTCGCGGGCGTACTCGTTCAGGTACACCGCCGCCAACACCCCGAACGGCACCACCAGCAGCGACATCAGAATCACCAGCAGCGAGGTTCCGACCAGGGCCGGCCAGACCCCGCCCTCCTGGTTGGCGTTGCGTGGCTCCTCGACGATGAACCGGCCGACGCCGGCGAACCAGGCGCCGACCCGGCCGAACCAGCCGAGACGGTTCGGATAGGAGACCCGCAGGACCTGCGCCGCCGGCAGCTCGACCGGCCGGCCGTCGGGCAGGCGCAGCCGCCAGGTCTCCGCGCCGGCCTGGTCCAGGTAGCCGAAGAAGGGGCCGTTCTCGGTCCGCTCGATCCGCACCGCGTCGGCCGGCCGGGAGCGGGCGGCCACCTCCTCCGGCCCGGCGATCAGGAAGTCGAGGCCGTAGAACTCGCGGTTGCCGATCCGGGCCCGGATCGAGCCGTCCGGCCGCTCGTCCAGCTCCTCGGCCAGCCGCACGGTGCCGTCGGCCAGCCGCCATTCGGTCAGCGGCCGCGGCCAGAAGGCGGCGGCGCCGCGCATGAAGAGCAGGGCGAAGAGCAACACCACGCCGAGCAGGACCGCCGCCACCGCGCCGGCGCAGAGGAAGGCGCCGATGCCGCCGCCGTAGTCCGGCCGGCCGCCGCGGAGCCCGCTCACAGCTCCTTCCTCCCCCGGACGCGGATGGTCTCGGCCGCGGTGTTGACCAGGAAGGTGAAGGCGAACAGCAGCAGGGCGGAGAGGAACAGGGTCCGGTAGAGGGACTCGCCGTGCGGAGCCTCGGGCAGCTCGACGGCCAGGTTGGCGGAGAGGGCCCGGAAGCCCTGGAAGATGTTCAGGCGCGTGATCGACGTGTTGCCGGTCGCCATGAGCACGATCATGGTCTCGCCGACCGCCCGACCGAGGCCGAGCATCACCGCCGCCACCACCCCGGGCAGGGCGGGCGGGAAGATCACCCGGACGGAGGTCTGCCAGGGAGTGGCGCCGAGGGCGAGCGAGGCTTCGGCCAGGGTCTCGGGCACGTTGCGGAAAGCGTCTTCGGCCAGGGTGAAAATCAGCGGCGTGACCGCGAACCCCATCGCCAGGCCGACCACGGCGGCGTTGCGCTGTTCGAACGGCAGGCCGAGGGCGGCCGGCGCCCACTCCCGGAAGGGGGCGCCGAGCAGGGCCTGCTCCAGGCCGGGGCCGGCCCGCAGCAGCGCCGCGCCGACGGCGGCGTAGACCGCCATCAACAGGAACGGCGCCCAACCTTCGTGCAGCCGGCGGCGGGACGGCAGCGGCAACCGCGCCCAGCCCACCGCCAGCACCACCGTCAGCAGGACGAGAACGAACGGCAGCAGGAAGACCGCCAACATCCGGTCTTGCATCGCCGGCGCCAGATAGAGAGCGCCGACGAAGCCGAGGATCACCGAGGGGATGCCGGCCAGAAGCTCGACCGCCGGCTTGACGATCTCTCGGGCCCGGCCGCGCAGGAAGCGGGCGGTGAAGAGGGCGCCGAGCACCGCCAGCGGGATGGACGGCAACAGCGCCCAGAGCGTGCCCTTGAAGGTGCCGAGGATCAGCGGCACGAGGCTGATCTTGGGCTCGTAGGCGTCGCTGCCGCCGGTCGACTGCCAGGTCCAGGCCGGCGCCGGCGACCCTTCGTACTGGATCCGGGCGAACAGGGTGCGGGCCGTGACTCCCGGGTAGCCGAGTTCGAGCCCGCGCACCTCGACCCAGTCGGCGCCGATCAGCAGCAGGTGGTCCTCGCGCGGCGAGGGCAGGACTCGTTCGACGCCGGCCGGCAGCCGGACCGCGGCCAGGTACTCGGCGGCGGTGGCGTGGCCGATCCGCAGTTCCCGGTCGGCGAGGGCGAAGAACACCCGCTGCCGCGTCGAGGGAGCCAGCAGCCGCAGCCCCGGCACCGCCTCCGACATCTCCGCGGCCTCGTCGAGGATCGGCCGGCCGGTCTCCGGCGCCACCATCATCCACCGCTCGACGGCGCCGTCGGCACGGGCGACCAGGGCCGAGCCGGCGCCGATCAGCGGTTGGATCTGGCGAACGGCGGCGCCGGCCGGGGTCCGGCCGCACTCCTCCAGTTTGTTGAACGGGCGGTCGGCCCGCCAGGCGGCGAGGCCGCCGTCGGCGAAACCGGCCAGCACCGCCCCCCCCTCAAGCAGGGCCAGGTCGGTGATCGGGCCCGGCTCGGCCAGGCGCAGCACCTTGCGGCTCAGCCGCTCGGCCCCGGTCAGCCGGTTGACTTTGATCCGACCGCGGACCAGTTCGAGGGCGCCGTCGCCGCGGACCGCCGCGCCCCAAACGGTCGCATCTTCGGCCAGGACCGAGAAGGCGGCCAGCGGCCCGTCGCCCTCTTCGATCAGCCAGCGCGGCGTGGTCTCCTCGAGCCGGTGGCTGCGCTCGAGGTCGTCGTCGTAGTCGACCGCGAAGGCCAGCGGCAGCGCCGCCAGGCGGCCGCTGCTGGTGGCGACGGCCAGGGTGGCTTGGTCCGGCGACAGCCGGGCTTCGACCACGGTCTCGCCCGGGCCGAGAGCAAGCGGCGCGGCGGCGTCCAGTTCCGCGCCGTCGGCGACATCCCGCAGGACCAGGCGGCCGTCCCGGTGCAACTCCCACAGCGCCTCCGTGAAGTCCTCCACCCCGACCGCGACCGGCGCCGCCACGGCCGGCAGCCGCCGCCCGCTCTCCTCCAGCTTCGGCGCCGCGGCCAGGGGCAGGGCCTCCCGCACCAGATAGAAGGCGATAAAGAGAACGGCCAGGACGACGCCGACGCCGCCGAAGCGGACCAGCGCCGCCACCGCCCGGTCGGCGGCGCGGCGGCGGCGGAAGGAGGGGCTGCTGGTCATCGTCGGGTCCGGGAACGCCGGTCGGGATGCGCCCCGGTCGAGCGCATCCCGGAGCCGGCCGGGGGGAGGAGCGGGTTCAGCCCTTCACCTTCGGGACCGGGATCCCGAGCGCCTTCAGTTCCTCGGCCGCGACCGAGGCGGGCACCGGCAGGTAGCCGGCCTGGATCACGACCTGCTGGCCCTCGCGCGAGAAGATGAAGCGGATGAACTCGCGCCGCAGCGGATCGAGTTCGGCGTTCGGCGCCTTGTTGATGTACAGGTTCAGGAACCTGCCCAGCGGGTAGTCGCCGCTCATCACGTTTTCGAGATTGGCCGCGAAGAACTCGTCGCCGTCTTCGGAGAGGGGCACCGCCCGCACGCCGGAGGTGCGGTAGCCGATGCCGCTGTAGCCGATCGCGAACGGATCGTTGGTGACGGACTGGACCACCGAGGCGCTGCCCGGCTGTTCCTTGACCGTGTCCTTGTAGTCGCCCTTGCCGAGGGCGTGCTTCTTGAAGAAACCGTAGGTGCCGGAGGCGCTATTGCGGCCGTAGAGGCTGATCGCCGCCCCGGCCCACTTGCCGCCCAGGCCGAGCTGGCCCCAGCGGTCGATGCTCTCCTCGGCGCCGAGCTTGCGGTTCTTGCCGAAGATGGCGTCGACCTGTTCGAGGGTCAGACCCTCGATCGGGTTGTCTTTGTGGACATAGACGGCCAGGGCGTCGAGGCTGGTCCGGATGCGGGTCGGCTCGTAGCCGAAGGCCTTGACGAAGGCGTCGATCTCCTTGTCCTTCATCTGGCGGCTCATCGGGCCGAGCTGGGCCGTGCCCTTGATCAGGGCCGGCGGCGCGGTCGAGGAGCCCTTGCCCTCGACCTGGACCTTGACGCCGGGGTACCAGGCGCGGAACTTCTCGCCCCACAGCGTCATCAGGTTGATCATGGTGTCGGAGCCGACCGCGTTCAGGCTGCCGCGGATCTCCTCCTGGACCGGGAGATAGGCGGGGAGCTTGGGATCGACCTTGAGCTGTTGGGCGGCGGCCGGGCCGGCGAGGGCGGCGGCGGCCAGCAGGGTGGCGGGGAGGATGGTCTTCATGGTGTCTTCCGTTTTCGAGACACCCGAACTCTAGGCCGCCGGGATGAAGCCGGTGTGAAGGCTAGCTGAAGCTTGCCTGGCCGGCTCCAGGCAGCGGCTTGGCGGCGCTGACCGGCAGTTCGACCCGGAACAGGGCGCCCTCGCCGGGGCGGCTCCGGACCGAGATCCGGCCGCCCATCCGGCCGACCAGGTTGCGGACGATGGCCAGCCCCAGGCCGGTGCCGCCGGCGGCGCGGCTTCGCGCCGGATCGCCGCGGAAGAAACGCTCGAAGATCCGGGGCAGGATCTCGGGCTCGATCCCCGGGCCGGTGTCCTCGATCTCGAACACCACCTCGGCCGCCGCTTCGGTCCGGCCGCGGAGGACAACCCGGCCGACCTCGGTGTAGGAGACGGCGTTGTCCAGCAGATTGGCCAGGACGGTCTCCAGGCTGGTCCGGTCGGCGACCATCGGCAGCCCGTCCGCGGGCAGCTCCCGCTCGAGCCGCAGCCCCTTGGCCGCCGCCTTGTCGGCCAGCCGCTCGGCGACGGCGGCGGCCACCGCGGCGCCGTCGAGGGGCTCGGGCGCCGGCCGCCAGGTCGGATCCTGGGCCCGGGCCAGACCGAGCAGGTCGCGGGTCAGGGAGGCCAGGGCCTGGGCGTTGGCCTGGGCCCGGGCCAGCAGGTCGGCCGCCTCGTCGCCTTCGGCTCCCTCGAGCAGATCCAGCAGGCCGATCAAGGCGGCGATCGGGGTCTGGAGTTCGTGCGAGGCGTTGGCGACGAAGTCGCGGCGGCGGGCGTCCACCGCCGCCGCGCCGCGCAGGTCGCGCAGGAGCAGGAAGCGCCAGCGGTCGCCGGCCGGGCCGCCGGTCAGCTCGAGCACGCGCGCGCCGCCGGCCAGGGGGATCTCGAGCGCCTTGCGGAAGGTCTCCTCGGGGTCGCCGGGGCGGAGGGCGGCGGCCACCGGCGGCGGCAGCCAGGCGGCCAGGGCCGGCGGCGCGGCCGGCGACGGCGGCGACGCCTCGAGCAGAGCGACGGCGGCCGGGTTGGCGTAGCGGACCCGGCCGCGGCCGTCGAGGAGCACGACGCCGGCGGCGAGATGGTCGGCCGCGGCGAGGTGGGCGCGGCGCTGGCGGGCCTCGCGCGCGGCCGCGGCCGCCGCCGCCCGGCGGCGACGGGTCTGGACCAGGCCGAACAGGGCCGCCGCGGCCAGGGCGGCGGCGAGGAGTCCGGTCTCAGTCGTCATCCCGGAAGCGGTAGCCGACCCCGCGGACGGTCTGGATCAGGCCGGCGTGTTCGCCGAGCTTCTTGCGCAGGGACTTGACGTGGGTGTCGATGTTGCGCTCGTCCACGGTGACGCCGACGCCGACCGCGTAGTCGAGCAGCTCGGCCCGGCGGAAGACCCGGCCGGGGCTGCCGGCCAGCGTCTGGAGCAGGCGAAACTCGGTCGGCGTCAGCTCGAGCCGCTTCTCGCCGGCCCGGACCTCGAACCGGATCGGATCGATCACCAGCCCGCCGCGGGCCAGGATCCGGTCGCCGAGCGGCTGCTCGGCGGCGCGGGCCCGGCGCAGCAGCGCCTTGACCCGGGCGGCCAGCTCGCGCGGTCGGGCCGGCTTGCAGACGTAGTCGTCGGCGCCGACGCCCAGGCCGAGGACGACGTCGGACTCCTCGGCCCGGGCGGTCAGCATCAGGACGACGACGCCGCTGGTCGCCGGATCGGCGCGCAGCCGGCGGCAGACCTCGATGCCGTCCAACCCGGGCAGCATCACGTCGAGCACGATCAGGTCCGGCCCCTGCCGGCGGGCCAGCCGCAGCGCCTCCTCGCCGTCGCCGGTCTCGATCGTCTCGTAGCCCTCCCGCTGGAGGGTCAGGCGCAGGACCTCCAGCAGGTCGGGGTCGTCCTCGACCAGGAGGAGCTTGGCGGCGGCCATGCGGGAAGATTATGCCGCGGCCTCCGATCCGGGGTGAGGAAACGGTGAAGAAACGATGGTGGCGCGGCGGCGGCGCGCTAGCCTTCCTCGCCGCCCAGGTAGCCGAGGGCGCGCAGGTTTTCCTTGGTGCTGTCGTCCATCGACCCGCTCCAGGCCTCGCCGATTCCTTCCAGATCGTCCGGATGGGTGTACCAGCCCTGGGCGATCATGTACTTGAACAGCGCCTCGACGATGTCGGGGTGTTCCTCGGCCAGGTTGTGCTGCTCCTTCGGGTCGGCCTCGAGGTCGTAGAGGCCGTATTTGACCCCGTCCTTGTTCACGGAGCTGATCTCGTCGCGGATCATCTTCCAGAGCCGGCCCTGGTAGCGCATGACGATCCCGCGCCGTTGCCACGGCGGCAGCAGGTCGCCGCCGGTCTCCATCGGCGCCGGCAGATCCTCGCCTTCGCCGGTGGTCATGAGCGGGCGCAGGGAGACGCCCATGTCGACGGCGGGGCGCTCGAGGCCGGCGAAGTCGGCCACCGTCGGCACGATGTCCATCAGCCGGACCTGGGAGGCGACCCGGCGGCCCTCGACGCCGGGCGCCCAGATCACCAGCGGCACGTGGGTGAGTTCGTCGAACAGGATGTGACCGTGGCCGATGGCACCGTGGTCCATGAACTCGTCGCCGTGGTCGCCGACCAGGACGATGATCGTGTTCGGGAACTTGTCCCGCACGTGGCGGATGAACGGGCCGATCGCCGAGTCGGTGTAGAGCAGCTCCTCGTCGTAGGCGTCGCGCAGGTGCTGCATCTGCTCCGGCGTGATGTCGATGTTGCCGGCGTGGAAGTCGTGGACCGTGTCCGGGCCGATGTTGAAGTCGATGCCGCTCTTGTCCCAGGTGCCGGCGAAGCCCGCCGGCGGTTCGTAGGGGTAGTGCGGGTCGGTGACGTGCAGGTAGCAGAAGAACGGCCGGTCCTCGTCGTAGGAGTCGAGCCAGTCCTGCATCTCCTCGGCCATGTCCCCGGCGTCCACGCTCCAGTGGTAGAGCCGGTAGTCGCGGCAACCCTGGCCGAAGCCGAACAAAGGCTGGATGTTGAAGTTGTTCGAGATGGCCAAGGTCTCGTAGCCGGCCGCGGCCAAGGTCTCGGTGAGGGTGGTGTGGCGCAGCGGCAGCGGCACCCACTTCCGACCCGAGTCCACCGGCATGTAGGAGAGCGAGCCGTGCTTAGAGGGCACCAAGCTGGTGAAGCAGGTCGCCACCGACGGGCGGGTCCACGGCGCCTGCGCCACCGCCCGCTCGAAGATCACGCCCTCCTCGGCCACCTTGGCCGTCTCCGGCCAGGTCTCGCGCTCGTAGCCGAGGAAGCTGGTGTGGTCGGCCCGCCAGGTGTCGACCAGGATGAAGAGCACGTTCGGGGCGCCGTCCCGGGCCGCCGGGCGGGTCAGGGCGGCGATTCCGTCCGGCGCCCAGACCAGGACCACCATCAGGGCCAGGCCGGGCCAGCGGCCGAAGAAGCGCGACCCCCAGCGGATCAGGCCGACGACCGGGTTGCGGCGCCGGCGCAGCGCCTCGCCGAGCAGGGCCAGAACCAGGGTCAGGGCGGCCCCGGCCAGCGCCTCCTTGAGGAACTGGAGCTGCGGGGCGGAGCGGGCGAGGTAGTCCCAGCGCAGCCAGCCGAGCGAATCCTGGTCCCAGTTCTGGGCCGAGATCTGCTTCCAGGCGTCGATGCTGCCGAAGAACAGGAAGGTGAACAGCAGGCCGCTGACGGCGGCGACCAAGCAGCGTAGGAGCCGGAACGGCTCCTCCGCTCGGGCCGGGGCGGAATCGGTGGCTTCACTCATGGTGGCAGGCGGCCAGCGAGGGATTGGGCAACGCCTCGATGCGATGGCGAAGGAACCGAGCCGCCCTCTTCCTATCGGAAGGAGTCCTATAATACTTGGGTGGCCGAGCTCGACCCGGATTTCCTCGCCATCCTGCGCTGTCCGTTGAGCCGCGCACCCCTGGTCCAGGACGGCGACTGGCTGGTCTCGACCGACCCGGAGACCCGCCGCCGCTACCGGATCGACGACGGTATCCCGGTCCTTCTGGTCGAGGAGGGCGAGGAGATGCCGGAGGAGGAATGGCGCCGGGTCGTCGGCTCCGAACAGTCTCCGGCATGACCGTCTTCGCCAGGATCCTGGCCGGCGAGATCCCGGCCGACTTCCTCTACCAGGACGAGCTGGCGGTCGCCTTCCGCGACGTCTCGCCGCAGGCTCCCTTCCACGCCCTGGTGATCCCGCGCAAGCCGCTCAAGAGCGTCGCCGACGCCGGCCAGGAGGACACCGCCCTGCTCGGCCACCTGCTGCGGGTGGCGGCCCGGGTCGCCGCCGACGCCGGCCTCGAGGAGGGCGGCTATCGGGTGGTCACCAACGTCGGCGCCGACGGCGGCCAGACCGTGGAGCACCTGCACCTGCACGTGCTCGGCGGCCGGCCGATGGGCTGGCCGCCGGGCTGAGGGCCGCCGGCGCCGCGGCGCGGATCCGGGCGGGGAGGATCAGCCGAACAGGCTCTTGGTCCGGCGCTTGCCGATCGGGGCCTCGTCTTCCCAGACGGCCAGGCCGGTGCGCAGGTCGGTGAGGGTGAGCTTGAAGATGACCACCGACTCCTTGGTTCGGCCCTCCTCGGCGCTCATCTTGATCACCGAGCCGCTCAGGCTGAGGTCCGGCAGGCGGACGGTGCGGGCCTGGTTGTAGGAGTTCTCCTCGAACATCGGGTCGTTCTGCCCGCGGACCTCCTTGGTGCCGGTGTCCTCCGGGCCGCCCTCGCCGAACTTGACCGCGGTCGTGGTTAGGACCTTGCCGGTCTTGTTCAGGGCGATGCGGACCTTGTCGGTCATCACCTTGGTCTTCAGGTTGGCGGAGGTGTAGTTCTCGATGTCCTCGAGCGCGAGGATGACCTTGCCGTCCTCGTGCTTGGCCAGGTCCGGAGCGTCGAGCACGCCCGATTCGAGCATCGACTGGATCAGGATCTGCGAGGCCTCGCTGAAGTCGTCGTAGGTGATCGCGTCGACCGACCGCAGGCCGCCGCTGTCCGGGTCGTAGACCTCCGTATTCGAGCTGCAGGCGGCGAGCAGCAGCGGCAGGGTGAGCAGGACTTGGTACTTCATGGCGGTTCCTCCTAGTTCTCGCTCCGGAGCTGAAGCTTGAAGCGGTAGGCCTCAGGTGAGGCGGCGGCGCTCTGCAGGGTGGTGCTGGCCCCGGGCATCAGGTGGATGGTGCGCGAAGCGTTGGCCGGCGAGATCAGTTCCCGGCCGTCGCTGTCGGTCCAGGTGAAGTCGGCCCGGAAGCGGAACTCGGCGGCGCCGGTGTTCCGGACCTCGACCGTGGCGATCGGCAGATCGCCCTGGTTGCCGGAATCGACCTGAACGATGGCCAGATTGGCGCGGACGCTGTGGTCCTGAAGTTCGATCACGTAGGGCACGCCGCCGGGGGTGAACTGGATCATGTCCTCCTCGCCGGCGGCGGCGCAGGAGAACAAGAGCGGCGCGGCGAAGACGGCCGCGGCGGCAAGAGTACGGGTGAACAGGGTTCTCATGATTGGATTCCTCCGGATCCGTGGATGAAGCCGACCTGATGAACGGTCAGGGAGCGGCCGTTGACGCTGCGGGCGTAGATCAAGGCGACGTCCTTGCCGGCAAGGTCGATGGTGACGGGCTGGGCGGCGGCGCCGTCGATGCGGAGCGTCAGCCGGCCGTCGGCCGGCAGCGGCCGGGTCAGGAAGCCGAAGGCGGCCGGCAGGGTCCGCCAGCTCCGGTCGTCGGCCCGGTTCATCGCCGACTGGTACAGGAGCCCGCCGAGGACCGCGATCGCGCCCAGGACGTCGTCCTGGCGCTGGGCGGCCTGGCGGACCTCGTGGCTGGCCGTCTCCTGGACCAGCACCCGCAGCAGCTCGCGCATCAGGATGACCGGATAGCGCCGTTCGAACTCGTAGCGCATGATCGGCTCCATCTCGGCGACCACCACGGTGCGGTCCTCGCGGCCCGAGGCGTCGGCCACCACCAGCGGCCCGGCCGCCGGGCGGCCGGGGCGGAGCACCGGCAGCGCGAAGTAGGCGCGTTGGAGCAGGTCGAGGGCGTCGCTGCGGACCCCGAACACCGCCCGCCACCAGCCGTAGGGCACCTCGTACTCGACCGACTCGATCACCGGCGCCAGGCCGCCCTCGTAGAGCACGTAGACCCGACCGGTGGGCGGCTCGCCGGCCTGCACCCGCTCGAGTTCCTCCACCACCTCGGTCAGGTCCGGCCGCATCGAGGCCAGGTTGCGCAGATCGACCAGCGGACTCTCGTTCGGGTCGTCCTTGATCCGGCGCAGGACCGCCTTGACGAGCAGCGCGTACGGGTTGAGGAAGTCGCGGTAGCTCGGCGGGTAGGCGTCGGCGCCGCGCAGCCAGGGCAGGTCCTCCCGGACCCGCGGGCTGGCCAGGAAGGCTTCCTGGTCGAAGGCGAGGCCGCGGGCGGCGCCGGCCCGGTTCGTCTGCTCGGCCTCGGCGGCGAAGTCGCGGATGGCGGCGTCCTGGGTCTCCTCGATCCGGCGCGCTTCGATCAGGGCTTGATCGAGGTCGCCCTGCAGCACCGCCGCCAGGGCCTTGTAGGTGTTGAGCAGGATCCGGTCGGCGACGGTGCCCTCGTAGGGCAGGGCCTTCTGGTTGGTGAGCAGCGCCTCGGCCTCCGCGGCCGCCTCGGCGGTGTCCACCACCGCCCGCTCGGCGAAGACCTGGTTGATCACGGTCTCGGCCGACTCGAGCGCGCGGTAGGCCGCCCGGTAGCGGCCGGCGTCGAGCAGGATCTTGCCCCGCTCGAGGTTCCAGACGACGGCGTCGTCGGAAAACTCGAGGGTGCCGGCGCTCGGATCGGCTTGGATCCGCCAGTGGTCCTCGTAGCCCTCCTGGATCAGGCGGGCCGCCCGCTCGAACTCGCCGCGGCTGTAGCGGTGATAGACGGTTCCGATCTCGTCCTCGTAGGAGATCGTGGCCGCGCAGCCGCCGCCCGCGAGCAGGAGCGGCAGCAGCAGGACCGGGACCGGCGCACGCATGGCGGCATCCTAGGTCTACCGCTGAAGGATCGGGGCGTGCATTGTTCCAGAATGCCGTGGCATGTTCCGGCTTGTAACGACACGAAAAAACCCGGCGGTTTTTCTTCACCTGCCGCTCCGACCGGCCGCAGATGCCCCTGGATGGGCTCGACGACTGGGGGGTTAGTTGGGCCGGTCCGAAACATAGGGCATTCGCGAGCTGCGCCAATGGGCAGCATTTCCTCCGGCGGAGCGATTCCGCGGATGGGGCGGCGCCTCCGGGCGCCGCCTCTTTTTCATTCCACCCGCTCGCGCAGCAGCCCCAGACTAGCCGAGAAGCCGTGGATGTAGGGCAGCCCGCAGACGCTGCCGATCTCGCCGGCGGCGAACATCCCGGCGATCGGCAGGTCCGGGAAGTAGGTGCCGGCCAGCTCGGCGTCGTGGTCGGGCCGGCCGAACATACTCTCGCCGCGGCCGGTGCAGGTGAAGAGCAGCCCGCCGGCGGCATCCGGGTAGAGGCCGCTGGCCAGGCCGAGCAGGTTGCCGAGGTCCTCGTGGGCGCTGGCGCCGTCGCGGGCGTGGAAGCGGACCCGCATCTCCTCCGGCGCGGCGTCGGAGATGGCGATGGCTCCGCTCTCGCGGTCGATCCCGACCACGCCGCGGATCAGGTAGCCCTCGGAGCCGAGGTCGCCGCTGCTTCGGACGGCGGCCAGGCCGACCTGCGGGGCGCTGCGGAAGGCGGCCGAGGATTCCTCGTCGAGATCCTCGAAGATCCGGCTCAAGGCCTGAAAGGCCGGCTCCCCGTCCAGCTCGTAGATCACGTTGCGCTCGCTGCGGGTGATTCGGAACTCGGGCCCGATCGGTCGGCAGCCCTGGGAGACGAGCGGCTCCAGCACCGCCGGGCCGTCCACGACCACGCCGACCGCGCCGCCGGTAACCACCTCCTCTTCGTAGAGGAGCCGGTTCGCGCCGGGCCGGCGGCCGCTGCTCGCGACCCCGCCGACGATACGCGGGATCGGCGACAATTCCCGGAGCGAACTGAGGAACGGGTCGAGCGGAAAGCTGAACGGATCGACCATCAGGGCCGCGCTGGCGCCGTCACCGGCCTCGGGCCAGCCGTGGACCATGCCGCCCTCGCCGGTGTTCTCGAACTCGAGCCGGAAGGCTTGGACCCGGGCGCCGGGCAGGCGGGCGGCCCACAGCACCAGCCCCGGCCCCTCCTCGATCTCGCGGCCGGCGCCGATCACCCCGGCCGCCGAGCAGCCGATCAGCGAGTCCGGCGCCAGCGCCGCCCGCACCACCCGCGAGATCTCCTTCGCGCGCGGGCTGTGGTGGCCGGTGAAGAAGGCCACGAGCAGATCGCCTTGGCCGCCGCCGGCCGCCTCCAGGGCGGCGACGGCCTGGGTGACGGCGCGGACGGTGTCCTCCTCGGTCGAGACGGACACGGCGGCGGAGAAGCGGCCCGGGACGAGCATCCGAGGGATTATGCCCCCGCGCCGCGCCGGCTCGCCCGGCTCAGCGCGGGAAGGCCTGCGGGATGCCCCCGTCGACCGGAATCGCGCAGCCGGTGGTGCACGGCGCCTCGGCCGCGAGCCAGAGCACCGCCCGGCCGACGTCCTCGGCGCTGACCGTGGTCCGCAGCAGGTTGCGGCGGCGGTAGTGCTCCTCCAGCTCCTCCGGCGCCAGCCCCTTCGAACGGGCCCGGTCGGGGCCGACCTCCGCCCAGAGGCCGGAGGGGTTGTCGCCGTGGCGGAAGACCGCGTCCGGGCAGACCGCGTTCACCCGCACCCCGTCGGCGGCCAGCTCGAGCGCGGCGATCCGGGCGAGCTGGTGGGCGCCGGCCTTGCTCGCGCTGTAGGCGCCGAAGGCGGCACCCGGCGCCGGCACGTTCTTGGAGCTGACCAGCACCACCGACCCGCCCAGCCCCTGCTCGCGCAGGATGCGGCCGCCGGCGCGCAAGGTGAGGAAGACGCCGGTCAGGTTGACCTCGACCAGCCGGCGGAACGCGGCCGGATCCTCCTCGACCAGCTCGGCGACCCGGGCGGCGCCGGCGTTCGGCACCAGGACGTCGAGCCCGCCGGACCGGCGCAGGACCTCGGCCAAGGCGGCGTCGAGCGAGGACTCGTCGGTCACGTCGGCGGCCAGACCGAAGGCCGCGTGCGGACCGTGCTCGGCCCGGATCCGGGCCGCCGCCGCCTCGGCCCGGCCGGCGTCCAGGTCGAGCAGGGCGACCACCGCCCCGGCCCCGGCCAGGACGGCGCCAATCCCCTCGCCGATGGCGCCGCCGCCGCCGGTGACCACCGCCACTCGTCCGGCCAGCGGCGGCGGGGTTCCGCGGCCGAGCTTGGCCTGCTCGAGCGACCAGTACTCCATGCCGAAGAGTTCGAGTTCGTCGAGGCCGCGGAAGGGGCCGAGGGCGCTGGCGGCGGCCTTGGTCCGCAGCGTGTGAGCGGCCAGATCGGCCGCCGCCGCCGCCGCCGCCGCGGTCGGGCCGGCGGCGAAGACCCCCGCCTCCGGCACCAGGACCACCCGCGGCGCCGGGTCCAGCTCGCGGCGGGGGCCGCAGCGGGCGCAGCCGCGCTCGAAGTAGGCGTGGTACTCCCTGGCGTAGGCGGCCACCGCGGCGTCGATCGCGTCGGCCTCGGCCCAGCAGGGCAGGTTCTTGGTCCGCAGCGTGTGGTCCGGGGTCAGGGGCGGGGTCAAGAACAGCTCCCGCGCCCCGGGCGCGGCCACCAGGCCGCTCAGCTCCTCGTCGTCCAGCCAGCGCAGGATCGGCGGCCGCGGCAGGTGCGCCGCCAGCGCCCGCCGCAGGCGCGGGGCCACCTCCGCGGCTCGGCGCCGGGCGGCCTCGTGGCGGGCCGCTCCCCAATCGGCCGGCACCGCAACCCGCGGCGGCCCGGCCTCGGCCAGGAATCGTTCGGCGGCGTCAACCAGGGCGATGTGGCGCTCGTAGGACTCGCGGGCGGTCTCGCCGAAGGTGAACAGGCCGTGGCGGTGGAGGACGATGCCCTCGACCTCCGGCCGCTCCTCGTGCAGCCGCGCCACCTCCTGCGCCAGCGGAAAGCCGGGCATGACGAAAGGCAGCGCCGCCACCCGATCGCCGAAGGCCTCGGCGACGAACTCCTCGCCCCGCTCCTGGTCGCTCAAGGCCAGGATCGCGTCGGCGTGGCTGTGGTCGACGAAGCGGTGCGGCAGGAAGGCGTGCAACAGGGTCTCGACCGAGGGGTTGGGCGAACGCGCGTCGAGCAGGTGGCGGCGGAGCTGGTTGACCATCTCCTCGTCGTCCAGTTCGGTCAGCCCGCGCAGCCGTTGCAGCCCGGCCAGGTCGAGCGCCGGCAGTCCGGCCGGCTCGATCCCGGCCAGGTCCCAGCCGGAGCCCTTGACGTGGATCCGGTCCTGCGGCGCCCCGAACAGGTCGCGCCCGGTGGTCTTCACCGAGACGTTGCCGCCGCCGTGGAGGACCAGCGCCGGGTCGGCGCCGATCAGGCGGGCGGAGTAGATCCGCAGGGCCAGGTCGGGTCCGTAGGCGGCGTAGCGGGCGAGGGAATCCTCGGCTTCCTGATCGTTCCAGCGGCTCTCCATGAATCTGGTCCTGCTCGGTGGTCCGGAATGCCGCCTCCGGGAGTAACCCGGGGCGGTTTCGTTCGTCTTGCCTAGGGGGAACTGCTTCTACGGCTCCGGCGATTCCTGCCAGAGCCCGTGCTGGGCGCCCCCCAGGAAGTAGATCGCGCATCGGCCGCGGCCAGGGATCTCGGTCGGGGGCAGCGCCAGCTCGCCGCCGGCCGCAACCGCCGCCGCGACCGCCGCTTCGATGTCCTCGACCAGAAAATAAGGCCGGGTCGCCGGCTCCTCCTCCTCGTGCATCGGCGCCCGCACACTGAGCAGCGCGCCAGACGGAAGCGGCGCGGTGCGGGCCATGCCGAACTCGGGCACGGGCTCGGAGAAGACCAGGCCGAGCGCGTCGGAGTAGGCGGCGCAGACCGCCTCGGCCTCGGGGGTGACGATCTCGAGGAAGTGGAGGTTCTGGGGCGACGGCGGCATGGCCGCCCCACGATAGCCCCCGCCCGCCCGAACGACGATCCAGGGTTACACCGGAAGTTCCGGATCGGGTCCAGCCGGTGGGACCAGATTCACGCGCTCGTCGTAGTAGCACGCTCCCCCGCCCAGATCCGTGGCCCGCGGCGCGATCAGCGCGTTGGCCGCGCGCCCGGCCGACCTCCAGCCGCCCTTGTCCATCCTGAGAATCCGCGGGTGCAGGCGGTCGTCGTGGCGGAGGACGACCTCCAGCTCGCCGTGGGGGCTAACCACCCGGGCCCGGGCGCCGTCGCCCAGACCGCCGGCGGCGCTCGGGTGGACCCGCGCCTCGGGCGGCCCCGGTCGGCGCTGGAAGACGGCTTGGCTGCCCTGGCTGGAGGGAGTGGAGACCGCGGTCAGGTAGAGCGGCCACTCCTCGTCGGTGGCCGGGATCGCCGACGGCGCCTCCTTCAGCAGGCGGGCGCGGCCGTCGGCGGTACGGAAACGGCGGCCGGCGAAGACCACCCGCTCGGCCTCCGGGTTGCGGACGGCGCCGCGGGCCCGCAGCTCCGCGAGCGAGGCGCCGGCGGCCGCGACTCGGGACAGGGCCCGGCGTTGCCACTCCTCGACCGGATGGTCGAACTCCTCAGCCAGGCCGACCCGGCGGGCCAGGCCGCGGACGATCTCGAGATCGGTCCGGACCCCTTCCGGCGGCGGCACCACCGCCCGCTGCAGGCCCAGCCAGTGGTGGCCGTAGGCACCGCAGAGGTCGTCCTCCTCGAGCATGGTCGCGCAGGGCAGGACCAAGTCGGCGCACTGGGCCGTGTCGGTCAGGAAGCTGTCGACCACCACCACGAACTCGCGCCGCCGCAACGCCGCCGCCAGTCGCGCCGAGCCGGGCAGCATCGCCACCGGGTTGGCGGCGTCGATCCAGACCATCCGCACCGGCGGGTCGCCGGCGGTGTCGAGTTCCTCGGCCAGCAGCGGTTCGAGCAGCCGGCGCGGCGGCTCGACCGGACCGACGAAGTCGAGGGTGAAGGCGCTGCGGCGGCCGCAGTAGAAGGAGACACCGGCGCCCGCCACGCCGATCTGGCCGGTGACCGCGGCCAGGGCGTCGATCGCCCGCACCGCGGCGCCGCCGTTGGCGCGTCGCTGCAGCCCCCAGCCGAGCAGGATCGAGACCGGCTCCGCCGCCGGGCCGGCGGCGAAGAACCCGGCCAGCTCGTCGAGGGCCGCCGCCGGCAGCCCGGTCGGCGCCAGCCAATCCTCGGCCGTCCGCGAGGCGACCAGCCGCCGGTGCTCCTCGAGCCCGGCGCACCAGGCGCCGGCGTCCGGGTGCCAGGCGCCCCGGTCGAGCAGCCGGCGCGACAACGCCAGGGCCAAGAAGGCGTCGCTGCCCGGGTTCGGCTGCAGGAAGAGGTCGGCCAGATCGGCGCCGCGGTGGCGGACGAGATCGATCAGCGCCACCCGCGCTCCCCGGGCCCGCGCCTCGCGCACGAGCGGGATCTGGTGGACCGCGCTGGTGAAGAGGTTCCGGCCCCAGACGACGATCGCGGCCGCGTTCCGCAGCTCGAACAGGTCATTGGCCTCGGCGGCGCCGAAGTCCAGCTCCTGGGCCGCCTCGCCGGCGCCGGAACAGATGTCGCCGCCTTTGACGCTGACCGGACCGAAGCGGTCGAAGAAGGCGTCGGTGACCGCCTTGAGCACCCCGAGCGAACCGCCGCAGCGGTAGCGGAAGATCGCCGCGCCGCCGGACTCCGCCCGGATCGTCAGCATCCGCTCGGCGACCCGGTCGAGGGCCTCCTCCCAGTCGATCGGGACGAAGCCGCCGGCGCGGCGGAGCAGCGGCGAGCGCAGCCGCTCCGGGTCGTAGAGCCGCGCCGGGTAGTCGCGGTTGGTCCGCTCGCACAGGAAGCCGCGCGTCACCGGGTGGTCCGGATCGCCCTGGACACGGACGACGCGGCCGTCCTCGACCGTGGCCAGGATGCCGCAGGCGTCGGGGCAGTCGCGGTTGCAGGTGGTGCGGATCCGGTCGGCCGGCACGCCGCTAGAATACGCCGTCCCCGCTCCGTCCGAACGAGCCAGATAGACGATGAATCCCTACACGATCGAGCGTTTCGCCGTCATCGGCGCCGGCAACATGGGCTCCGGCATCGCCCAAAAGATCGCCGCCGAGGGCCGGCCCGTCACCCTCGTCGATCTCGACGACGAGAAGGTCCAGCGCGGCCTGGGGATCATCCGCAAGACGCTCGAGAAGGGGGTTGAGCGGCGCGTCTTCCGGCCCGAACAGGTCGAGGAGATCCTCGGCCGCATCCACGGCACCAGCGACTGGTCCGAGCTGGACCAGGTGGACCTGGTGGTCGAGGCGGTGTTCGAGGACCTCGAGGTCAAGCGCGGCGTTTTCGAGCGCCTGGGCGAGGTCTGCAAGCCGACCGCGATCCTGGCCACGAACACCTCGTCCTTCTACGTCAAGGACCTGGCCGCCGTGACCCCGCATCCGGAGCGGGTGATCGGCCTGCACTACTTCTACCACCCGGCGATGAACCGCCTGGTCGAGGTGATCGGCCACGCCGGCAGCGATCCGGCCGCGGTCGCCGCGGCCTGGGCGGCGCAGGAGGCGATCGGCAAGACGCCCATCCGCAGCGCCGACGCCCCCGGTTTCGTCGTCAACCGCTACTTCGTGCCCTGGATCAACGAGTCGGTGCGGCTGCTCGACGAGGGCGTGGCCGATATCGCCACGATCGAGTGGGCGGCGAAGAAGGCTTTCGGCGTCGGCATGGGGCCGTTCCAGCTCATGAACGTCACCGGCGTGCCGATCTCGCTGCACGCGGCCAACACCCTCGGCCACGAGCTGCACGGCTTCTACGCCCCGGCCGCCGGCCTGAAGGCCAAGGTCGAGGCCGGCGGCGACTGGGACTATTCCGGCGCGCCCGACGAAACCCGGTACGACGCGGTCGCCGACCGCCTGCTCGGGGTGGTCTTCTACGTCTGCTGCCAGCTCGTCGAGGAGAAGGTGGGGACGGTCGAGGACACCGACATCGGCGCCCTGGTCGGCCTGCGCTGGCCGCGCGGCCCCTTCCACATGCTGAACAAGGTCGGCGCCGAGCGCGCCCGGCTGTTGGCCGAGGCGGCGGTCGGCCCGCACGGGCTCGAGCTGCCCATGCTGCTGCGCAACGCCGGCCCGGAGGGGATCCCGATCAAGCTGGTGTCGCTCGAGACCCGCGACGAGGTCCACCACGTGCGCCTGAACCGGCCGGCGGCGATGAACGCCCTCAACCAGAAGTCGGGGCTGCAGTTCGTCAACGCGGTCGAGCTGGCCCGGGCCGAAGGCGGCCGCGGCATCGTCATCGAATCGACGGGCAAGGCCTTCGTCGCCGGCGCCGATGTCAAGTTCTTCGTCGAGAACCTGAAGCGGAACACCTTCGAGCCGATCCACGACTTCGCCGCCGCCGGCCAGGAGGTCTATCGCAAGTTGAGCGGCGGCCCGCAGCCGGTGGTGGCGCGGGTGCACGGTCTGGCCCTCGGCGGCGGCGCCGAGATGGCCCTGGCCTGCGACTGGATCGTCGCCAGCCCGAAGGCGGCCTTCGCCTTCCCCGAGACAGGCATCGGCATCTACCCCGGCCTGGGCGGCACCCAGCGCCTGGCCCGGCGGATCGGCCTGCCGCTGGCGAAGTGGCTGGTTTACACCGGCGAGATGCTCGACGCCGCCACGGCCCGGGCCATCGGCCTCTGCGACGTCGTCGCCCCCTTCGCCGAGCTGGACGAGGCGGTGACGGCGGCCCTGGCGCGCGGACCGCTCGGCGACCGCCCCGTCCCGGCCACGGCGCCGGGCCCGGAGTGGCAGGCGCTCTGGGATTTCTTCTCCCACCACACCGTCGCCGCCATCCTCGCCGGCGAGGCCGACACCGGCGACGACCCGCGGTTGGAGCGGGCGGTGAAGAAGGTGCGGCAGAAGTCGCCGCACGCCCTCCTCTGCGCCGAGCGGGTCTTCGATCGCGGGTTCACGCTGCCGCTCGAGGAAGCGCTCGAGTTGGAGCTGAACGGGCTGCGGGAGGTCTTCCTGCACCCGGACGCGCTCGAAGGCATGTCGGCCCTGCTGGAGGGCCGCCGGCCGGAGTTCGCGGCCCTCGCCGCCTCCTGAACCGGGGTTCGCAGGGCTTCTGCGGTAGCATGGCGGGGTTGCTCCGCCATGCGCCTGATCCTGCCCTGCCTCTTCCTGGCCGCCGCCCCGGCCGCCGCCCAGCAAACCTTCCTGAGCGAGGACTTCGAGTCCGGCGTCGTGCCCCCGGCCGGCTGGACCGAGGTCAACAACGGCAACAGCCTCGGCTGGGAGACTTCCTCCGGCTTCCTCTATGGCTCGACCGAGGCCTTCCACGACGACTTCTTCGGCTGGAACGACAACCTGCTCGTCTCGCCGCAGATGGACCTGAGCGGCGCCACCACGGTCTGGGCCCACTGCCGCCAGTACGTTGTCTACGCCTCCTGGCGCGACCACCACTACGTCGACGTTTCGCTCGACAACGGCGTCACCTTCATCAATGCCCACGACGACCTCGCCGGCGACGGCGAGAGCGCGCTGAGCGTCGACCTGTCGGCCTGGGGCGGCATCAACGGCGTCAACCTCGCCTACCACTACACCGGCGACTACGCCTCCGAGTGGCGCTTGGACGAGATCGCCGTGACCGACTCGGCCACGCCGCCGCCGCCGCCGCCGCCGGCGATCCTGGCCACCTTCGTCAACCCGACCAACGGCCACACCTACCACCTGCTCGAGTCCACGAACTGGACGCTCGCCGAGGCGGCCGCCGTGGCCCTCGGCGCCCACCTGGCGACGATCGAGGACCAGGCCGAGAACGACTGGGTCACCCAGACCTTCGGCACCTGGGGCGGGGTGCAACGCGACCTTTGGATCGGCCTGAACGACGCCGCGGTCGAGGGCAGTTACGTCTGGGCCGACGGCAGCACCTCGACCTGGACCAACTACGCCCCCGGCGAGCCGAACAACTCGACGGTGAACGACCCGGTGCACGGCGAGGACTACATCCACATCTACGGCGCCGGCGCGCTGGCCGGGCAGTGGAACGATATGCACGACACCAGCCTCTCCTGGGGCAACGACCTCTACGGGCTGGTCGAGATCGGCGGTCCGCGGCTGTCGGTCGCCAACCTGGTCGCCGGCCAGGCGGCGACGGTGAGCGGCGGCAACTTCAGCCCGAACGGCCTGGTCCGGATCGGCTACTCGCTGACCGGCGGTGGCCCGACCTCCACCCCCTACGGTCCGGTGGACCTCAGCCCGCCGATCCGCGAGACCCCACCGCAGGTGGCCGATCCGGCCGGCGCCTTCTCCTTCACCGCCCCGGTGCCGGCCTCGTTGGCCGGGCGGCCGATCTGGCTGCAGGCCTTCGACCTCGGCAGCCTGACCTTCTCGAACGCCCTGGCCGAAGTGGTCGGCTAGCGCGGCGCCTCGGCGCAGATGCCGCGGAAGCGGCAGGTGCGGCAAGCGGCCGGAGCGCCGCTGGCCGGCCAGTTCTCCATCACGACCGGATCCTCGTCCGGGTCGTAGTGGAGTTCCATCATCTCGCGGACGCTCTCCGAGACCCGGTCCTGGGCCTCGCTCAAGCGCTCGATCTCGACCGGGACCGTCTGCACCTCGCCGGCGCCGATGTAGGCGGCGTGGAGCACGATCGACTCCGGATCGGCGCCCCACTTCTCGCAGGCGTAGAGGGCGTAGGTGTGGAGCTGGAACAGGTCCTCCTCGCGCGGCCGGCCGGTCTTCCAGTCCCAGATGTGGAGGGTGTCGCCGTCCTGATAAGCGAAATCGGGCACCGCGTAAACCTTGGTGCCGAGGAAGGTGTAGGTGTCGAGCGACTCGACCGCCCGCCAGTTGTCCGGATGGGCGGACCGGACCGGCGCCAGCTCCGGCATGGCGGTGAAGTTGGCGGCGCAGCGTTCGAGGTGGGCGCGCACCGCTTCGAGTCGCTCGGCCGGCAGCTCGACCCCGTAGTGGTGTTCCTCGAGGTGGGTGCTCTTGTTCGGCCGCGCCTGCCAGCCGCCGCCGGCCGACTCGCGCCAGCCGGCGCGGAACAGCTCCCGCGCCTCCTGGTACAGCTCCGGGCCGGTCATCTCGCCGCCGCCGCGCTTGAGCTGGAACCAGCGTTCGACGGCGCGGTGCATGCAGTCGCCGGCGAAGGCGGGCAGCGAGGTCAGGCACTTGTGGACCATGACCTCGTACTTTTCGCCGCGCGGCTGCTCCTGCCACCAGCCCCAGGAGGCGTAGCGGGCGTACCAGTACTCGCGCCGGCAGCGGCGGAACTCCTTCGCCCGGCTGGCGGACCAGGAGAGTTCGCAGCGGATTTCCTTCAGAGCCACGCCGGAAGTCTACCGGGAGGGGGCGCCCGGCCCGAAACCGGGCTCCGGTTCTCGGCTATCCTGGAATCGTCATGCTGACCGCAGCGCTCTTCCTTTCCTTCCCGGCCGCGCCGGCCCCGGCCGCGGCGCCGCAGGTGCCGGCCGGCGCTTGGGCGCCCGAGATCGAGGCCCGCGACTGGTTGAACGACCCGCCCGGCACCTCGCTCGAGGATCTCCGCGGCCGGGTCGTCTTCCTCGAGTACTGGGCCACTTGGTGAGGCCCCTGCCGCGCCTCGATCCCCCACCTCGTTGAGGTGTTCCGGGAGTTCGAGCCCCAGGGCCTGGTCATGCTGGCGCTGACCGACGAGTCCACCGGCACCGTCGAGCGCTTCATGGAGAACAACGAGATGCCCTACCCGATCGGCTGCGGCGCCAAGAGCGCCCGCGCCTACGGGGTGCAGGGCATCCCTTCCGCCTTCCTGATCGACGCCGACGGGGTGATCGTCTGGCAGGGCCACCCCGGCGCCGGCGGCTGGGAAGGGATGATCCCGAAGCTGCTGGCCGCGGCCCGGGACGCCGGCCCCGGCTGGGATCCGGGCGAGGTGCCCGAGGCGCTGGCCAAGGCGGCCGCGGCCGCCCGGGCCGGCAAGATGAAGGAGGCGGTCAAGCTGGCCGAGCGGGCGCGCAAGGCCGAGCCGGCCGCGGCGGAATCCTTCCTGGCCGGGCTCGGGGAGGCGGCCGACCGCAAGCTCGAGCGGGCCCGGGCGCTGGCCGCCGAGGGCCGCTACTTCGAGGCGGGCGAGCGGCTCCGCGAGCTGGAGGAGGCCTTCAAGGGCACCGACTGGGCCGCGCGCTTCAGCGAGCAGCGCTTGGCCTGGGTCAAGGACAAGCAGGCCAAAGCCTTGGCCGCCCTCGACCGCAAGCGGGTGCAGGCCAACGCCGACGCCCGCTCCGGCAAGGCCGCCAAGGCGGCCAAGGCGCTCGCGAAGCTGGCCGAGGAGGCCGCCGGCACGCCGCTCGAGGCGGTGGTGCGGGCCGACCTCGAGCGGGCGCGGAAGACGGCTGCGGCGGCGCCGTAGGCGTCCGACCGTCCCGCCGAGGGCCGCCGGCCGCCGGCTAGTGCCGGAAGTGGCGCGCGCCGGTGTGGACCATGCACACCCCGCGCGCGTCGCAGGCGGCGGTGACCTCGGCGTCCTTGACCGAGCCGCCGGGCTGGGCGATCGCGACCACCCCGGCCGCGGCCAGGGTCTCGGGCCCGTCGGGGAAGGGGAAGAAGGCGTCGCTCCCGGCGACGGCGCCGCGGGCGCGCTCGCCGGCCTTCTCGACCGCGATCCGACAGGAATCGACCCGGCTCATCTGGCCGGCGCCGGCGCCGACGAGCATCCCGTCCCGAACCAGGCAGACCGCGTTCGACTTCAGGTGCTTGGCCAGGGTCTGGGCCAGGCGCAGGTCGGCCTCGCGCTCGGGCGGCAGCGGCACCGCGCCGGCCACCTTCAGCTCCTCGTCCCAGGCGGTGGTGGCGTCGCTCTCCTGCCAGAGGGTGGCGCCCCAGAGCCGGCGGGCCTCGAGCTGGCGGCGCGGGCTGCCGATGTCGGGGACCTCGACCAGGCGGACGTTGCGGCCCCACTTCGGGCCGTTGCGGAGGATCTCGGCCGCCTCGGGCGCGATCGCCGGCGCCGCCAGCACCTCGACGAAGTGGCCGGGGCCGGCCAGGAACTCGGCGCAGGCGCGGTCGACCGGCACGTTCAGGGCGATGACCGAGCCGAAGGCGGACAGCGGATCGCCGTCCCAAGCCCGGGCCAGGGCCTCGGCGGCGGCGGCGGCGACCGCGGCGCCGCAGGGATTCGTGTGCTTGACCACCACCGCCGCGGGCGCCGGCAGGTCGTTGACCGCGCCGACCGCGCCGTCGAGGTCGAGCCAGTTGTTGTAGCTCAGCTCCTTGCCGCCGGGCAGGACGCGGGCGCCGCCGAGCCCGGTGCGGGCCGGGTCGGGGTAGAAGCCGGCCGCCTGGTGCGGGTTCTCGCCGTAGCGCAGCCCGGCGCCGGCCTGATCGGCGAACCAGCGGGCGATGGCGCCGTCGTACTCGGCGGTGCGCTCGAACACCTTGCGCGCCAGCGCCCGCCGCAGCTCGAGGGTGGTGCCGCCGGCGCGGATCTCCTCGGCGACGACCTCGTAGTCGGCCGGGTCGCAGACCACGGCGACGGCGTCGTGATTTTTGGCCGCCGAGCGCAGCATGCTCGGCCCGCCGATGTCGATCTTCTCGATCACCTCCGCCCGCGAGCCGCCGGCGGCGACCGTCTCCTCGAAGGGGTAGAGGTTGACGCAGACCAGATCGATCGGCTCGATCCCGTGCTCCGCCATGGCCGCCAGGTGGGCCGGGTCGTCCCGCCGCGCCAGCAGCCCGCCGTGGATCTTCGGGTGCAGGGTCTTGACCCGCCCGTCCATCATCTCGGGGAAGCCGGTGTAGTCGGCCACCTCGGTGACCTTCAGCCCGGCCTCGACCAGCACGCGCATCGTGCCGCCGGTGGAGAGGAGTTCGGCCCCGGTCTCGGCCAGGGCCCGGGCCAGTTCGACGACGCCTTCCTTGTGGAAGACGCTGAGCAGGGCGCGACGGACGGGGAGGCGGTCGGGCATGGCAGCAGGATTCTGCTTCCACGGGGCGGGAAGAGCCAAGAAAAGCGGTTGCGGCCCTCCGAACGAGCCGGAGGGCCGCATTGCCTGCGGATCAAAGTCCTTGGTAGGAAAGGGGCGGACTCTGACCAGTTACACTGGCGCTCATTGTAGCAATACCCGGCAGGCTGGTCTAGAATCCCGCTACGCTTTCCCCAACGTCCTCTCTCGAATAGGTGTGATGCCGGACTACGTCCTCGGTCTCGACCTCGGCCCGAATTCGATCGGCTGGGCTCTCCTCACTGCGAATTTTCAGGAGACATCCGACCGCCTGACCCACGAGGTCACCGGTTTCCTGCCCACGGAGCGGGCAGGCCACCCCCCTCTTGGCGTGCGGGTCTTCGAGGCCGGCCTGGACAACTTCGGGACCCAAAAGGAAAAATCCCTGTGCCAGGACCGGCGGACGGCTCGGTCCATGCGGAGGAACCACCAGCGGCGGAACGCCCGGCGCCAGTTCGTCAAGCGCACGCTCGTCCGGGCGGGCCTGCTGCCGGCCGATCCTGCCGCGTTCCAGGAACTCTGCGAGCTGGATCCCTACGAACTCCGCGCAAGGGCCCTCGACCAGCCTCTTCAGCCCTTCGAGCTTGGGCGGGCGCTCTACCACCTGGCCCAGCGACGGGGCTTCAAGTCCAACCGAAAGAGCGGCCAAGCCAAAGAGGATCGCGGCATCCTGGCCGAAATCGGGCAGTTGGCCGGCGAGATTCAGGATTCCGGATGCCGCACCCTGGGCGAGTACCTCTATCGGATCGGCCGGGATGAGGCCGGGACCAACCAGCCCCTTCTCCGTGGCAGGATCCGTCTTCGCGGCCGGCATACCCGGCGGGATATGTACCTCGAGGAATTTGAGCAGATCCTTGCCGCCCAACGGCCGCATCATCCACAAGCTCTCGGCGATGAGGTCATCGAGAAACTCCGGTGGGGCATCTTCTTCCAGCATCCCTTCGAGGTGACCGATGAACGACGCCGGCGGGCTCCTTCGAGGGCCAACCTCCACCGCGCTCCCTCCATCCGGCCCTGCCCTCTCGAGCCCGACCAGCGGTGTTGCCCCCGCTCAGACTGGCACGCCCAGCGCTTCCGCCTGCTCAAAGAGGTGAACAACCTCAAAATCTCCGAGCACTTCGGACCGGAGCGCCCCCTCGACCCGGACGAGCGCCAAGCCGTTCTTGAGTACCTGTCTACCAAGGACCGCTGCAAGTTCGACGACCTGAGGAAGGTCCTCGCCAAACTGGGACGCGACCCCTATGCCCGTTTCAACCTCGAGCGGGGCGGCCGGAAAGGCCTGGATGGGAACGTGGTCGATCACCGCCTGGCCGGCCTCTTCAAGCCGAAGAAGAAGTGGGCGCTCCTCGACGACGGGATCAAGCATCGGCTCAGAGAGGCGCTGATCCATGAGGAGGATCCCGATCGGCTGCGCCAAGACCTCCTCTCTGCGGGGGCCGATCCGGAGAAGGTGGAAAAGGTCCTGGATTGGTCGCCGCCCGACGCCTACCTCGGCTATTCCCGCAAGGCGATCGAGAAGCTGATCCCGCATTTGGAAGAAGGGTGCAAGGAATACGAGGCCGTCCAACGAGCCTATCCCGATCGGCCGGAGAGTGCCGCCTTCGACCGGCTTCCCTCCCTGGCCGCCAAGGACCTCCCTCCCGACCTGAGGAACATCACCAATCCGGTCGTTCGCCGAGCACTAGTGGAACTGCGAAAGGTGGTCAACGCGATCGTGCGAGAGCACGGCCGGCCCAGGAGGATCATCGTCGAGCTGGCCCG
>RFGR01000154.1 GCA_003696625.1 Planctomycetota bacterium
GCGCAGGGGGTGGCGGGGAAGGTGTTCGGCTGGAGCGAGCTGCTGCGCTGGCGTTACGCCGACTGGCCGCAAAAGGGTCCAGCGTAATGGGCCGGATTCAGCGCCATGCCTCCAGGCACTCCACCGCCCACTCCTGCCCCCTCCCCTCATGACACCTCGTACACGCATCCGGCATCCCCCACCTCATCGCCGCCGCCGGATCCGGCGACCACCGCGTATGGCTCCGCAACTCCAACGGCTCCGCATTGTTCACGATCCGCGGCATGTGACACTCGATGCAGGTCGATCCCACATCCTCCGGATCGTGGTGGGTGTGCTCGGAGATCCTGGCACGATCCCAGTCATGGCAGGACAGGCATAGGGTGTCGTCGCGGGCCGGCAGCCGGGTCTCGCCGGGGTTGGGCCGACCGTGCGGGTCGTGGCAATCGGTGCAGACCATCCCGGCCCGGAGGAAGTGGGCGTCGAGACGAAAGTCCATGGCCTGCTGGTGGTGGGACCGGCTCGAGCCGTCGGGCCAGTGGGAGGGAGTGGTCTGGCCGGGCAAGGCGCGATCGACCTCGTAGTGGTCGGCCAGACGATCGCCGGGCAGGAAGCCCCAGGGGAAGCGGGTCCGGGTCGGCGCCCCGTGGGCGGCCGGCTCGGCGTGACCGCGGCTGTGGCAGGAACCGCAAATGTCCACCTGCTGCTCCGGGCCGAGGCCGGCCGGGTTGACGATGGCTCCAGGCCGTTCGGGATCGGTGACGTGGGCCGAGCCGGGCCCGTGGCAGGACTCGCACCCGACGCCGAGTTCGGTCCAGCGGGCGTCGAAGCCGCCATCACTGCGCGCCGTCAAGCGGGTGCCGACCGTGTGGCAGCCGCTGCAACGAGGCGCCCATTCATTGGCCAGGGAGGCCCAAAACCGCTCGGTGCCGACCGTCTCGTGCCCGACCGAGGAATAGGGTTTCCAGTACCGGCCGACCACGTTCCACTGCACCGGCAGCACGGCCTCGTGCCCGTCCACCCGGGTGACGTACCGCTGCTTGCGGAAGCCGCCGATGGTCCGGATGACCCGGAAATCCTCCATCTCGCCGCTCGGCGCCAGCGTGCGGACGAAAAAGGCGCCGTCGCGCCGGAACGCTCTCATCTCCACGCCGTCGACCTCGAAGGGGGTGCCGTCGAACGGGGCCACCACGCTCTCCTCGCCGGCGGGCTGCTCCTGATAGGGATGGCGGGTCTGCCGCCAGCCGCGGAACTGATCGGGATGGCACTCGCGGCAGGATTCGCTGCCGACGAATCCGGCTCCGACCGCCCGCAGATCGTCCCCGGTCGCCGAGGCGGGTTTTCTCCCTCCGGCGAGGGAGCAGGCGCACGCCAGACCAGCGGCGAGCAGGACGAGGGGAGGGCGAAGGCCGGGCGGAGGGTCGGGCGACATCGGATTCAACGGGGCTCAACTTCCGTGCCGGCAGAGGCGGAGGAGTCGAGGGCGGCAAGGTTACCGGCGCGAAACATCGGTCGTCGCCCGTCCCTCAGCAGCCCACCATGCCTTCCAGCACCTGTTGCGCGGCTCCGGAGTCGATCGCCTCCCGCGCGGCTCCAACCGCCTCCGCCAGGTCGGGGAACCTGCCGGAAAGACGCACGATCAGGCCGGCGCCGATCAGAGCCGAACAGCTCGCCGGATCATCGCCGCCGAGCAGCGCCCGCCGGGTGACCAGAAGCGAAGCCTCGAGCAGATCCTCCTCCTCGGCCTCCGGCTCTCCAGGACAGTCCAGAACCAGGTCGGCCGGGTCGAGCCGCAGCGGACTGCGCAGCCCGTGCTCGCTGCTCACGCCCCGCGTCGGTTCGGCGACGAACGGGTCGAGCGACCCCTCCACTCCCTGCACGATCAAGGCCCGCTGGTGCCCGAGCGAAGCCACCGCCTCGCTGGCCAGCCCGAGCACCGGCCCACCGCGCGCGGGCACCATCAGCCGGCAGCCGGGCGGGGCGAGCAGCTTGCAGACCTGGTCCGGGGCGAGCCGCAGGCCGATCCGGTTCTCGATCTCAAGCAGGCGCTTCCAACCGGGGTCGGCCTGGGTCGGCTGCCAGAAGCCGAGACCGTGCCGACGCAGGCAGTCGGCCACCCGCGCGGCGTCGCCGTGCAGTTCACCGCCGAGTCGGACCCAGAGATCGCCGAGGGTGACGCCCGCCCCCTCGGCGTGGGGAGCGGCCTGGACCAGCACCTGGACCCCGGCCGCGACCGCCGCCGCGACCGCCGCCAGGAAGGAGAGAGGCCGCTGCCGCTTGCCGAGGCGGCTGGTGGCGATCACCACCGCTCCCTCGGGCAGGGCGGGGAAGGCGATCCGCGGCCGGGCGGCGGCGGCGAAGCCGGCCAGTTCATCGCCGCTCAGACCGCGCGCCCGCAAGGCGACCAGCAGGGCGGCCACCTGGATCTCGTCGCCCTCCCCCGCCAGCAGGCGGGAGAAGGCAGCCTCGGCCTCGACCCGGCTCAGGTTGCGGGGCCGGCCGCCGGCGGCGCCGCCGGCCGCCGCCCGCACCAGATCCCGCAGGTCGCCGCTCATGCCCCGCTCGCGAGCTGCTCCTCCAGGGCGCGACGCACTCGCTGGACGTGACCCTTGACGCGGACGTTGTCGAAGATCCGGACGATACGCCCGGAAGGGTCGATCAGGAAGGTGGAACGGACCAGCCCGAGGTACTTGCGGCCGTAGTTGCTCTTCTCCCGCCAGACGCCATAGCGAGCGCCGACCCGGCTGTCGCGGTCGGTCAGCAGGGGGAAGGGCAGGCGCTCGCGGGCGACGAAGGCCTCGTGGCTGTCGAGATCGTCCGGGCTGACGCCGAAGACGACGGCGCCGAGCCCGGCGAGGTCTGCGTGCTGTTCCCGGAAGGCGCGGACTTCGTTGGTGCAACCTGGTGAGCCGTCCCGCGGATAGAAGAAGAGCACCACCCACCTCCCGCGCAGCTCGGTCAAGCGGACCCGGCCGCCACCGGTGGCCGGCAGGGTGAAGGCGGGCGCACGCTGGCCCTCGCTCAGGACGGGGTTCGGCATGGCGGTCGGGGGGGAGGCGCCGCGACGGGCGGGTTCCCGCGCCCCGGATTATGCCGGATCCGTCCCCCGCGGCCAGGGCCGCCTCAAGAGCCGTCGCCGGCGCGGTTGGAGCCGCCGTCGCCGCCGTCCTCGGCCGCCTCGTCTTGCTGGTCGCGGATTCCCTCGATCACCGCGTCGATCACCTCCCCGGCGCTCGGTTCCGGACGCGGCCGGATGTGGGCGAAGTACGGTGCCATTTGCTTGTCGTAGGCGATGTCGCCGGCGACCACCGCCCACTGGACGAAGGTCCGATAGTCGAAGAGGTCCCCATCGCAGACGATCAGGTCGGCGTCTTTGCCCGGTTCGATACTGCCGATCCGATCCTCGACGCCGAGAATACGCGCGGCGTCGATCGTGATCGAGCGCAGGGCGGCCTCCTCCGGCAGGCCGCCGCGGATCGCAAAGGCGACCTCCATCGGCAGGGTCAGGAGGTCGCGGCCGGCAATGCCCCCGGTGGTGATGTAGGCCTGGCCAGGCACGATCGCGAACTCGACCCCGTGTTCCCAGAGAATGCGGGCGTTCTCGATCGACCAGCCGTTCGGCCGGCTCAGCTCCGGATCCGGCCGCCTCTTCGCCCGTGGGGTGATCACCAGCCGAGCGCCGGTGCGACCGAGCCGGTCGGCCAGGGTCCAGGCCTCCCGGCCGCCGAAGATCACCGCGTTCATCGGGAAGTCTTCGAGCAGCTCGCAGACCGCCAACAGGTCCTTGGCCGAGTCGGCGTTGAAGCGGGCGGTCGCCTGGCGCTGGAGCAGGCGCAGCGCCTGCTGGTTCACGGACTTCGGATCGGGGGGGCTGATGTCCTCCTCGCCGGCCGCCTTGGCCGCCTCGTAGGACCGCTGGCGGCGCAGGAAATCGCGGGCTCCCTCGAGCCGAGCCCGCCACTCCCGCCGGGCCCGCGGCGAAGAGGGCGAATAGGAAACCGTGACCCAGTCTGGTTTGCCGATCAGAGCGCCCTCGACGGAGTGACGGAGCAGCTTGGCGACGGCGCCGCCGGTCTCCACCGCGGTCAGGCCGCCGGCGAGCCCGAGATCGACGTTCAGCGCGAACGGATCGTATTCGTCCCGCACGGACTCACCCCGGCCCGAGACGATGCCGCTCGAGCGGACGGCGATCAGGCCGGGGTAAACCTTCATTCCCGTGGCGTCGATCACCCGGGCGCCTTCCGGCACCCGGACGCCGGCCCCGACCTTGAGGATGCGGTCGCCCTTACACAGCACGGTGGCGGCCGGCAGGACCCCGTCGGTGACCGTGTGGACCTCGCCGCCGACGACCGCCAAGTACGGACTGGTCCCTTCCTTCCCGTTCCCATCCTCCGCCTCGGCCTTCGGCTCCTCGGTCGGTTGCTCCGGCGGCGGTTCCTGGGCGAGGCGGCGGAGGGAAGGGACGGGGACCGCCGGGGCCGCGGCGAGCGGCGCCGGACCGGCCAGGACGAGCGCGAGAACGATCCAGGACATCATTCCTCCTCCTCCTCGAGGGATCGGTCGAAGACCACCCGGCCGTCGTGCAGCACGTACTGGACCTCGGCCGTCGGATCGAGGACATCGCCGTCGAAGACGATGAAGTTGGCCGGCGCGCCGACCTCGAGCGGCCGGACGATCTCCTCCTGGCCGAGGGCGGCCGCCGGACGGAGGGTCACCGCCTCGAGAGCGATCCGCCGATCGAGCCCCTCGCGGACCAGATCGGCCAGGGCCAGGCGGAAGCTCCGGACCCCCTCGAGGTCGCCCCGCGGCGGCAGCAGCACGATCTCGACCCCGGCCTGGTCGAGTTCGGCGGCGGGATGGGTCGGAATCCGGGTGTAGGGGAGGTTGGGCAGGACCGCCGGCAGCAACACCCGGACGCCGGCCGCGGCCAGAGCGTCCCGGACCTCCATGAAGTTGCCGGCGAAGCGACTGAAGCGGGAGCCGCCGCCGAGGATCGCCGACCAGGCCGGGTCGCGGTCGCCGAGCAGATCGAGCCAGTGGAGGACGGCGGCCGGCTTGTCGAAGGAGACCCAAGCCACCCGTTCCCGCCGCAGCCATTCGACCACCGGCACGAGGTTCGGATCGATCTTCGGCGGCTGGAACTCCTTCGGAGGCTCTTGCTCCTCCTCCTTGCCGCCGTTCCGGCCGCCGTCCTGCCCGGGCGGCGGCTCCTGGGCCGATCCGCGGCCTCGGGCCGACGGTTCCGACCGGCCCCCGCTGCCCTGCTCCTGCCCCTGTTTCTGCTCCTGCTGCTTCTTCTGCTCGGCCTCGGCCTTCTGCCGGGCCTCCCACTCCGCCCGCGCCTTCTCCCAGGCGGCCCGGGCCTCCTTCTCCTTCTCGATCGCCTTCTCGGCGTCGGCGATCGCCTTGCGCATCAAGTCCTTGGCGCCGCGCAAGCCGCCCTCCATCCGCAGGCGCAGATGGAGATCCTCGACCAAGGCCTCGGGCCGATGGCCCTCGACATCGGTGGCCAGGACCGAGGTGCGGCCCGGGATGCCGTCGCCGGGCGGATCGATCGCCACGATCAAGATCCCCTCCGCGAGCAGGTCGTGCAGCTCGCCCTCCTCGAGCCAGAGGCTGTCGATCGCCCGGAAGCGGCCGTTGCGGCCGCCGCCGCGGGTGCTGTGGATCAGGAAACCGGCCCGGGCCAGGACCAGCGGCGGGAGGATGGTCGAGCCGTCTCCGCGCAGGTCGTGGACCACCGCCCCCTCGGGCACCACCAGGACATCGCCGATCTTCTCGATGACGCCGTCGCGGACCTGGAGGAAGCCGTTCTCGATCGGTTCACCGGCCAGGGTTTCGATCCGGTCGACCCGGAAGATCAGCGGCCGACCGGCCGGAGGCTCGGGAGCCTCGTCCTGGGGCGGGCAGAGCGGGGCGGCGAGGAGCAGGAGGGCAGCTGCAGCGGGCATGTTCAGTAGCGCTGGCCGTCGCGGATGTCGTAGGCGACCTCGCCGTCCACCAGCACGAGCTGCACCGGCGTCCGCGGGTCGAGGGGCTGACCGGCCTTGACGACGATGTCGGCGTCGAGGCCGGGGACGAGGCGGCCGATCCGGTCCTCGGCCAGGATCTGGCGGGCGGGGTCGCAGTTGATCGACTCCAGCGCCTCCCAGGTCGAGCAGCCGAGGCGCTCGGCCAGCGAGGCCTGGTAGAGAAACTCCTCGGCCGGTACGACCGGGGCGTCGGTCTGGACCGAGATGTCGGTGTTGCCGGCCGCTTCGTAGGCCTGGACCAGTCCGACGAACCGGGCCATGCCGTTGAAACTGAAGTCGAAGTTGCGCGGTCCGAGGTTGAGCGGCGCGCCGACGGCGGCGATCTCCCGAGCCGCCATGTATCCGTGGAAGGAGCCGTGGCTGACCACCACCGGCAGGCCGGCCTCGAGCTGGAACATCCGCACGGTGCCGTAGGTGTCGCGGGCGCCGGCGGTGTGGACCAGGTAGGGATGGTGCCGCTGCTCGACCTGGGCGATCTGGGCGACGTCCGGGCGGCGGTCGATCTCCCCCCGCTCGGCCACCTCGTGGGCTTCCTTCAGCCACCAGCGCAGCATCCACCACATCCCCATCCGGGAGCGGCCGAGATCGGATCCGCGTTCGGGGTTGTAGCCCTGGGCGACCTTGACCGAGCCAGGCTGGCGGAGCACCGCCTGCTCGACGCTGGCGACCGGCTTGACCTTGACCAGGACGCCGGCGCCGCCGAGGTTGGTGCCCGAACCCGGGATCGCGTTGACCACCGTCACGCCGGCGGCGGCGGCGTCCCGGTAGAGCGGGTTCCAGGGCACCAGGGTGTCCAGGACCCGGAACTCGGGGTTGTCCGGGTTGACCATGTCGTTGATGTCGCCCCAGCCGCCGGTCTGAACGTGGTTGTGGAGATCGACCGCCCCCGGAAAGGCGATCGAGTCCGGGTACCGCCAGTGCCGGCCGAGCCGCTCCGGCAGCGGCGTGTCGGCCTGGCGGCCGACGGCCTCGATCCGACCGGCGGCGATCAGGATGCGGGCGTTGTGGATCACCCGCCGCTCCTCCATGGTCAGGGCGACGCCGACGTCGAGGACGTCGACCGCCCCGTCCGGCTCGACCTGGGCCGGCAGCGCCGCCAGCAGCAGGAACGGGATCACCGGCTCAGAAGCGCCTCCCGTCGCGTTCGGCGTCGTAGGCCAGCCGGCCGCGCACCCAGGTCCGGACCACCGAGGAGCGCGGGTCGAGCGGGAAGCCGGTCCAGGCGACGAAGTCGGCGTCGAGGCCGGGGGCGAGCCGCCCGCACCGGTCGTCCACGTTCAGGGCCTTGGCGGCGTTGACCGTCACCCCCTCGAGCGCGGCGGCCGGGTCGTCCATGCCGAGGCGGACGCCCATCGCCGCCTGGAAGCTGAGTTCCTCCTGCGGCACCACCGGCGCGTCGGTGTTGAAGCCGAGCAGCAGACCGTCCGGCACCTCCCGCCACCAGTTGGCGGCGCAGCCCTGGATGCTGGCGTTGGAGCGGTCAAACCAGAACTGGCGCGGACCGTTCATCACCGGCACGTCGTAGGCGGCGGCCAGCGGCGCGGTCTTGTAGCCGTCGAAGGTGCCGTGGTCGATGAAGGTGTTCAGGCCCAGGTCGCGCTTCTGCATCGTGATCGTCTGCAGAACGACCTGGTAGATCTGGGTGTGGACGCTGACCGGCACGGAGCCGTCCTCGACGCCGAGGAAGCCGGACAACTCGAAGTCCATCGGCGCCCGGCCCTGCTTGTAGGCCCGAGCCCATTCCAGGCCGCGCTCGAGGGTGTGGCGCGTGTTCCAGTTCATCAGCATCCGCGACCGGTAGCCGTCCCAGCCCCAACGCTCGGGGTTGCCGGCCTGGGCCACCTTGAGGGTGCCGGGCGAGCGCATGACGATGTCCTCGACCGTGTCGCCGGCCATCTTCACCACCATCCCGAAGCCACCCATGTTGGTGCCGGAGCCGGGGATCAGGAGGGCGCTGGTGACGCCGCCGGCGAGACCGTCCTTGACGTTCGGATTGTTCGGCTCGAGCACCTCCTCGGTGCGCAGCTCGGGGTTGGTCAGGTAGACCATGTCGTTCAGGTCGCGCAGCGAGCCGGCGACGTGGCCGTGCGGCTCGACCAGCCCCGGCGCCAGCCAGAGGTCGCCGAGGTCGAGGATCTCGACCCCCTCGGGGATCTCGAGCTGATCCGGCCGGCCGACGGCGACGATCCGGTCGCCGCGCCAAAGCAGGACGCCGTTGTCGATCACCCGCGGCTCGCCGGAGGTGAAGATCTTCGCCGCCCGGACCGCCTGCAGCGGCGGCTCGGCCGGCGGCGCCTGGACCGGGAAGAGGACCAGGAAGGCGGCCGGAATCACGGCTTCGGCACCTCTCGGCCGTTGCAGAAGACCGTCACCACCCGGCTGCGCAGGTCGAATGGCGGCCCGCTCCAGACGACCAGGTCGCCGTCGAGGCCGGGACGCAGGCGGCCGACCCGATCCTGGATCCCGAGCAGGTCGGCGGCGCCGGAGGTCAGCGCCCGCAGCGCCAGGCCCGGATCGAGGCCGCGGCGAACGGCCAGGGCCGCCGCCCGGGGCAGGAAGCGGGCGCCGGTGCCGGCGTCGGAGCGGAAGGCGGTCGGGATCCCGAGCGCGGCCAGTTCCGCGGCCGGCACCCGGTCGACGCCGTCCCGGCGCCGGACCAGGGCGTTCGGCACGATCACGCCGACGTTCCTGGCCCGCAGGAGATCGGCCACCGCGGCCGCCTCGTCGCCGCCGAGGATCCGGACCGGCAGCTCGTAATCGGCGAACACCCGGACCGCCAGGGCGATCTCGTCGGCTCGTTCGGCCGCGACCACCGCCACCGCCCGGCCCTCGAACAGGGCGCGCAGGCCCTCCTGGCGCCAGTCGATGCGCGGTTCGGCCGGTCCGTCCTCCTTCTTCCGCTTCTTCCGCGGCAGCGGCGGTCCGGCCCCGGCCTGCTCGACCTCGGTCCGAACCGCCTCGAACTCGATCGAGAGCAGCCCCTGGAGGACGACCTGGACCACCATGTGGTCCGGCGCGTCGATCTCGCCGTCGACCATCACCGTGCCCATCTCGGTCGGGACCTCGAGGTGGATCCGCTTGTCCTCGTAGGTTCCCTCGATCTCCTGCTCCTCGCCGGCGGGATCGAGGGAGGAGCTGAGCAGGACCACCAGGCGGCGGCCCTCGTGGTGCATCCGCATCCGCACCGGAATCGGCTCCGGCAGCGCCTCGTGTTCGATCGTGGCCTCCCAGGTGCCGTTCAGGGGATCGACCGCCTTGGCCTGCTCAGGCTCTTCCTCGACCGCGGCGGTCTCCTCGCCGGACTCATCCTCCTCCTGCTCGGCCTTCATGCCGGTGGCCAGCCGCAGACGCAGCTCCTTCTCCCGTTCGGCGCGGTCGGCGCGGTCCTTGGCGGCCTTCTCCTCCTCCCACTTGGCCCGTTCCTCGACATACTTCTTCCACTGGTCGGCGTAGCGGCGGCCGCCGTCCAGCACCTGACGCAGGTCGCCCTCGCGGGCGGCGTGGTCGCCGCCGCGGAGGTCGAAGAAGACCAGGTCGTGATCCGGGATCCAGGCCTCCTCGGGCAGGACGGCGCCGGTCTTCACCGCCTGGGTGCGGCTGCCGGTTCGGGCGAAGGAGGTCGGCGCCGGCACCAGGGTGGTGACGCCGCCGCGGGCGACCGCGTTCCACTCCTCGCGCCAGCGCGAACCGGCGCCGAGCAGACCGAGCAGGAAGGAATCTTCCGGGCGCCGCGGCACCCCGAGCGTGGAGCGCGCGTCGATCAGCCCCGGCGTCAGGTGCGCTTCGGGGCCGGCGTCGAGGATCCGGGCGCCGACCGGGTGGGCCACCCGCGGGCCGACCGCGGCGATGCGGCCGTCCTGGAGCAGGACCTCGCCGCCGCCGATGAGGGGCGGACCGTCGCCGGTCCAGATCGTCCCGGCCCGAATCACCACCGCATCGGAGGCCGCGACCCGTTCCGCGTCCCAGACGAGGCGGCCGGAGACCCAGACCCGATCGACGATCGCCGACGGCGCCAGCGGATCCTCACGGAGGGCGATGAAGTCGGCGTCGAGGCCGGGAGCGAGCCGGCCGACTCGGTCCCCCACCCCGAGCACCTCGGCCGCGGCCGAAGTGATGCCGGCGCGGGCGGCGGCCTCGTCCAGCCCCAAACCGACCGCGGCGGCGGCCGCTTCGAGGAGCCAGGACCAGTGTCCCTCGGCCGCCGCCAGCGCAATCCGGCGGCCGCCGAGGCCGGCCAGAGCGTCGGGTTCCGGGCCCTTCCAGTCCGGCGGCCGGTCACCGGTCGAGGCGATCAGTGGAACCTGGAAGACGAGGTCGGCGGCGGTGTCGCCGAGGACGCGGGCCGCCTCCCAGGCGCCGTCGAGGATCAAAGGCGCGCCCCACAGGCGGGCGATCTCGACCGCGCCGCGGACCTCGCCCTCGGTGTAGGCCACCACCCGCAGCGGGAGGTGCCGGTCGAGGAAGGCGGCCAGCGCCCGCAGATGGGGATCGAAGCCGTCGCCGGCCGAGCGGGCGGCGGCGGGCTGTTCGCGCAAGACCGCCAGCGCGCCGGCCCGCGAGGAGGCGGGCTGGATGTCCGGCGGCAGCAGCGGGCTCTCCGAGGTCGGCGGCACCGGCGGTCGGTAGAAGCTCGGAGGTCGGAAGGCGGCCGGCGTCAGGTCCACCCGAAGGTCGGTCTCCTCGCGCAGCACCCGCTCCTCGCCGGCGGTCTTGACCACCGCGCCGCGGCCGCCGACCAAACGGTTCCGGTCGGCCGACAGGTAGACGGTGGTGACGCCGTGGCGCAAGGCCTCGGACCAGTCGGCCCAGGGATCGAAGGAGTCGATCGCCCGCCGGTGGGCGCCGAGAGCGTGATCCCCCTGGCCGTCCCGGCCGGTGACGGTGCTGTCGGCGGCGACCAGGCCGGGGAAGATCACCCGCTCGCCGAGTTCGACCACCTCGCACAGCGGCGGCAGCTCGTCGCGGTCCCGAGCCACCGCCGCGACCTGGCCGTCGGCGACGACCAGCCAGGCGTCGGTCAAGGGCTCGGCGGCGGGATCGGCCCAGATCCGGGCGGCGTGGTAGGCGAGCGCGCCGGCCGGAATCTCCGGTGCCGGCGGCGGCGGCGGCGCCTCCGGCCGAGCGTCGCCGCCGGTCAGGGCCACCGCGGTGGCTCCGGCGGCGGCGGCCAGCACCGCCAGGCCGAAGAGCTTCCTCACTGTTCCCTCCCTTCGAGCAGACGCTGCAGGCGGGGATCGTTCTGGCGCTGGTAGACGCTGACGCCGCGGATCCAGACCTCGAGGACCTGGGCCTGAGCGTCGAGCGGATCGGCCGAGAGGAGGACGAAGCTGCCGTCATAGCCGGGAGCGATCCGGCCGAGCCGGTCGCCCAGCCCCCAGGCTTCGGCGGCGGCGGTGGTGACCGCGGCCAGGGCAGCGTCGCGCGGCATCCCCTCGCGGACGCAGACCGCGGCCTGGTAGCCGGGGCGGTCCGGTCCGAGCCGCCCCTCCTCGGTGACGATCGCGACCTGCACCCCGGCGTCGTAGAAGGCCTTGGGGGCGAAGGTCCGCTCCTCCTCCCCGGTCACCGGATCGGTCTCGACCTGCCAGAGACCGCCGAGCATCACCACCGGGCGGGCGGCCTCGGCCAGCCGATCGGCGGCCGGCCAGGCGGCGGCGGTGACCACGAATACGCTTTGCTCGAGCAGGCCGTGCCGCCGGGCCCAGTCGAGGCCGTGGACGACGTCGGTCGGCTCGGGGCACCACAGCCACAACCGTTCGTCGCCGTTCAGGATCCGGACCAAACCGATCTGGGTGTCGTCGAGGTCCTCCTCCGAGATCAGCTCCTTGCCGGGGAAGTCGTCGCCGTAGCGCACGAAGCCGCCGGCGGAGTCGCGGGCGTCGCCGTCCTCACCCGGCTCCTCGATCTCCTCGCCGACCCCGGCCAGCTCCTCGCGCCGGGCGCCTTCGTCGAGCTTGCGGCGGCCGATCGCGCGCAAGTCGTGGTCGAGCTTGTCGAGGGCCTCGCGCAACTCGGCGAGCTGGGCCGACCGGCTCCAGCCCCGCTTGGGGCCGATCGCGATCTTCACCCCCATGTCTTCGGCCAGGGTCATCTCCTCGACCGTCATCCCGTGCGGCGCGACCACCCGACCGCGGCCGCCGAAGACGCAGTCGTTGCCGGGGATCACGCCGATCGCGACCGTGCCGCCGCGCAGCTCTTCCTCGTAGTAGACGTGGACCGGGTCGATCGAGTCCTTGACGTCGAGGAAGGGCGCCACGGGGATGTTCTCGTTGGCCTGATCCACCCCCTGCCGACCCTGGGTGTGGGCGATGCAGAAGCCGGGGAAGAGCACGCCGTCCGGGTGTTCGCGCAGGAGGACGTCGAACGGGAGTTCCAGGTCCGGGCCGCCGACGGCGGTGATGCGGCCGTCCTGGACCAGGACGGTGCCGTTCTCGATCACCCGGCCGTCGTTCGTGATCAGCTTGCCGGCGCGGACGGCGATCGAGCCGTTCTGCGCCGCCAGCGGCGCCGCGAGCAACAGCAGGGAGGAGAGCAGGGCAGGGGTGCGCATGGAGGTGCGGGAATCAGCGGTCGGAGAGGCGGTCGAGGACGACGCGGCCGTCGACCAGAACGAGGAGCGGGCGGGATTCGGCGGCCAGCGGCGGACCGGACCAGAGGACGAGGTCGGCGTCCTTGCCGGCCTCGATCGTGCCGATCCGGTCGTCGGCTCCGAGCAGGGCGGCGGCACGCGCCGTGCACATCGGCAGGGCTTCCGCCGGATCCAGGCCCCAGGCGACGGCGGTGCGGGCTTGGTGGATGACGCTGGCCTCGGTGGCCGGACCGTCGTGGGCCTCGGCGGCGCCGAACACGACCTCGACCCCGGCCCGCCGGAGCAGACCGATCCCGGCCGGGGTGGCGTGGTCGCCCTCGCTCCGCCGACCGCGGACCAGGCCGGCGGCCTCGTCGGCCGGAATCAGGCGCAAGGTCGCGGCCAGCACCGGGCCCTCGAGCGGCAGCAGTCCGGTCTCGGCCCGCTCGTCGTAGCCCTCCTCGTGCAGGTGCTCGCAGCAGACCGGTTCGGGATGAACCGCGGCCTCGAGTTCGTCGACGGTCGGGCTGCTGACGATCGCCCGGCCGAGGCTGTCGTAGGCCGGCCCGGCGGCGACCGGCACGCCGGCCGCGGCCAGCAGGCCGGCGACCTGGTGGGCCTCGGTGCCTTCTTCCAGGATCATCCGCGGCCAGCCGAACTCCTGCTGCAGGCGCAGGGCGGTCTGCACGTCGTGGGCCCGCCGGGCCTGGACCCGGATCGGGATCCGCCCCTCGAGGGCGTCGATCAGCACCGCCAGGTCGGGGTCGTCCCCGGCCCGGCCGGCGGCGCGCGCCTCGCGCCAGGCCAACGCCCGGTAGAACTGGCGGCGGATCTCCCAGGTCACGCCCATCCGGGTGGTCGGCCGACGGCCCTTGACGTCGCTCCAGCGCCCGGGCGAGTAGTTGCCGAGACTGGCGTCGTTGCCGAGTACGATCTTCAGCGCCGCGGCGTCCTCGACCACCCGCGCGGCGCTGCCGGCTGGAGCGAAGAGGTCGGCCGGGTCGCCGCCGGCCGTCTTGACCAGGGCGCCCAGGCCGGCGATCACATTGAAGGAGTCCGGACTGAGGTAGGCGGCCGTCACCCCTTCCTCGACCGCGTGCCGGAAGGCCGGCGCGTCGAGGTCGCAGGTGGCGGCGACCTTCATCGCCGGGGTGCTCTCGCGCGACTCTTCGAGCGCGGCACCGCCGACGCCCATGTAAGAGTAGGCGTCGATCAGACCCGGGGTGAGTTCGGCTCCTTCGACGTGGAGAGCGCCGGCGGGAGCCTCGCCGGAGGTGACCGAGCGGATCCGACCGTCGGCGACGACGACCACCGCGGGCGCGAGGACGCGGCCGGTACCGTCGTGGAGGCGATCGGCGGCGAGGACGAGTTCCTCCCCACCGCCCTGCAGGAGAGCACAGACGAGCAGCGTGATCATTCTTCTTCCTCCCTTGCCACGGGAGCGGCCGACCAGACGGTGCGGCCGGCGATCATCACGGAGCGGACCCGCGCTGCGGCGTCGAGCGGGTGGCCGCTCCAGAGCACCAGGTCGGCGCGGGCGCCGGGCGCCAGGCGCCCGTAGCCGCGGCCGAGCCCGGCCAGGTCGGCGGCGTTGCGGGTGATCGCCGCCAGGGCGGCCGCCGCGTCGCCGGTGGCGCGCGCGAAGGCCATGGCCGAGGCGCGCAGGGCGCCCGGCCCGTTCCAGGAACCGCCGGCGCCGGTGCCGAAGGCGATCCGAACCCCGGCGGCGTGCAGACGCCGCCAGGTCTCGATCCGGCGCGGAGTCCAGTTGCCGTCGTCGATCGCGGGCAGCCCGAGCAGCTCCCCGCGCAGGAGGCCGCCGTAGGCGGCGGGGTCCCCGCGCCCGAGCCAGGCCAGGTCCCGATCGGCCAGGGCGGCGCGCCCGGCGCGGACCCCCTCGGCGCTGTCGACCACGACCAGGGCCTTGGCGCCGACCACCCCGGGGTCGGCGGCCAAGGACCGACCGAGGGCCTCGGCGGCGCCGGCGAGGGAGCCGGGACCGCCCTCACGGCTGGTGAAGGGACCGGAGATCAAACCGACGGTCGAGCGCCCGACGGCGAGGAGCAGGCGGTCGCGGCCGCCGCTGGCGACGACCCCGGCGGTGCCGGCCAGGACCCGGATCGGGTCCCCATCCGGGTCGCGCACAGCCGGCACGAGCTGGGCGGCGGTGACGCCGTGGGCCAGCCGCTCCCGCCAGACCTCGGCGTCGGGGTCGAGGGCGTCCACCGCCCGCAGCCGGGGAGTGGACCAGCTCGAGGCCTCGGAGATCCCGCCCTCGGCGCCGAGGCGGGTGAAGGCGTCCACGAAGCCGGGGGCGAGGACGCCCTCGAGCTGGATCACCCGGGCGCTGGAAGGTGTCGCGACCTTTTGCCCGACGGCGAGGATCCGATCGCCGCGGACGAGCACGACCCCGTCCGGGATCAGGACGCAGTCCGGGCCGATCACGCCGTCGGCGCGGAGCAGCAGGATCGGCGGATCCTGGGCCGAAGCGGACGGGGGCGGCGCCGGCGGGGCCGGGAGCAAGAGCGGGA
>RFGR01000020.1 GCA_003696625.1 Planctomycetota bacterium
CGGGGAGCGGCCTCGGGGGCCGGACGGGACGGCCGCGGACGGCGGAACTCCTCGATCGGAGGCGCCTGGGCGGCGAAGAACAGCAGGGCGGTGGTCAGGATCATCGTTCCGTTCTCGGTGGTGGGGGGTGCGCGTGAAACCCGGTCCAGGGCCGCTGGTTCCTACTCTCTTGCCGGCGGGGCGGGACCGCGGCGGCTCAGCGGGAGGCCGCCGTCCGGCCCAGCAGCCGCCCCGGCGCCAGCGCCGCGGCGACCGGATCCCCATCGACCGGCCGGCCGAGGATCCAGTCGGCGGCCAGCCGACCGGCGGCGGGGCCGCAGGTGATGCCGTGGCCGCCGAGACCGGCGTTCCAGAACAGCCCCGGGCAGCGGGGATCCGGCCCGATCACGAAGCGGTGGTCGGGGGCGAAGGTGCGCATCCCGGACCAGAAGAAGGCGGCGCCGGCCTCGGCCCGGCGCGGCAACCAGAACGCCGCCCGCTCGGCCAGCTCCTCGAGCCGGGAGGGGTCGACCTCCTCGCCGTGGTCGGGATCGACCACGCACTCGTCACAGGCGCTCATCAGGAGGCCGCCGCTCTCCGGCCGGAAGTAGAACTCGCGCCCGGCCAGCCAGACGACCGGCCAGTCGGCGACCCCGGCCTGCGGCTCGGTGACCAGGAGATGGCGCCGGCGCGGTTCGAGCGGCAGATCGAAGCCGCCGAGGCCGCGCCCGGCCCAGCCTCCGCTGGCGATCAGGACCGCGTCGGCCGCCACCGTCTCGCCGGCGCACCGCACTCCCGCCGCGCGACCGCCGGCGAGGACGAGATCCTCGACGCCGGCGCCGAAGCGGATCTCGGCCCCGGCGGCGCGGGCGCCGCGCAGGAAGCCCTGATGGATCGCGGACAGGTCGAACACCCCCTCGTCCGGCGCGGCCAGAACCACCTCGATGCCGGGGGCCAGCTCCGGGAGCCGCCGGTAGAGTTCCTCGGCCGGCACCCGCCGGCAGCCGCCGGCGCAGTCCTCCCGGAGGCCCCAGGCGAGCAGCGCCTCGCCGGCCTCGCCCGGCGCGGCCAGATACAGCCCCCGCGGTTCGAACAGCGGCCCGGCGGCGAAGCCGGCCGGCGGTTGGCGGTAGAAGGCGAGCGATTCCCGGGCCAGCCGGTGGAGCACCGGGTCGGGCATGGCCGTGCGCAGGATGGCGGCGTTGCGGCCGGAGGAGTGGCGGTCGGGGGCGTCCTCGCGCTCGAGGACCGTCACCCGCAGGCCGGCCCGGGCCAGCCACCAAGCCCCGGCGGCGCCGGCGATTCCGGCTCCGACCACCACCACCTGGCGCGTAGGACTCATGCCCCTTCGACCGCGGACTGCCGCGAGACCCTAATCTAGGGCCGCCATGCTTCCGTCCCTAGCCTTCCTTCTGTCCGCCGCCGCCCTGCCCCAGGATCCCGGCCACGGCTTCGACCAAGCCGCCCTCCAGGCCAAGGTGGACGAGATCCTGCCCCGGGTCGCCGAGCTGCGCGGGTGGGAGTTCAAGAAGCCGGTTCCGGCCGGGGTCAAAACCCCGGAGGAGTTCCTCGACTACGCCAAGGAGGAGTTCGAGAGCGAATACGGCGCCGAACAACTCGCGGCGATGGCCCAGGAATACCGCCTGCTCGGGCTGATGGACCCGGATCTCGACCTGTGGCAGGCGATGCTCGATCTGCTCCAGTCCCAGGTCGGCGGCTTCTACGATCCGAAGACCGAGGCCTTCTACATGATCAGCACCTTCAACGCCGGGCTGATGGCCGACATCATCATGGCCCACGAGCTGACCCACGCCCTCGACGACCAGTACTATCAGCTCGACCGGATGATGGCGAAGGCCTCCGGGCTGAGCACCGACGCCGAGTTCGCCGTCCGCGCCGTGGTCGAGGGCAGCGGCACCTCCCTGATGAGCCTCTATTCGGTCCAAGGGGCGATGAAGGGCTGGCTCGACATGTCCGACCCCGACGCCCTCGAGGAGATGAAGGAGATGATGGCGGCCAGCACCGAGGGCCTCGCCGGCGCGCCGCCCTTCCTGGTCATGACCCTGGCCCTGCCCTATCTCGAGGGCAACAAGTTCCTGGCCCGGGAGTCGAACACGATGAAGGCGACGATGACGGCGCCGGACCCGGACGAACTCGATCACGCCTTCCGCCGGCCGCCGCGGTCCTCGGAACAGGTTCTCCACTTCGAGAAGTACTGGGACGACGAGCAGTGGGATCCGCCGGTGCCGGTCGATCTGTCCCGGGTCGCCAACCGCCTCGGCGCCCTCGGCTGGGAGTTGCTCGACCAGGATACCTACGGCGAACTCGCCTGCTTCGTCGTCACCGAGGAGGAGCCGCCGAACCTGGCCGATCCAATGGCCCAGATGAGCGCGGTCTGGACCAACGAGGCCGCGACCGGCTGGGGTGGGGACACCTTGCAGCTCTATCGCAACGAGGCCGGCGGCCACCTCGCGGTTTGGGCGACGGTCTGGGACACCGCCGCCGACGCCGGTGAGTTCTCGGCCGCCCTGCGGGAGACCGCCCGTCGCAATCCGTTCCTGCGCTCGGTGGATGAAGGGGAGACGGCCGTGGTCGCGGTCTTCGCCGACGACGCAGCCGCCGCCGGCGCGGCCGAGGTGCGCGAGGCCGTCCGCCGGGCCGTCCCGAAGCTGTTCGAATAGAGCCGGCGGCGGTGATCGGCCCCGTCCTGCTGCTGGCCCTGGCCCCGGCGCAGGGGGCGGTGGCCACCTCGGAGGCCCACGCGACCGCGGCGGCGGCTGCGGTCTTGGCCGAGGGTGGCAACGCGGTCGACGCCGCGGTCGCGGCCGGCTTCGCCCTGGCGGTCACCTGGCCGGTGGCCGGCAACCTCGGCGGCGGCGGCTTCCTCCTCTACCGATCGCCCGCCGGCGAGGCCTTCTTCCTCGACTTCCGCGAGGTGGCGCCGGCGGCCGCCGGGCGCGACCTGTACCTCGGGCCGGACGGCGCGCCGCGGGGAGGCGCTTCCACCCGTGGTTGGTTGGCGGTCGCCGTGCCCGGCAGCGTGCCCGGCCTGGCCGAGGCGCACCGGCGCTGGGGGCGGTTGCCCTGGCGGCGGCTGCTGCGGCCGGCGATCCGGCTGGCCGAGGAAGGCTTCCCGGTCACGCCCGGGCAGGCCGCCTCCTTCGCCGCCTCGGCCGCGGCGCTGCGGGCGGACCCGCTCGCCGC
>RFGR01000155.1 GCA_003696625.1 Planctomycetota bacterium
GGCGGTGTTGCCGTCGCCGAAGTCCCAGTTCCAGGAGGTGGGCGAGCCGGTCGAGAGGTCGGTGAAGGCGACCGTCAGCGGGGCGGTGCCGGCGGTGGGGGTGCCGCTGAAGTCGGCCGTCGGCGGGCTGCCGCCGCCGACGTTGACGGTGATGCCCGCGGAAGGCTGGTACCTGGTCCGGCCGTTGTCTTCGATCTTGGCTCGCCAGGTCCAGGCGGTGCCGTTCGCGGGCAGGTTGGCCAGGTCGAAGGAGGCGGTGTAGGTGCCGTCGCCGTTGCTGGTCAGGGGCTGCTTGACCTTGTTCTTGGCATTGTCGCGCAGCTCCCACTCCGCCTTGCGCAGGTTGTTGAAGTCGACCTGGTCGCTCCAGACCAGCATGTAGAGGGTGTCGGCGGTGGTGAAGACCCGGTCGTCGGTCGAGAAGTCCGGGTTCTTGGACAGGATGAAGCCCTCGCCGGTGGCGCCGCCGCCGCCGCCGCTGACGGAGATGTACTGGTTCCGGATCCGGGTGTCCTGCCCGTAGGCATTGCTGACCGTGAGCGAGACGGTGTAGGTGCCGGCCTGGGTATAGGTGTGGCTGGGGTTCTGGGCGGTGGCGGTGTTGCCGTCGCCGAAGTCCCAGTTCCAGGAGGTGGGCGAACCGGTCGAGAGGTCACGGAAGTCGACCACCAGCGGCGCCGCGCCGGAGGTGGGGGCGCCGACGAAATCCGCGGTCGGCGGGGTGCCGCCGCCGCCGCCGCCGGTGGCGGCGGCCAGGGCCTTGGCGACGTTGATCCGGCCGTAACCGAAGGTGTCGTCCAGACCGGCGGCGCCGAGGTCGTCGCAGTTCTGTTTGAGGATCTGCTCGACCTGGTCCGGAGTCAGATTCGGGTCGGCCGACCAGATCAGGGCGATCAGGCCGGCGGTCAGCGGCGTCGAGAAGCTGGTGCCGCTGACGGCGGCGTAGCTGCTGTTCCCGGCGGCGTCGGTGGTGAGGATGTTCGTGCCCGGAGCGGTCAGGTCGACGAAGCGGCCGTAGGCCGAGAACCAGGCGCTGCCGTCGTTCTCGTCGGTGGCGCCGACCACGATCAGGTCGTCGGCGTCCCGGTCGCCGAAGGTCAGGTTGCGGCCGTCGTTGCCGGCGGCCCAGACGAGCAGACCGCCGATCGACTTGACGTAGGTGGCGGTGGTCAGGGTCGAGGAGCTGTCGGCGCCGCTGTAGCTGACGCTGGCGACCCGGTCGCCGCTCTCGACCGCGGTGCGGGCGGCGTGGGTCAGGTCGCTCAGGTAGGCGCCGCCGCCGGAGGAGTTGCTCACCCGCAGCATGCGGTGACTGAGATTCCAGCCGACGCCGGCGACGCCGATGCCGTTGTCGCCGTTGGCGGCCGCGCAACCGGTGGTGTTGGTGCCGTGCGGGTGGACGGGACCGATCGCCCCGCCCTGGCTCTCCCACTTGCGGTCCACCGCGTTGTAGCCCTCCAGCCGGTGGAGCTGAAGATCCTCGTGCGTGGTCAGGACGCCGGTGTCGCAGATGCCGACCGAGACCGACGGATTCCCGGTGTGGAGCGCCCAGCCGGCGCAGGAATCCATCCGGTTGGCCTGGTGGTGCCACTGGCTGCCGAAGCGGCTGTCGTTCGGGCAGCCGATCGGGTAGAGGATCCAGTCGGGCTCGACGTAGGCGAAGTTGCCCGAGGCCAGCAGGTCGGCGGCCACCGAGTTCTCGTCGGCGCCGGGAGGAAGCCAGAAGACGTACTCGTCGGTGGCCGGGACGTATTCCTGGACCGAGAAGGCGGCCATCGCCCTGCGGGCCGCCTCCACCCGGGCGGCGGCGGCGACCGGGTCGAGGCCCCGCGCGGCCCAGGTCTCGGGCTGGACCGGCCGGGCGATCATGCGGCCGGAGAACTCGCGCTGGCCGGGAATCTCCTGGAAGAGCGGCGGCGCGCTGAGCCGGCCGCCCTGCTGGGCCGGAGCCGCCGGGGTCGGGGCGGCGAGGAGGAGGAAGGGGAGAAGGGACGCCAGGGGCGGCAGGAAACGAATCGATCTCATCCTTCGTTCAGGGGTTGGGGGAAGGGGAGGGGAAGCCCGGCCGGGGCCGGGACTCCTGAGCATAGAACGAAGATCGCCGGTCGGGCCAGGGGCCGACCGGCGATTCCCCGGGGCGCACGGCCTCAGAAGGCGGCCACGACCAGGTTCGAGACCTGGCAGGTGGAGGGTACGAAGGCCTGGACCAGGAAGGTCCGCCCGGCGGCGCCGCCGGGCACCGACACGTTCAGGAAGGCGTAGCCGTTGCCGTCGGCGAAGGCGTGGCCGGCGACGACCGGATCGGCCATGCCGGCGAAGACCCCGGCGCAGAGCGGCGAGCCGGCCAGGCCGGCCGTGGTGCCGTAGAGGAAGACCACCTTGGCGCCGGCCGGCACCTCGGACACGTGCAAGGTGTTGATCGAGCCGGCCAGGCCGGGGATCGGCCCGAGGAGGTCGGGCGAGGTGTCGCCGAACACCAGCACCCGGCCGGCGTCGGCGCCGTGGCTGTCGGCGTACGGCAGGCCGGTGGCGATCTCGGCCCGGCCGTCGAAGTCGAGGTCGCCGACCCCGGCGACCGACCAGCCGACCTGGTCGCCGGGGACGCCGCCGTGCAGCGACAGGACGTGGGCGCCGGTTGTGCCGTCGTAAACCCGGACCGAGCCGGCGCGGAGGCCGACGCCGGCCTGGGCCGAGCCGACCGCGAGGTCGGGGTCGCCGTCGCCGTCGACGTCGCCGGCCCCGGCCAGGGCGCGACCGAACTCCTCGTAGGCGCCGGTGCCGGTCACCGTCCAGAGGGTGGCGCCGTCGACGCCGGAGAGCGCCCGCACCCAGCCGGTGCCCCCGGCCAGGGTTTGCGGCGCGCCGGCGGCGGCGTCGGGCACGCCGTCGCCGTCGACGTCGCCGGCCCCGGCCAGGGCGCGACCGAACTCCTCGTAGGCGCCGGTGCCGGTCACCGTCCAGA
>RFGR01000156.1 GCA_003696625.1 Planctomycetota bacterium
AGGGCGAAGACGAGGAAGAGGGCGGCGGCGAACATCGCTCCGAGCGGGGGCAGGGGGGGAAGGTGGCGGGAGCCGGCCGAGGTCGGTTCAGCTCCGCTTGCGTGCGACCTTACGGCCGGCGCGGCGGCCCGCTGTCTTCTTCTTCGCCGTCTTCCGGCGGACGGTCTTCCTGGTCGCCTTCTTCTTCGTGCTCTTCTTCTTGGTGGTCTTCTTCTTCTTCGCCACCCTCTTCTTCCCGGCCGCGACAGCCGAGCCGGGCTTGCGCCCCGGCTTCTTGCGCCCGGATTCCAGGCCGACCGACGCCAGGCGCTCGAGCATCTCCTTCTTGCCCAGTGACCGCAGCTCGGCGATTGCCGCCAACTGGCGCCGGCGGGGCGTGCTCTTGCCCTTCTCCCACGACCAGACCGTGTTCAGGCCGACGCCGACCAACTTGGCCAGGCTGGCCTGACTGAGTCCGTGCCGCCGACGGATGGCGCTGATGGTCTCCTTGCGGAAGCGCAGGCGCGGGCCGGCTTCGCCGGGCTCCACGGCCGGCGGCACGGCGGCGATCGCGCCGCGGGCGATCTGCCGGCGAAGATCGGCGATCTCACGTTCCTGTCGGGCGACGGTCTTGCGCAGGGCCGAGGCCAGCTTGCGCTCCCGCTGCAAGCTCCGACGAAGCTCGGCGACCAGGGCGCGCGCCTCGCTGCGGGCGAGCCGACGGATTTCGGTTTTCAGGACGCTGGCGAGGTTAGGCATTCGTTTCGTCTCTCATGTCCGGGACGGGGGGATCGAAAGGGGGCCGGCCAGCAGGCTAGCACGATGGGAAGCATTTCGAATAGGGAACCGCCCTCGGCGAAGACCTAGAATGGTCGGAAATGGCACAGAACGCAGTGGAAAAGATCGTTCAGGCGCACGCCGTCGGCCTCGAGCCGGGGCACGAAGTCCGTTCCGGCGAATACGTCACGGTCCGGCCGCGGCACGTCCTGACCCACGACAACACTGCGGCGGTGATGCTGAAGTTCGCCGGCCTCGGCTGTGAGCGGGTGGCCGACTCCACTCAGCCGGTATTCGCCCTCGACCACAACGTCCAGGACCGGTCCGCGGCCAACCTCGACAAGTACCGCCGGATCGAGGCCTTCGCCGCCCGCCACGGCATCGACTTCCATCCCGCCGGTCGCGGCATCGGCCATCAGGTGATGGTGGAGGAAGGCTATGCCTGGCCCGGTTCCCTGGTCGTCGCCTCGGATTCCCACGCCAACCTCTACGGCGGCATCGGCGCCCTCGGCACGCCGGTCGTGCGGACCGACGCCGCCGCTCTCTGGGCGACCGGTGAGACCTGGTGGCAGGTGCCGCCGGTGACCCGGGTCGAGCTGTTCGGCGAACTGGCCCCCGGCGTCTCCGGCAAGGACCTGATCCTGACCCTCTGCTCCCTCTACGACCAGGACGAGGTCCTCAACCACGCGATCGAGTTCACCGGCCCGGGCGTGGCGTCCCTGGACATCGAGGCCCGCCTGACCGTGGCCAACATGACCACCGAGTGGGGCGCTCTGGCCGGTCTCTTCCCGATCGACGAACGAACCTTGGCCTGGTGCGAGGAACGCGAGGGCATCCACCCGGCCTTCACGCCGGCGGCGATCGCCGAGCTGCGCCGGTCGGCGCGGAAAGCCGATCCGGACGCCGCCTACGCCCAGGTCATCGAAGTCGACCTCGGCCGGGTCCGGCCCTGGGTGTGCGGCCCCGATTCGGTGAAGGAAGCAGCGCCGGCTGCCGAACTGGCCGAGCGGCGGATCGCCGTGAACAAGGCCTATCTGCTCTCCTGCGTCAACGGCCGCACCTCCGACCTCGCCGCCGCCGCCGCGGTGCTGAAGGGCCGGCGGGTGGTTGAGGGAGTCGAGTTCTACGTCGCCGCTGCCTCGGACGAGGTCCAGCGCGAGAGCGAGGCCCGGGGCGATTGGGGCGTTCTCCTCGCCGCCGGTGCTCGGCCGCTGCCGCCGGGCTGCGGCCCCTGCATCGGTCTCGGCGCCGGGCTGCTCGAGGACGGCGAGATCGGCATCTCGGCCACCAACCGCAACTTCAAGGGCCGGATGGGAAGCCGCGAGGCCCGGGCCTACCTGGCCTCGCCGGCGGTGGTCGCGGCTAGCGCCGCCGCCGGCTTCATCACCGCGCCGGAGGGAGCCGACGCCGACGCTCCGGAACGGCGGCTGCGGCCGGGCGCCGGCGCCGGCGCCGCCGGCCCCGGCACTCGCATCCTTCCCGGCTTCCCGACCCGCCTTCGCGGCGAACTGCTGTTCTGCGACGCCGACAACCTGAACACGGACGGCATCTATCCCGGCAAGTACACCTACCGCGAAGACCTGAGCCCGGAAGAGATGGCGGCGGCGGCGATGGAGAACTACGACCCCGCCTTCCAGGACCTGGCGCGGGCCGGCGACTTCCTGGTCGGCGGCGCCAACTTCGGCACCGGCTCCTCGCGGGAACAGGCCGCCACCGCCCTCGCCCACCGGGGCATCCGGTTGGTCGTGGCGGCCTCGTTCTCGGCCACCTACAAGCGGAACGCCTTCAACAACGGCTTCCTGTTGGTCGACTGCCCCGACCTGGTCGCCTGGCTGCGCCGAGACGGACCTGCCTCGGCGCCGACGGTCCGCACCGGCATCGAGGCCGAGATCGACTTCGCCGCCGGCACCCTGACCGCCGGCGGCGAATCCTTCGCCATCGCTCCGCTCGGTCCGGCCGCCCAGGAACTCGTTCTCGCCGGCGGCCTCGAGGCCATGGTCCGGAGCCGACTCGAGAAACTGGCCCCACCCTCTGGCGCGGATTCCGGCTCTCCGGCGTAACCGAAAGGGCTGGTCTTCGTTCCCAAGTGGGGGCGATCCTGGGCGGCGCCAGGATCCGGGCCCGCCGGGGCGGCGTTCCGCATGATCCGGCGATCCGGGCCGATGCCCGGTGGCTCCTGCCCCGCGGCCCCGGAGCGCTCAATTCCTCACGCCGATCCCGGCCCTCGGTCCGTCCGCCGCGGCTCAAGGTCGGCAGCCGTCGACCGAGCCCGGAGAAACGGAAGGAACGGGAGTTCGCCGAAGAATCGTCGGCAAGGGTTACACCGGAAACCAAAAATCAGAGCCAGCCGGTGGGACCAGATTCGCTGCGGCCTTTTCCAGCCCGCTTGGCCCGGTACAGCGCCCGGTCGGCCGCGGCCAGACAGGCCGCCGGGTCGGCGAACCCGCCCGCGCCGCCGCAGGCCAGACCGGCGGAGACGCCGGGCCTGGGTTCGACCCCAGGCGCCAGCCGGCGCAGCAGGGATTCCGCCTCGCCCCGGACCCGCTCGATCAGGGCCAGGCCGCCGGCGCCACCGGTATGCGGCATCAGGACCGCGAACTCGTCGCCGCCGATGCGGGCGACGAGATCGGTCTCGCGGGCGCAGGAGGCGAGGAGAGTGGCGAAGGCGGCCAGGACTCGATCCCCGGTCGGATGGCCGAGCTGATCGTTCACCGCCTTGAACGAGTCGAGATCGAGCAGAGCCAGGGCCAGCGGCAGGCCGTAGCGGGCCGCCCGCTGGAACTCGGCCGCGACGAACCGGTCGAAGGCGCGCCGATTCAGGAGACCGGTCAGCGGGTCGCGCAGGGACACTTCCTCGAGCCGCCGCCAGGCCGCGGCGGCCGCGTCCCGCTGCCGGCGGCGGCGGGCGGCGGCGACCAAGGCCGCCGGGAGCGCGGCATCGGGCAGGCCGGTCAAATCGAGGACCTCCAGTTCCGGATCCTCGGCCCGGAGTTCGGCCCGAACGCGCGCGGCCGTTCCGGGCGGAGCGCCGGCCGAGACCGCGACCAGATCGACCGACTGGCGGCGCAGGCGGTCGGGCAGCTCGGAGGCGGCGATGGTGCGGACCGACCCGGGACAGCCGGCGCCGAGCAGCCGGACGGTGAGATCGGCGGCCTCGGCCGAATCCCCGCCGACCAGCAGCAGCCGCGGCCGATCCGACCCGGGCGCCTCCTCCGGCCGGCCGAGGGCGGCGCCGACGCCGAGGCGCAGCCGGCCGAACAGACCGACCAGGCGCCGAGCGCCGTCGCGGGCGCGCCGCAGGCCCTCGGCCAGATCGCCGGCGACCGCGGCGAGGTCCTCGTCACTGCGCTCGGCGAGCCAGGCCAGGGCGGCGACCGGGCTGTCCAGCTCGGCCAGGGAGGTTCCGAGCAGGGCGAGCAGCAGTTCGGTGGCGTCGTCGCGGGCGCCGGCGGATTCGGCGGCGGCTTCGGCGGCGGGCGGGCGGCGCAAGGTTCGGGGTGGGCGGCGGAGACCGCCCGGTGCTTCAGGCCTCGGCGTCGAGCCCCTTGACCAGGGGCTCGTAGGTCATGAAGTCGGCGTGGTGGACGATGAAGGCCTCGGCCGAACGCCGAATCAGGTCGCCCTCACCGGCGTGGGCGGCGATCACGTGGCAGACTTCGTCCGGCACCCCGCACTCCCGAGCCAGCGCGACGCCGGTGAAGGGGTGGCGGAGGAGCTGCCCCCGTCGGCTTTGGACACAGCGCCCGTCCACCTTCTCGTACTCGAGCAGCTTGCCGACGTCGGCCAGAATGGCGCCGGCGATCAGGGTGTCCCGGTCGACCGGCATCTGCTTGCCCATGAACTCCTCGATCTTCACCGCACAGGCCAGGGCGAGGTGGACGACCAGTCGCTTGTGGGCCAGGAAGGTGACCCGGCAGTTTGGGACGTGCAGGGTGAAGGGGATCTCCTTCAGGTCCTCCGGCCCGAGCGGGCTGCGCTCGAAGCCCAACAACCAGGTCCGCAGCACCTTCTCGCGCAGGTCCGGATCCTGGATCCATTCGATCTCCGGCCAGATCTCGAGCACCGTCTCCCGGGAGGTCATGAGCGGAATGCTAGCAGGGCGACCTAGCCGCGCCGGTACAGCAGCTCGACCCGCGGATCGACGACCGGGGCGCGATAGCCGGCCGGCAAGGGCAGGCGGGTGGTCGCCTCCTCCACCCGATAGCGCCGCTCGGCCCGGGCGCCGTCGGCGCCGGTCCAGGCCAGCCGGATCCAGAAGCGGTAGGGCGGACCGTCCTGGACCTGGCGCAGTTCGCAACCGTCGGGCAGCCATTTCCAGCTCAGCTCGGGACAACCGGGACGGTCCAGCCACTGCTCGAAGAACCAGCCCAGGTCGCGCCCGGCGGCCTGTTCCATCGCCGCCCGCAGCTCGGCCGTCGTCACCGCCCGGCCCAGGTTGGACCGGTACCAAGCGCGGATGCCGGCGAAGAAGGCCCCGTCCCCCACCTCGCCGCGCAGCATGTGCAGGACCCAGGCGCCCTTCTGGTAGGTGTTGACCGAGGAGGAGGAGAAGAAATCGTCCGACGTCCGGAACGACCGCCAGCGGATCGGCAGCCGCCGGCCGGCGGCCGAAGCCAGCCAGGTCCGACGCGCCCGCTCCAGTTCCCGCTCGAGCGGCGGGCCGCCGGTGGCGGCGTGAAGCCAGGGACCGAAGTAGGAGGCGAATCCCTCCGACAACCAGGCCTCCCACCACTCGGCGTAGCCGACGGCGTCGCCGAACCACATGTGGGCGAACTCGTGGGCCAGGGTGCCGGCGCCGCCGTCGCGGCCGTCGAAGAGGCTCTCCATCACCCAGGTGTTGCCGGCGTTCTCCATCCCCCCCCACCGGGTCGGCACCTGCACCACGCAGTACTTGGCATAGGCGTAGGGGCCGAAAGTCTGCTCCATCCGTTCCATCCAGGCCGCGTGGTCGCCGAGGCCGCGGCGGGCGCGGGCCAGATCCCGGCGCCACAGGTAGTGCGGGACCAGCCGCGGATCCCCGCCCTCCTCGGCCCGGGCGTAGGGACCGACCGCGAAGGCGAGCTGATAGGTCGGCAGGTCGCTCACCGTGCGGCCGTGCGAGACCTCCCAGCCCGGCTCGGGATCCGCCGACGGGCAGCCGCAGGCCGGTGTGACCGGCGGTTCGGCGCCGTCCTCCCAGCGGCCGGAGCCGACCGCCGCGCTGCCGGCCGGATGGAGGATCCACAGGTCGAAGGCGGCCCGGTCGGAAGGATGGTCCTCGCAGGGCAGCCAGCCGCGGGCGCGGGAGCTGAAGTGGTCGGTGAAGACGACCGGCCGGCCGTAGCGGTTGTCTTCCCGGTAGAGCCCGTCGACCGGCCGGCCGGAGAAGACGGCGTGGAAACCGACCTCGCGGCCGGCGGGGACCGGCTCGGGCAGTTCGAGGAGGAGGCCACCGGGCACCCGGCGGGCCGGCAAAGGCCGGCCCGCCTCGTCGTGGAAGGAGACCCGCCACTCCGGGCCGTCGAGGGCGTGCAGCCGGACCGCGGTCAGCGGCTCCGCGGCGCGCACGCGATAGGCGCAGGACCCGCTCAGCCCCTCGCCGGCGGGATCGGCCCGGACGAGGATCGTATAGCTCAGGAAGTCCTGCTCGGGCAGCCCGGCGAAGGCCGGCACCTCGGCCGGCGGCGCGGAGCCGCCCTGCAGGAGCGGCGCCCCGGCCAGGAGAATCAGGGGAAGGGGATCAGCCATCGTCCTCGACGTAGCCGAGAGCGCCGAGTTCGGCGCTGTCGGCGGCGCTCATCGCGCGCTCGGCGCCGGCCGCCCGCGGCAGACCGGCAACCGTCGCCGCCAGCAGCCTACGCAGCCGGGTGGTCTCCTCCGGGAAGGATTCCGGCGCCACTTCGGTCTCGCCCTCCGGCAGCAGCCGGAACAGACGCACCACCGGCGGTTCAGCGGCCGACTCGACCAGCTTCCAGGCGTCGGTCCGGATGCCGCGCAGGCGCTCGTCGTGGATCCCGTCCGGCCGCCGGACCCGAGCCAGCCGCTCCTGCCAGGCCTCGAGGTAGAGCCCCTCGGCGAAGAACCGCCGGGTCGGCGGCGGGCCGCCGGCCAGGGCGGGCAGAAGGTCGACGCCCTGCTGCCCCGGCGGCGGCTCCAGGCCGGCGACGGCGGCCAGGGTGGCCGCGACATCGACCTGGAAGGCGGTCGCCGCCAGGCTCGAGCCGGCCAAGCGATCACCGGGCAGATGGAGGATGGCCGGCACCCGCTGGGTGGCTTCCATCAGACTCGGCGTGTGCGTGCTCCGGTAGCCTCCCTCCCCGAAGCACTGGCCGTGATCGGCGGTCAGCAGCAGGGCGGTGCGAGCCAGGCCCGGATCGCGTTCCTCGAGCAGGGCCAGCAGCTCGCCGAGGAGCCGGTCCAGCTCCATGATCTCGGCCCGATAGAGGAGGAGGTCCTCGCCGCAGGCCTCCGGGTCGGCGGCCGGGGCGGCCTCGTCGGCCAGCGCCCGCGCCCGCGCCTCCCACTCCGGCGCCGGATCGTGCGGACCGTGGGCGTCGAAGAAGTGCAGCCAGAGGAAGAACGGCCGCTCGGCTGCGGCCAGGAAGCGACGGGCCCGGCCGAGGACGACCTCGCCCGGCAGCTGGGCGTCCCGGTGGTGGACGACCTTTTCCCGCAGCCAGCGGGCGAACAGCATCTCGCGCGGGCCGATCTCGGTCAGGTCCCGCGCCCGGTCGCCGCGCAGCCGGTCGTCGTAGATCCGGAAACCGCGGGCGAAGCCGTTCTTGGCCCGCAGCGGCGGGGCCGCCACGAAGGCGGCGGTGTCGTACCCGGCGGCGCGGAAGACCTCGGGCAGGAGGCGCACCTCGGGGGCGATCACGGTCGTCCCCATCGAGCGCAGGCCATGGCTGGGGGGGACCAGACCACTGAGCAGGGTGGCATGGGTCGGCCCGGTGATCGGCGCCACCGCGATCAGCTCGTCCAGCCGCACCGAACGGGCGGTCAGCGCATCCAGGGCCGGAGTCTCCAGCCCGCGGCCTCCCCAAGGGGGCAGGACGTCGGCCCGGACCGTGTCCCAGGTGACGAGGACGACGTCGGGACCGTCCGGAATCGGACCGACCGGCGGCGGCAGCAGCACCGGGTCGCGCTCCCGGCCGAACCACAGCGCGGCCAGCAGCCCGGCGGCCAGGGTGGCGCCGGCGCCGGCGGCCGCCAGCGACCGGGAGCCCGGGCAGCGCCGGACTCCGGCCAGGATCAGGACGGCGCCGGCGAGAAACGGCCAGGCCGCCGGCTCCGCGAGGCCGGCCGGCGCGCGGACGAGGTCGGCCGCCCAGGCGGAACCGGCGGCCAGGA
>RFGR01000157.1 GCA_003696625.1 Planctomycetota bacterium
AGGCCGGGGTCGGGCCGGTCGGGCAGCGGGGGCCGGCCGGGGCGTATCGTCCGATGCATGATGACCGACGACGACACGGCCCCGGTCCGCCCCGAGCCCCGGCTCCCGCCCCACGGTCGCTTCGCCCCCGGCAGCCGCCACCGGCAGCTGCGTCCTCGGCCTGGGCTCGAAGCTGCCGCCGGACCGGATCACCAACGCCGACGTCGCCGCCCGCACCGGCTTGACCGAGGACTGGATCGTCCAGCGCACCGGCATCCACGAGCGCCGACGCGCGGCGCCAGGCACCCGTCCCTCGCAGCTCGGCGCCGAGAGCGCCCGCCGGGCCATGGCCCAGGCCGGCGTCAAGCCGGAGGACATCGGCTTCATCCTCTGCACCACCCTGACGCCGGACACCCCGGTGCCGGCCACCGCCTGCTGGATCCAGGCCGAGCTGGGCATCAGCCGGGTGCCGGCGGTCGACCTGAACGCCGCCTGCAGCGGCTTCCTCTACGGCTGGAAGGTGGCCGACGCGCTGCTCCGCTCCGACCCCGACCTCGGTCCGGTGCTGCTGGTCTGCGTCGAGCACATGACGCGCATCGTCGATCCGACCGACCCACACACCTGCGCCATCTTCGGGGACGGCGCCGCCACGGCCGTGATCGGTCGGGCCGAGAAGGACGCCGGCCTGCTCGGCTGCACCCTCGGCGCCGACGGCTCCGGCGCCGGCCTGATCCAGGTGCCTGCCGGCGGCGGCCATCTTCCGGCCAGCCACGACACGGTGGACGCCGGCCTGCACTACCTGCAGATGCAGGGCCGCGAAGTCTTCAAGCTGGCGGTGAACGAGATGTCCGGAGCCTGCGACACCCTGCTCCGGGATCTCGGCCTCGCCGCCGACGAGATCAAGGTCGTCGTGCCGCACCAGGCCAACGCCCGAATCCTCGACGCGGTGGCGCGCCACCTGGGCGTGGCCGACCGGATCTACGTCAACATCGCCAAGCTCGGCAACACCACCTCGGCCTCGATCCCGCTGGCGCTCGAGGAGTGCGTCCAGCAGGGCAAGCTCGAGCGCGGCGACCTGGTGCTGCTGACCGCCTTCGGCGCCGGCCTGACCTGGGGCGCGGCGGTCGTGCGCTGGTAGGCGGGCGGCCGCTCAGGGCTGCCGGGCCACCTTCCCGGTTCCGGGATCGATTGCGATCGTCCCGTCGCAGGGATCGAGGATCCGCTCGATGTCCGGCTCCAGGCCACAGGTGCGGATGGCCGCGAATGCCGATACCTGAACGTGTGGCCAGCGCCGCCGCAATACGGTCGCGGCAGCCAGCAGGGTGGTTCCTTTGGTGACCACGTCGTCGACCAGGAGCAGGCGATCGGCCCGCGGCATCTCGTCCCGCACCACCAAGCTGCCGAGGTGCTCCTTCAATCCTGGCCTTTCCCCGCGAGGCTGGGATGCGGCCTTGGCCACCACTCGGGACCGTTCGAGCAGGACCTGCACACCGCGCCCGAACCCGGCCGAGTTCGCTGGGCTGCCGGGTGCCGACCACCGAGACGCAGGGCGTTCCCAGGAGGAGACCTGGGTCGCCCGCGTACCAGAGGCGCTCGGGAACGTTCTTCCGCTCGACCTCGTTCAGGTCGCCGAGCAGCTCCGCCGGAGTGGCAGAGGGGAAGGACACCGCCGCTTCAGCCTAGCCCGCGGCTCGAGCCGCGGCCGGGGCCGAGGGCCTCAGCGGCCCATCGCCCAGAGGGCTCCTTCGACGAGGTGGCGGCGGAAGCGCTCGTCCCGCCAGACCTCGGGCCGGTGGCCGAGGCCGGTGTAGAAGACGCGGCCGGCGCCCTCGTGGCGGAGCCAGGAGATGGCGACGTCGTGGTCGGCGCGGTAGATGCCGTCCTTGTCCATGTCGGTGGTCGCCGGGTCGAGGCTCAGGAGCACGGTCAGGCGCGAGCGGTCCCACGGCTCCTTGTGCTGGTAGATCTCGTCGGCGATGCGGAAGGAGACGCCGAGGTGGCGGGTGGCCGGGTGGTCCGGCACCTCGACCTTCACCCCGACCTCCTCGTTCCACGGGTGGCCGGCGAAGTAGCCGCCGATCATGGCGCCGTACTCGGGCCACTCGTACCAGGTGTCGGTGGCGCAGTGGGCGCCGATCAGGCCGCCGCCGCCGCGGACGAAGTCGAGCAGCATGGCCCGCTGCTCGTCGCTCCAGGGCAGCTCGCCGGTGGTGTAGAGGAAGACGCCGTCGAAGCCGTCCAGGCTGGCCGGCGGCTCGCGGCTGATGACCGCCTCGAAGCGGTCGTCGGCCGCGTCCCAGGCCCGCCACTGAGCCTCGACCAGCGAGTCGGCGCCGTCCGGCCCGGGCTTGGCCACGCCGTGCTCGAAGCCGGCCGAGAAGACGTGCACGAAGAGGCGGGCGGGCGCCGCCGGCTCCTCGGGCGCGGCGTCTTCGGCCGCCGCCGGAGCGGCCGCCGCGCCGCCGTCGGCCGGCTCGGCGCGGGTGGTGCAGGACCAGGGGAGCAGGGCGAGGAGAAGCGGGGCGACGGTCCAGCGCATGGGCGCATTATGGAACCCCGCCCCACCTCCGGGCGGTCAGCCGACCACCCCCAGCCACGGGTTGCTCAGTGTGTAGCCCCATCCCTGGGCCTGCGCGACGGTCATTCGTGGGAGGGCCGAGCGGAGGAAAACGTCTTCGCTTGGCCGGATTTCGCTTCCGGGAGACTGCAAGGAGCGGTCAAGCGCATCCCGGCTGCAGCTCATGAATGGGTCGGGCGAACATGGGCGCCCCAGTCCGAGCCACGATGGAAGGGGATGGCAGGAACCACCCAGCAGGCAACCTGTGCCTTGGTGGTGAAGGCGCTTCCATTATCGTCATTATCTCCGGGAGCACCGTTGGCGCCATTGGGGGTACCAGATCCACCCGTGCCGCCGGCGCCACCGATGCCCGGGATCTCTTCATGCGAGCCGCCCCCTTCCACATGGGTCGTAGCGTCTCCTCCGTTGCCACCGTCCCCGCCATTGCCGCCCACGGTCCAGCAGTCATCATCTCCGCTGGCGGAATAGGTTGCTGGCGCCCCATTGCCGCCATTTCCTCCATCGCTGCCATTGCTTCCAGCCGAGGATCCATTCTGGCCGCTGGGGCCCGCGGTACCATCCTGGCCCTGGTCGTCGGGCGATTGGGGCAATGGCGAAGTCGAGGTCATGGCGAAGCGCCGGCAAGCAGCAAGCCGACGCAAATCGCCATGACCAGGATCGCCGTCGTGAGCTTACTCATCTCGACTACCTCCATTCGGTTCAGGCTGAGTATTGACAGGGTGGAGTTCTTCGCCGCTGTCGAGGAGGCTTCCCTCCGGGATCTCGATGTCCCCATCGCCGAGTTGGTAATTCAGGAAGACGGGCTTGATCACATCCTTGGCGGAAAGAAAAAACCCATACCGATACCCTGGTTCAAGCCAGGGAACAGTCAATCGCCCCGCGTCGTCGGAGCGGATGGTTGGGAATTGCCGTTGCCAGATGTAGTCGTCTACGATGGCCATATGGACATCGATACCGGGAAGGGGATCGCCGTTGGCTGACTTGATCAGAACCCGTGAAACGCCATCCTCTTCGGATGACGGGAGCAGAAAAACATCCAGATCGATGAAGCCGTCCATGGAAGGAACAGGATGTTCCAATGCCGTGAAGCCGTACTCCAGCCCACGGAACGCTCCTGCTGCGTAACGTGGGGCCTCCGGTAGCTGGATCTGGAACCGTCCCTGCTGGTCTGTTCGAAGCAAGGCCTTGAGACCACAGGCGGCGTCATCCCCAAAGGTGGAATAGATGACTCCGAAGCCAAGGTACTCCTGCTCGAATGGTGACAGCCCCCGCGCATCCCGGCCGAATGAAGCGGCTACCCGAACCTCTGCGTCCGGAACAGGATTGCCCGATGAATCGATCACGCGGCCTCGGATCGTCGGCTTGGCCGATGTCGAAAGATCGATGTTGACCCATTGACCGGGTACCGGTACCACTTCTGCTTCGCGGAGAGAAAACGCAGGCGCCCAAAACTGGACCTTGATGCTGCCGACCGCAGGCACAAAGAGAGAAAACAGTCCGTCTTGGTCCGTCCTCGAATCGAAGCGGGCGATTTCGTCGTACTTGTCGCCAAGCAACCGCTTCAAGAAAAAGAGATTGGAGGCGATATCCGGCGGGAAACTCTTCTTGCGCTCTAGATCGGCAAGCACCTCCGCCACCCGCTCCTTACTGATACACCAAGCCGAAACGTAAGCCCCCGGGATCGGGGAGAGAGTGCCTTCGAGCGAAAAGGACCCTCTGATTCCGAATGAATAGGGCAGCCGCAGGGTTCCGTCTTCTTCGGGGGAGGCTTCGGATTCTGGGATCCGGAAAGTCCGGCGCGCCCAGTCCTCAGGACCAAAACCAATCGTGTACTCCCAATCGTAGCCCTTTCCGAGAAGGTCCCTGCTCAGGACGCGTGGTTCCTTCCCGAGTAAGGCAACTGGATCCGAGCCATCACCGCCGATGAGGATCAGGTCTTGAAGATCCAGGTTTTCCGAAGTGAGTTGGTCAATGGGTCGGAGGGTGATCGAGGGACTCCCTCCTGCACGGGCCTCCTTCACCTTGGCGGGAGGGGCCGGCCTGCGATCGATGTCCTTGTCCAGGCTGGCCGGGTGATGCGGGGTCGAATGCGAGGAAACGTCTCCGAACATCATCAAGGAGATGCCGCCGATGAATAGAAACAAGAGGGGGAATGTCCAGAAAAGCCGTTTCCTGTACCCCATCATGATTCTTGGTGCTCACCTCGCATCGAACATGAAGCAGAGCCACCGGCCTTGCCTGCGTGAATCCAGCGCCCCGCATTCGGCGGGACATCGGAGAAACTTTCCGACTCCACAGACATTCCCAAGGACGAATGGCCCAGCACTTCTGTCGCCTCCGTCTACCTGTGCCTCCGATCTTGGCCGTTCCCGCCCGGTCGATTCCGGTCGACCGCTGTCTCTCCGCCGCTCCCAGACACGCCAAGGCCCCATGCCGATTTGGGCAGGTCTGCCCCCCCCCGGAGACAACCCCTGCGACCCACCTCCAGGGGCGGCGCCTGATTGGCTCTGACTGGATACTCGGCCCCCGTTTTCAACGTTCTTGCAGGAAAGCCAAGGAGAGAATCATCGGCTCGATGACCTCGGTGGGGACCCAGCGATCGAAGGTCGCCTGCGCCGTCGTGGCAGGTGCCAAGAGGGCAACTGCTGCGATTACCGGAATACCGTTAGGAATCCGCATCTACGGCAGGATCTCGGTCTCGCTGAAGGTGGTCCGCACGAAGCGGCCGTCCGCCGCCCGGCGGGCGCCGGCCACAGCGTAGAGCCTCTGGCCGATCAGAGCCGGCCGTGCCGGCACGAACACCCGCACCGAGCCGCGACCGTGCGCGTCGAGACGGCCGGTCAGAGCCGGCGCCCCCACCGAGGCCGCCAGCACCGCCGAGCGGCCCAGGTGCAGGTCGTAGTCCTGGCACCAGAGGTCGCCCCGCTCGGGCAGGAAGGCGGTGGACACCGCCACCGAGAACGGACTGTTTCCCGCCGCCGGCAGGAAGACCTCGTAGGTCACGCCGTGGCCGAGGCGGACGGAACTCTGGGCGGCCAGGGTCTGCCGGCTGTAGATCGCCATGTGGTAGGCCTGGCTGATTCCGTTCTGGGCCAGGAAGTCGTTGGCCAGAAGGGGCCGGGCGTACTCGCCCAGGCCGTCGCCGGTGATGTCGCCGAGCGGCCAGAAGAAGGTGCCGGGGAGATCGTCGAAGGAATCTCCCGGGTAGAACGGCGCCAGGTTGGTCTGGATCTGCTCGACGCCGATGCGCGATCCGTCCGCGCCGGAGATGGTCCAGATCTCGCGCCGGTCGGTCCCGTTCGCCGCGTCGTCCGCCTCCACCGCCAGGTCGCACAGGCCATCGCCGTCGAGGTCCCCGACCGGCAGCGCCTGCGGCAGGAACCAGTACGCCGCGGTGGTCGAGTTCCAGTGCGGGTCGAGCAGGCCGGGGAAGGTCTCCCAGATGACCGAGCCGTCGGCGCTGCTCATCGCTCGGAAGCTGCCCAGGTGGACGCCGGTGGTCGAGGAATGGGCGATGAAGAAGTCGTTCAGGCCGTCGCCGTCCAGGTCCGGGACCGGGCACCAGGCCCGCCAGGGGGAGCCGCGCGTGTCGCGGTCGTGGATCCGCCACAGCTCGGAGCCGTCGCGGCCGGAGAAGGCTACCCACTCGTAGGTGTAGTTGCCGGTCAGGTCGATCTGGAAGATCGGGTCGAGGTAGCCGTCGCCGTTTAGGTCCTCGTGCGGATTCGGGATGAGCTGGTCGAGGGGGTGGGCGAGCCCACCCATCGGGGTCCACACCCAGTAGTAGGCCCAGCGCAGGGCGAAGGTGGCACCGTCGACCAGGCCGAGGATGCGGTACTTGTTGCCGTTGGATTCCGAAGCCACTGCATAGAACAGGAGGTCATCGTAGCCGTCGCCTTCGACATCCCCGAAGGGATAGGGCATCACCCATCCGGGCACCGGTGGCAACCCCGGATAGGGAGATGGCCAGGAAAAGACCTCCTGAAGAAGGGTGCCCGTGGCGACATCCCGGAATTCCATCGATGGGGTGTAGGTGTTCAGGACGATCCTCATCCCCTGGGGGGATCGTAAGAGGACCGCACCTCGAGCGGCCGAATTAATGGCATGTGTGTATGGACTTACCTTACCCAGAAACTTCTGGGAAAGATCTCCACCGTGGTGAGCGTAGAGGTATGACTTCCCCCATCGGGTCTGCCTTCCGCCGCCAATCTCTAGATCGAGGATCCCATCGTCGTCGAGGTCGCCGGGCCTCTTGGGGAAGTCCCACAAAAGGAAGTCATCGTATCCGAAGACGATCGGCTCGATGACCTCGGTGGGGACCCAGCGATCGAAGGTCGCCTGCGCCCGGGTGGCCGGCGCCAAGGCACCGGCCACCATGATGGCAAGAATGAGGGAGGAGGTCCGCATCCTGCTCAGTTCGTCTGGGCGCCCTTGTCCGCCTGGCCGAGAGGAGGACGGGGATACCCGAGGTAATCTACCCCAACCTCAGGGGCGTGAAGAGGTTGGAGGTAGTCTGGGGTCTGATCGAAATTCGAGAACGTGGCACTCCCACTATCCAGGAAAAACGGACTGGGGTCACTGGCGAGGAGAGTCGCCGCCGTGACGGGGCCGACGAAAGGCGGTGAGACCGAGGTGTACCAGAGAGGGATAGTCTCTCCATACGAGGGCAGGCACCGAAGCCCGCGTACATAGACCTTGTCGAATGATTGGTACACGGTGATCGGGGCACCAGCGGAACCCGGATCAAGAAGAAGCAACCCTTGGAGGCCAAGTCCGAGATCCGGGTTGTTCGGATTGCTCCGCACGAGCACCGAGTTCCAAATCTTGGTCCAGGGGTAGTACCACTGCCCGGAGACCGGATCCTGCTCGTCCCAGCGGAAGACCGGGCTGCCGTTCGGCGCCACGATCTCCACCGTGGCGTTGGCTTGGTCGCCGTTGGCCAGGGCTGTGCAGTGGACCAACGGGCTCAGCAGGTAGCTGTTCGCGCCGACGCTGGCGTGGTAGGCCTCCATCGGCTGGTTCCAGAAGAAGGTGTTCGTGAAGCGGCAGCCGGCCAGGGACCAGGGGTTGTCCGTGGTCGTCAGGTCCACGCCCTGGTCGCCGTTGTTGTGGATCAGGCTGCGGTCGACCACGCCCTGGCCGAACGGCGGATCGGTGGCGAAACCGTGGCTGGAGAACAGTTTCCGGCTGTTGTTCCCGGTCCCGTCGAGGACGTAGGCCGAACCGACCGCACCGGAATCTGCGTAGAAGGTCATCCCATCGAGGCCATTGTACGACACTTCGCAGCTCTCCAGTTCGGTGTAGAGGCCGACCGGGCGCTGCATCGCCGGGTTCGGATCCGAATTGGTCGCCTCCAGGTAGATCCCCGTGCCGGCGTTGTTCCGTACGGCCGATTGGGATCCGAGGATCCCGAGGTAGCCCTCCTCGGCGTGGAGATAGATCCCGGCGTCCTGGATCCCGCCGGGCTGGATCCCCTCGCCG
>RFGR01000158.1 GCA_003696625.1 Planctomycetota bacterium
CCTGGAAGTCCGCCTGCCGCTTCTCGAGGAACGCCTGCACCCCTTCGCGCATGTCCTCGGTGGCGAAGACCAGCCCGAAGGCGTCCGCCTCGGCGTTCTCCCCCTCGGTCTGTCCGACCTGGAGGCCGGTGCGGATGACCTCGAGGGCCGCCTTCTGGGCCAGCGGCGCACGGGAGGCCAGGGTTCGGGCCAGGGTCAGGGTGGCTGCGAGCAGATCCTCGGGCGCGGCCACGCGATTCACGACTCCGACCCGATGGGCCTCCTCGGCCGGGAACATCTCGGCGGTGAGAATCCACTCTCGGGCGACGCCGGGGCCGGCCAGGCGGGCGAGCCGCTGGGTGCCGCCGAAGCCGGGGATCAGGCCGAGGGAGGTCTCGGGCAGACCGAGCCGGGCGGTGGTGGCGGCCACGCGCAGGTGGCAGGCAAGGGCCAGCTCGAGACCGCCGCCGAGGGCGTAGCCGTTGATCATTGCGATCACCGGCTTCGGGCACTGCTCGATCGTGTCGAAGCAGCTCTGCCCGGCGTGGCTGAACGAGCGGGCGTCGAGCGGCCCGAGGTCGGCCATCTCGGCGATGTCGGCGCCGGCGACGAAGGCCTTGTCGCCGGCCCCGGTGATCAAGATCACCCGCACCTCAGGGGCGAAGGCGAGCAGGACGACGGCGTCGTGCAGCTCGTCGAGCAGCTCGCTGTTCAGGGCGTTGAGCGCCTTGGGCCGCTCGATGGTGATCCGGGCGATGCCGTCCTCGACCGTGTCGAGGGCGAGGAAGCGGAAGTCTTCCTCCTCCTCCGGGGCCAGGTCCTGTTCCTCGGTCATGGCTCAGCTCCGCCGGCGGACCGTCATCCGCCGGATCTCGCACCGTTCGAGCGGAGTCGAGTTCTCGCCGCCGCCGCCGGTCGGGACGGCGGCGACCGCGTCCAGGGCCTCCTCGCCGGCGATCAGGGCGCCGAAGGAGGCGTACTGCCCGTCGAGGAACTCGGCGTCGCCGTGGCAGATGAAGAACTGGCAGGAGGCCGAATCCGGATCCTGGGCCCGGGCCATCGAGATGACCCCCCGCTTGTGGCTGCGCTCTGGCTCGCGCCCGAACTCGCCGCGGATGCGGCCGCGCGGCCCGCTGCCGGTGCCGGTACCCTGCGGGCAGCCGCCCTGGATCATGAAGCCGGGAATGACCCGGTGGAAGCCGAGGCCGTCGTAAAAGCCCTCGGCGGCGTAGCGCAGGAAGTTGCGCACCGTCTCCGGCGCCGCCTGCGGCCAGAACTCGAAGGTCATGGTGCCGACGTCGCGGCCGCCGACGGTGACTTCGACATCGACCAGCAGTTCGGCCAGCTCCTGCTCGTCCAGTTCGTCGCACGCGATCTTGTCGCTCATCTCTATTTGATCCTCTTGATGATGTGCCAGCCGAACGGCGATTCGACCGGGCTGTATTCGGCCATGCCGATCTCCCCCACACCGAGGGAAAAGGCGACGTCGCCGAAGGCCTTGGCCATCTGCTGGCGGGGGAAGGACTGCGGCGGCAACTGGCCGAGAAGCTCCTGCTTCAGGGCCTGCATCTGCTGCTGCTTCTCCTGGTAGCTGATCTCGCCCTTGCCGACCTTGGCGGTCAGCTCCTGATCCCGAGCCTGGTACTTCTTCTCGGCCTCGAAGATCGCCCGCTCGAAGACCGGATCGGTGACGCCGCGGTTGGTCATTCGGTACAGGCCAGGCAGCGGGTCGCGCGGGTCGATCGGGTCGTCGGAGTATTCGCGGACCAGGGCCGAGAAGTCCTCGCCGGCGCGGGCCTTCTCGAGCACGATTCGAGCCAGCTCGAAGGCCTCCTCCTTGCTCCGATCGGCTTTCACCCGCGTGTCGCGGAAGCTGACCAAGACGTGCTGGACCTCGATCATGGCCGGCTCGCCGCCGAGGTCGGGCGCGGGCCGCTCGATCTTCTCCTGCGGCGGCGGCGCCGGTCCGGCGACGACGCGGGCCCGTTCGATCCGGACCGGCACCGTCGGCCGCGAACCCTCGCGGCTGCGGGGGTCGGTCGGAGCGTTGGCGAGCGCCTCGAGGGTGTCGACCCCGGCCACCAGCTTGCCGAAGCTGGCGTAACGGCCGTCCAGGTTCCAGACGCTGGCCGACTCGGCGCAGACGATGAAGAACTGGCAGCCGGCGCTGTCCGGATCGTTGCCGCGGGCCATCGAGAGGACGCCGTAGTGGTGCTCGTACTGCGGCTCGTCCGAGAACTCGCCCGGCAGGTGGCCGTAGGGGCCGTCGCCGGCGCCGGTTCCGGTCGGGTCGCCGCCCTGGACCATGAAATTGCGGATGATCCGGTGGAAGGTGGTGCCGTCGTAGAAGCCCTCGTCGCACAGACGCAGGAAGCGGCGGACGGTGACCGGCGCCTTCTCCGGCCAGAGGCCGATGACCATCGTGCCGACGTCCTTGCCGTCGACGCTGCAGCTCAGCTCGACGTGGTAGTCGGCCAGTTTCTCGTCCGGAATCGGGCCGCCGGGCTCGAAGTGGAACTCCGGTTCGCGGGTCGGCTGCCAAACCGAGGCCGGCGGCCGGCCGGCCTCGCGGCCGATCACCGGCGGCGCAGCGTTGCGGCCGACGGCCGGATCCTGGTCCGGAGCGGCCGCCTCGGCCGGGGCCGGCGGGGCCGCGGCGGCCCGGGCCGGGGCGGAATCCTCGGCCGCTTCGGGACCGCCGCCGCAGGCGGCCAGGAGCAGGAGCGGGACGAGGAGAGGGAAGTCGGGCTTCATGGCGGGAATCAAGGGCGCTCGAAGACGGCGGCCATGCCGAGGCCGCCGGAAACGCAGAGGGTGGCGAGGCCGCGGCGGCCGCCGCGGCGGCGCAGCTCGTGCAAAAGGGTGACGACGAAGCGGGCGCCGGTGCAGCCGATCGGGTGGCCGAGGGCGATCGAACCGCCGTTCACGTTCAGGCGCTCGGCTTCGACCGGCAGTTCCTGCAGGCAGGCCAGGACCTGGGCGGCGAAGGCCTCGTTGATCTCGACCAGGTCGAAGTCGTCCAGGCCGAGGCCGGTCTGTTCGAGCAGCGTGCGGGTGGCCGGGACCGGTCCCAAGCCCATGCGTTTCGGGTCGCAGCCGGTGACATGGCTGGCGGCGAAGACCGCCAGCGGCTCGATGCCACGCCGCTCGGCCTCGTCCGCCCCCATCACCACCAGGGCGGCGGCGCCGTCGGTGATGCCGGAACTGTTGCCGGCGGTGACGGTGCCGTGCTCGCGGTCGAACACCGCCGGCAGCCGACCGAGCTTGTCGAGGGTGGTGTCCGGCCGCGGGTGCTCGTCGACCGCGACCACGGTCTCGCCCTTCCGCCCGGGCACGGTGACCGGCACGATCTCGTCGGTGAAGCGACCGGCCGCGCGGGCGGCGCCGGCCTTGCGCTGGCTGGCCAGGGCGAACTCGTCCTGCTCGCGGCGGGAGATGCCGCGCTCCTTGGCCAGCAGCTCGGCCGTCTCGCCCATGATCATGTTCGACAGCGGACAGAGGAAGCCGTCGCGGTACATCAGGTCCACCACCTCGCCGTGGCCGAGTCGGTAGCCGGTGCGCATCCGATCGAGCACGAAAGGCAGGGTGGACATGCTCTCCATGCCGCCGGCGACCACGATCCGACTGCGGCCGAGGACGATCTCGTCGGCGGCGAGCTGCAGGCTCTTCAGGCCGGAGGCGCAGGCCTGGTTGATGGTCGCCGCCGGCGCCTCGACCGGGATGCCGGCGCGGAAGGCGACCTGGCGGGCCGGGTTCGGCCCCGAGCCGGCCTGGCGGCCGTGGCCGAAGAAGAGGGAATCGACCTCGGCCGCCTCGACCCCGGCCGCGGCCAGGGCGCCGCGCACGGCGACCTCGCCGAGCGCCGGGGCGGACAGGGTGGAGAGCCCCCCGAGGTATCTGCCGATCGGGGTGCGGACGGCGCTGGCGACGACAACGACAGTCATGGCGGCCGGCCCGGGGCCGGGAATTGGGCCAGTCTAGCGGCGCCGACGGCGGCCGGGGCTCAGTCCTCCTCGAGTCGGAGGTACTTCCTGAGTTCCTCGATCTCCTCGAGCACGAGATCGCGGATCGACAGGACGCCGAGCAGGCGGCCGTCCTCCTCGAGCACCGGCAGGTGCCGGATGTGGTGATCCCGGAGCAGGAGCCGGGCCAGGCGGACGTCGGTGTCGGGGCCGCAGGTGACGATCTCGGTCGTCATCACGTCGGCCACGCGGGTCTGGTCGGTGCGCAAGTCCTGGAGCAGGACCCGCTTGAGGATGTCCCGCTCGGTGAACATGCCGACCAGGCGGCCGTCGTCGACCACGGCCGAACAACCGACGTTGTGCTCGGCCATGGCCTTTGCGGCTTCGCGGACGGTGGCATCGGAAGAAACGAAGACGACGCGCTCCTGGCGGCCGACGAGATCGCGAACGGTGGTCATGCGGACAGCTCCAGCTCGGTGGCGGCTCGCCCAAGCCTAGCACAAACCGCTCCAAACCAAGAACTTAGCCGGCCGGCACGGGCCGGCCGGCGAGGATCAATTGCCGGACCGGGTTCTCGCCGAAGCCGTAGCCGAAGTGGTCCAAGTCCGGCAGGTCGAGAACGACCAGGTCGGCGTCGCAGCCGGGAGCGATTCGCCCCTTGCGGTCGGCAGCGCCGAGGCTCGCGGCGGCCAGGACGGTCACCCCGGCCAAGGCCTCGAGCGCGCTCAGACCGAGCCGAACCCGGGCGAAGTGGGCGGCCTCGGGCAGGCTGGCGGTGTAGCAGGAGCCGGGATTGAAGTCGGTGGCGACGAACCAGGGAACCCCGGCCTGGATCAGCCGCCGGGCCGGGGCGTCGGCGGCCTGGCGCAGGAAGTGCGGCACCGCCGGCAACAGTCCGGCGAAGGTTCGGCGGCCGAGCGCCAGCGCCTCGAGGCCGGCGTCGTCCAGGACCTCGAGGTGGTCGGCCGACTCGGCGCCCAGCTCGGCCGCCAGGGCGGCGCCGCCGAGGCAATGGAACTGCTCGGCGTGCACCCGCAGGGCCAGGCCGAGTTCCCGCGCCCGCTCGAGGTAGCGGCGCGCCCGCGCCGGGTCGAAGGCGCCCTCTTCGATGAAGACGTCCGCCGCCCGCGCCAGCCCGGTCGCCGCCACCTCGGGCAGCATCTCGGAGCAGAGCAGCTCAAGATAGCGGTCGGGATCCGCCCGATGCTCCTCGGGCACGGCGTGGGCGCCGAGGAAGGTCGGGAAGACGGTCATGCCGGTTTGTTCGGCGGCGGCGCGGATCGCCCGCAGCGACTTCAACTCCGCTTCCGGGTCGAGACCGTAGCCGGACTTCGCCTCGCAGGAGGCGGTGCCGTGCCGCTGCATGCGCCGGAAATGGTCGGCGACGTGCGCGGTCAGCTCCTCCTCGTCCACCGCCCGCACCGCCCGGACGCTGGCCAGGATGCCGCCGCCGCGGCGGCCGATTTCCAGGTAGTCGGCGCCGGCCAGGCGCCAGCCGAACTCCTCCGCCCGGCCGGCTGCGAAGGCGGGGTGGGTGTGGGCGTCCACGAAGGCCGGCGCCAACAGACCGCCGCCGACGTCCAGCTCGGCGGCCGGCCGCCAGTCCCGGCGCAGCACCGCCTCCGGACCGACGGCGGCGACGCGGCCGTCGCGGATCGCGACGGCGCCGCCGGGATGGACCGGCAGCCCGGGCAGGTCCGCCGCCGAAGGCGGTTCGGCCCCCCCGGGATCCAGGGTGAGCACGGACGCGGCGCCGTGGACGAGGAGGTCGCAGGCGGCCTGGGCCATGCCCGGATCCTAGGACGGCGCGGGGCGAAGGAAGAGGCCGGAAACGGCCGATCAAGGGGCGAACCCCGCGGCGCTATGATCGTCTGCGGGGCCTTCCCCGACCGACTTGCACGAGCCACCCCTTCTCTTCCTGGCCGCCGCCGGAGCCGCCGAATCGGCCGACGCCCCGGCCTGGACCGGCGACAACCTCCTGCTGCCGGCCCTGCTCCTCGCCGCCGGCGCCGTCCTCGGCGGCCTGCGGGCGCTGCTCTCCTCCCCGCTCGCCGGCTCCCTGCTCGAGGATCTGCCTGAGGAGCGCCGCCGGCGCCTGCGCGAGGAGATCGAGCGCGACGGCCGCCGCCTGGTGATGGCGGCCGGCATCGGTCGTCTGGCCTGCGTCGTCGCCGCCGCCACCCTGGTCTTCGGCCAGGGGCAGCTCCTCGAGCCGATCCGCCGCTGGCCGCTGTTCGCGGTCGCCCTGGTCGTCTCCGGGCTGCTGCTCGAAGGGGTGCCGGCCCTGGTCGTGCGCGGCCGGCTGGTCCGGCCGCTGCTGCTGCTGCTGCCGCCGCTGCGGTGGATCGCCTTCGTCCTGCGGCCGCTCACCGCCCTGCTCGACGTCGCCCTCCGCGCCGTCGGCGCCGATCCCGAGGCCGGCCCGGCCGACTCCCTCGCCGCCGACCTGATCGAGGTGGCCCAGGAACAGGAGCGGGAGAGCGAGCTGGACGAGACCGAGCGGCGGATGATCGCCCACGTCATCGACCTGCCCGAGGTGGACGCGGCCGAGGTGATGACCCCCCGCACCGAGCTGACCTCGGTGCCGACCGGCACCAGCCTGGCCGAGGCGTTGCGCCTGGCTCACGAGGCCGGCCACTCCCGGATCCTGGTCCACGAGGGCGACATCGACCACGTGGTCGGGGTCTTCTACCTCAAGGACGCCCTGCCCACCCTCGTGGCCGGCGGCGACGCCGCCGAGCTGCCGGTCGACCAGCACCTGCGCCAGCCCTTCTTCGTGCCCGAGACGATGCGGGTCCCGGCCCTGCTCGAGGAGCTGCGCCGGCGCCGGGTCCACCTGGCGGTGGTGGTGGACGAGTACGGCGGTACGGCCGGGGTCGTCACGGTCGAGGATCTACTCGAGGAGATCGTCGGCGAGATCGAGGACGAACACGACCCGGAGGGCGAATCCCTCCATTTCGAGCGCCGTTCCGAGGACGAGGTGGACGTCGACGGCCGCTTCGGCGTCCCCGACCTGAACGAGCTGCTCTCGGCCCGTCTGCCCGAGGACAAGGACTACGACACCGTCGCCGGGCTTCTCTTCGACCGCTTCGGCCACATCCCGGCGGTCGGCGAAGCGATCGAACTGGACGGCGTCCGGCTCGAGGTGCTGGAGGCCGACGACCGCCGCATCCGCCGGGTCCGGGTCCGTCGGCTCGAGACCGGCGCCGAGACCGACGCCGCGTGAGGCGCCGCACCGAGACCGCCCTCGTCCTCCGGCGCTGGCCGTGGTCGGAGCACTCGCTGGCCCTGCGGGTTCTCACCCCCGGCTCCGGGGTGGTGCCGCTGCTGGCCAAGGGGGTGTTCAAGCCGACCAGCGGCAAGTTCGGGGTGCTCGACACCTGGGCGCTGGTCGAGATCGAGTACGGCGGCCCGGACGACGCCGAACTCCTGAACCTCTACCGCTGTCGCCTGCTCGATCGGATGAGCGGCCTGTCCGCCGACCCGGAACGGCTGATCGTGGCGGCGGTGGCCGCCGAGCTGGCCGAACTGGCGGCGCCGCCGGAGCCGGCGGCGTCCTTCCACTACCTGCTCGAAACCCTCCACCACCTGGCGAACGGCGAGCCGACCGAGGCCGCGGCCCTGCGCGCCGCCCTCGCCGGGCTCGACCTGCTCGGTCTCGGCCCGGTGCTCGAGGCCGGACCGGACCCGCCCGCGGCCGGCCGCCGCTGGTTTGCGGCCGCCGAGGGCGGTCTGCTGCCGGCGGGATCGCCCCGCCCGGCCGGAGCCTGCCGCTCGATTTCCCCGGCCGAGCTGGCCCTGCTGCGGGCGGTTCGGGCCGGGGATCGAACCGCCGCCGCCGAGGCCGATTCGGCGGTCCGCCGCGCCTGCCTTACAATCCTCGGCGATTTCCTCCACTACCACCTGGAGAGACCGCCCCGCGCCTGGGCCTTCCTGGTCCGGCGCCGCCCGACCGCAGCCGCTCGGTGAAGTCCGCCCTCCCGCCGCTCCTCCTCGCCCTCCTCGCCGCCTGCTCCTCGGCGCCGGAGGAGCCCTGCTCCTCGGCCGACCTCGAACCGGCCCGGGCCCTGGCCGCCGCCGGCGACTACGACGGCGCCGCCGCCGCCCTGGCCGACTTCGATCGCGAGGACTTCGACCGGGCCGGGCAGAGCGAATACAGCCTGCTGGCCGGCGACGTCGCCTACGCCCGCGAGGACTGGGACCAGGCCATCCACCACTACGAGGAGTACCTCCTCTCGGCCGGCTTGGCCAGCGAGTCGGAGCGGGTCGAGGAGCGCCTGTTCGAGATGGCCATGCAACTGCTGAACGGCGAGCGGCGCGCCTTCGGCATCTTCCCTGACCGCGGCCGCGGCGTGGTCACCCTGCACAACCTGGCGACCTGGGCACCGAACAGCCCCTGGGCCGCCCAGGCCCTGGCCACCGCCGCCAACTACTCCTTCTCCGAGGGCCAGTACGCCGAGGCGGCGATGGACTACCGCCAACTGCTCGAGCAGCATCCGGATTCGGAGTTCACCGACTTGGCCAACTTCCGACTCGGGATGTGCGGCTTCCTGCAGATCGACGGCCCCTGGGTGGACGGCCGGCTGATCGAACGCTCGGCCGCCCAGCTCCGCTTCTACCTCGACCACTACCCGTCCGGGCTCTACCGGAGCGAAGCCGAGCAGGCCTTGGCCCGGCTCGAGCGATGGAGCGGCGAGCGGGAACTGCTGATCGGGGACTACTACGAGACCATCGACAACGTCCGCGGCGCCCGCTACCACTACCAGCGGGCCCGGACCAGCCCGGTGGCCGAGATCGCCCGCGAAGCCGAGCGACTGCTCGCCGCCTTGCCGCCGAACCCGCCGCTGGAGGTTCCGGCCGACGAACAGGAGGCCGGCGGGTGAGACCGCTCCTGGTCGCCGCCCTGATCCTGGCCCCGACCGGCTGCGGCTACCGCTTCCTCGACCCGGCCGCCGGCGGCGGTCGACCGGTGGCGGTGCCCCCGGCCGCCAACCAGAGCCGCTGGCGGGGCCTCGAGGCCGACTTCACCGCCGCCCTGCGCGCCGACCTCGGCCGCCTGCTCGACCTGCGCCTGGTGGACGACGCCGAGGATCCGGATCGCCTGATCCTGCGCACCGAACTCGAGGAGCCCCGGCGCGGCGCCCCGGTCCGCGGCGAGGACGGCGGCGCCCTGGTCGGCAGCTCCCAGATCCAGGTCCGCTGGTCCCTGGCCGACGCATCCGGCCGGGTCCTCGGCCGAGGCCGGCTCAGGCGGACCTACGACTTCCTGCCCGGGGCCGGCGAGGACTCCCGGCGGGCGATGCTCGAAATCCTCGACTCCATGGCCGAAAGCGTCGTATTGGAAGTGGGCGCCCGGCTCGACCGGGCCGCCCCAGCCGCGATCGAATGAGCGACACTCCGCCCCTCCGTCCCCGCCCCGACGACAAGCCGCTCGGCAAGCGGCCGGCGGGAACCTTCATCCTGGTCGCCGCCCTGCTGCTGATGCTGCTGGTCGTCTTCGGCAGCGGTCAGCGCCGGCGGCCGATCAGCGTCGACGAGTTCTGGTACCGCCTCTACACCGGCGAGGTCGAGTCACCGGTGGTCGGCCGGGACCGGGTCACCGGCCGCCTGGCCGGCTCCGCCGCCGGCGACCGTTCGCCGGAGTTCGTGGTCGAACTGGCCGACGCCCTGTCCGAACGGGATCTGATCCAGGAGCTGAGCGCCAAGGAGGCCGAGGAGCCCCAGCCCCTCGGCGCCTTCTTGGCCGGGGTCGAGGAAGGCTCGATCCTGCCGCTCAAGGCCTATCCGCTCCGCTTCACCGAACGCACCGAGCCGGGGCGGCTGGATTCTCCGCTCCGCACCAGCCACCGGCTGTTCATCGACTACGCCGACGCCCGCGGCACCCACTACGCCGAGGTGGTCGGCACCGACCCGCACAACATCGATCTGGCGGCGGTGCTGCCGGCCCTGCGTCAGGCCGGAGCCGAGGTGGTGTCCGGCCTGACCTTCGACGCCGCCCACCCGACGGTGACCAACGATCAGGACTCGCTCCTGCTCAGCTTCCTGCTCACCTTCGGCCCGATTCTGCTCTTGGTGGCGTTGTTCTGGTTCCTGTTCCTACGCCAGATGCGGGGGCAGGGCCAGGGGCTGATGTCCTTCGGCCGCTCACGGGCGGTGATGTACAACAAGGAGAAGAGCACCGGGGTGACCTTCGCCGACGTCGCCGGGATCGACGAGGCCAAGGAGGACGTCCAGGAGATCATCGAGTTCCTGCGCAATCCGGAGAAGTTCAGCCGTCTCGGCGGCCGCATCCCGCGCGGCGTCCTGCTCGTCGGCCAGCCCGGCACCGGCAAGACGCTGCTGGCCAAGGCGATCGCCGGCGAGGCCGGGGTGCCGTTCTTCTCGATCAGCGGCTCGGACTTCGTCGAGATGTTCGTCGGCGTCGGCGCCAGCCGGGTCCGCGACCTGTTCAAGCAGGCCCGCGACTCGGCGCCGTGCATCGTCTTCCTGGACGAGATCGACGCCGTCGGCCGCAAGCGCGGCAGCGGCCTCGGCGGCGGCCACGACGAGCGCGAGCAGACGCTGAACGCCATCCTGGTCGAGATGGACGGCTTCAGCACCGACGAGGGCATCATCCTGATGGCCGCCACCAACCGGCCGGACGTGCTCGACCCGGCCCTCCTCCGACCGGGCCGCTTCGACCGTGAGATCGTGATCGATCTGCCCGATCTGAAGGGCCGGGAGGCCATCCTCGGCGTCCACGTCAAGAAGGTGCGCCGGGCGCCGGACGTCGACCTGGCCGAGATCGCCCGCGGCACCCCCGGCTTCTCCGGCGCCGAGCTGGCTGCCTTGGTCAACGAGGCGGCGATCATCGCCGCCATGCGCGGCCACGAGTTCGTCACCCGCGCCGACTTCGACGAGGCCCGGGACAAGGTCGCCTTCGGCCGCGAGAAGAAGTCGCGCGTCCTCGACCCCGAGGACAAGCGGATCACCGCCTTCCACGAGGCCGGCCACGCCGTCGTCAACTGCCTGCTCGAGCACACCGAGCCGGTCCACAAGGTGACGATCATCCCCCGCGGCATGGCTCTGGGCGCGACCATGATGCTGCCGGAGAAGGATCGGATGCACCTGACCCGCAAGAAGCTGCTCGACGAGCTGGCGGTGCTCTACGGCGGCCGGGTCGCCGAGGAGGTCTTCTGCGACGACATCACCTCCGGCGCCGCCAACGACATCCAGCGGGCGACCCACCTGGCCAAGCTGATGGTGACCGAGTGGGGCATGAGCGATCGAATCGGGCCGGTCAATCTCGCCGACCGGGTCGGCAGCGAGTTCCTCGGCGCCGAGCTGACGGTCGGTAAGGACCACGCCGAGGCGACCGTGCGGGAAATCGATCAGGAGATCATCCGCCTCCTCGACGAGGCCCGGAGCCGGGCGAGGGCGGTGATCGAGGCCAACCGCGCCGCGGTCGAGCGCCTGGCGGAAGCCCTGATCCGCCACGAGACCCTGAGCGGGGCCGTGGTCCGCGGCATCGTCGCCGGCCGCCCGGTCGAGGAACTGCTGCCGCCGCCCCGGCCGACGGCCGCAGCCGACGCGGCGCCCGCCCCGGCCGCGCCGCCGCCGCTGCCGGCGACCCGGCCGGCGGTCCCGCCCGGCCCGGGCGAGGAGGGCTTGTCGCCGGCCTGATGCCGGAGGTCGGCCGCGGCGCGGCTACACTCCGCCGCGTGGCCCGTCCCTGGGAGCTGCCCCATCCGGAACTCCCCCACCACGCCTGTTCGCTCGGCGACGGTTGGTGGCGTGGGCCGGCGCCGAACGGCCCGGAGTGCGAGGAGGCGCTGGCCCAGCTCGGGCTCTTCGCCGGCCCCCGCCTCGACGACGGCGCGGTCGCCTACCGCCGCGCCGCCGACGTCGGTGCCGACCCCGACCTGGCCGCCGGCCCGACCGAGGACCCCTGGTGCCGGGCGCACTGGATCGCGGCCCGGGTCGCCGCCGCCGCCGCCGCCGAAGCGGCGGCGGCGCCGCCGCCGCGCCTGCTCG
>RFGR01000159.1 GCA_003696625.1 Planctomycetota bacterium
CCGCCCAGCCGGCCGCGTCCAGCGCCACCAGGTGGGCCGGGCCGAGCCGCACGCCGAAGACCGGTTTCACGCCCGCCGCCTCGCAGGCCTTCTGGAACGGCACCGCCCCCCACAGCCCGCCGTGGTCGGCCATGCCCAGCGCCCCGATCCCCCGCTCCGCCGCCCGCGCCGCCAGATCCTCCACCGTCGAGGCCCCCCAGTGGAAGCTCCACGGGGTGGCGACGGCGAGCTGGGCCGGGTTCATGCCGGCGCGGGGCGGCGCCCGGACGGCCGCCGCAGCCAGACCGTCTCCCCCGCCCGCACCGCGCTCATGCCGTGACGGTCGCGGATGCCGTCCAGCGCCGCCACCAGTCGGCGCTCGCGGGCGCGACGCGGATCGAGCAGGGAGCCCTGCCAGTAGCCGCGCGACAGGCCGCCGAGGCGGACGCCGAGCAGCCGCACCAGGGTGCGGCGGGTGGCCATGCGGTGCAGCAGCTCGAGCGCCGGCGCGAGCAGCTCGCCGTCGTGGTCGGTGGCGACCGGCAGGGTGGTGTCGCGGCTCTCGCTGACGAAGTCGGCGTAGCGCAGGCGCACCGAGATCTTGCGCGCCAGCAGACCCTGGGCGCGCAGCCGGCGGGCGGCGGCGGCGAGCAGCTCGTGCAGCTTGGCGCGCAGGAAGCCGTGGTCCTCGGTGTCCTGCGCGAAGGTCTCCTCGTGGCCGATCGTGCGCGCCTCGTGCGGCTCCCATGGCGGCCGCACCGGGGTGTCGTCCTCGCCGCGGGCGCGCCGCTGCATGGCCGGGCCGTGCTCGCCGAAGACCTCCTCGAGGAACCAGGACTCGGTCGCGGCCAGGACGCCGAGCCGCGGGATGCGGAAGTCGAGCAGGCGACGAGTGGTGACCGGGCCGATGCCGGGCAGGCGCTGCACCGGCAGCGGGGCGAGGAAGCGCGCCTCCTGACCCGGGCGGACCTCGAACAGCCCCTGCGGCTTGGCGAAGGCCGAGGCGACCTTGCTGACCAGGCGGTTGCGCGCCACACCGACCGTGAGGTCGAGCCGCAGCCGCTCGCGCACCTCGCGCCGCATGCGTTCGGCGGCGTCGACCGCGCGCGGGAAGAGCAGGCCGGTGCCGCTGAGGTCGAGGTAGGCCTCGTCGACCGAGACCTTCTCGACGATCGGGGTGTAGGCGCCGAGCAGGGCGAAGACCGCGCGCGAGGCGCGGCCGTAGAGCCGGTGGCTGCCGTCGACCCGGACCAGGTCCGGGCAGAGGCGCTGAGCCTGCGCCATCGGCATGGCCGAGCGGATGCCGTAGGCACGCGCCTCGTAGCTGGCGGCGGCGACCACCCCGCGCCGCTCGGGCGGGCCGCCGACCACCACCGGGCGGCCGACCAGGGAGGGATCCCGCACCCGCTCGACGGCGACGAAGAAGGCGTCGAGGTCGACGTGCAGAATCGAGCGGTCGCGTGCGGAAGCGGCCCCTCGCGCCATCGCCGGCGGCCTCCTCAGCCGGCGCGGCGGCCGGCGGCGCCGGCCGAGCGCAGACGGCCGACGACCACGCCGCGCAGCCGCGCCCGTGCTCCGGGCGGCAACGACCGCGGGGCGTCGCCGTCCGGCGGCGGCGGGAAGCCGGCCACCGGGTGCAGACGCAGATCGCCGCCCAGCCGGGCCAGCGCCTGCGACTCGGCCGTGCCCAGCCACCAGACGACGAGGTCGCCGGGTTCGGCGTCGGGCCGGGCGGAGACCGCCAGCAGGTCGCCGTGGCGCAGGCCCTCGTCGTTCTCGGCCGGGGCGAGCAGGGAGAGGAAGAAGGTGTCGGCCAGGCCCTCCTCGTGGACCACGAACTGAGCCGCGGGGCCGGTGGGCGCGGCCTCGATCAGGCGGGGACTCATTTCCACAGGCGCAGCACTCCCACGACGCGGCCGGCGATCGCGAAGGGCTGGCCGCGACGCACGACGATGTCGGACAGGGTGGGGTTGGCCGGGCGCAGCACGACGCGCCCGCGTTCGGGCAGGTAGCGCTTGACGGTCGCCTCGACCTCGTCGCCCTCGCCGAGCAGGGCGACGACGATGTCGCCCTTGCGGGCCGACTCGGCCTGCTCGACCAGGACCAGGTCGCCGTCGAGGATGCCGGCCTCGATCATCGAGTCGCCCTGGACGCGCAGGGCGAAGTCGGCCCCGCAGCCCTCGGGCAGCGGCAGGGTGCCCTCGAGGTTCTCGATCGCGGTGAGCGGCGCGCCGGCGGCGACGCGGCCGACCACCGGCACCGCCCGGGCCTCGACCCGGGCGCCGCCGTCGGCGGCGGCCAGCAGCGCCTCCCCCGCCGGGGTGGGCTCGACGCCGCGCGCTTGGCGCGAGATCCGGATCAAGCCCTTGCGCGCGAGGGCCCGGAGGTGGAAATCGGCCGTCTGGGCGCTGACGCCCAGCAGCCGCCCCAGCTCGGCCCGCGTCGGCGGGAAGCCGTGCCGGGCATGGAAGGCACGGAGGGACCGCAGCGCGGCCTCCTGACGCGGACTGAGCGATTCCTGGGGCGGCATGGCACCAGTCTATCTGATGAATATCATAGGTCAAGCCCCGGCGGGCGGGATTCCCGTTGGCCCGGGGTGGAGCCCGCCCTCGGCCGGACGGGATCGCTCCATCCGGAGTCCCGCTGGGACTCGAGGCCGCGGTGTAGGCTGGCTCCATGCCGGTCCCCGCCCTTCTCCTCGGCCTGGCGGTCGCCGCCCCGCCGGCCCAGGAACCGGCCGCGCCGGCGGGCTGCCGGCACTGCGACCACCGCGGGGTGGTCGACTGCCCGGCGCACGAGGAGGACCTCCTGGCCCTCGAGCAGGAGGTCCTGTTCTGCTCGGCCGCCGCCCGCTGTCCGGACTGCGGCGGCGCCCTGGCCGTACCCTGCGCCCGCTGCGAGGGCGGGCCGGAGACCGCCGCCACCGCCGCCCGGCGCGAAGAGGCGGCGGCCTGGCTGGCGCGGGAGGATCCGCTCGAGGCCTTCCTCGGCCGGCCGCTCGTGCGGATCGAGACCGAGCACTTCCGGTTCGTCACCGACGCCGAGGGCCTGAAGCGCGGCAAGAAGCGGATCGACGGCCACCGCTTCCTGCACGAGCTGGCACACGACGCCGAGCGCGCCGCGGCGCTCCTCGACGGCCACTACCGCCCCGGCCCGAAGGACTACCGCGCCCGCATGCGGCTGTGGTTCTGGAACGATCGCGCCACCCACCGCGAGGTCATGCGCTGTTTCCTGCACAGCGGCGCCGAAGGCGACTTCAAGATGCTCGGGCACGAGCCGCTGTTCAGCGTCTGGTGCTTCGACCCCAGCTTCCAGGGCGACGAGCCGTCCCTGCGCAGCCTCGGGGTGCACAACGGGATCCACATGCTGCTCTCCAACCTCTTCGCCGAGATCTGGATCGGCGACCAGGGGGCCGGCTGGCTCGACTCCGGCGCCGCCCACTGGTACGAGGAGAAAGTCTTCGCCCAGGTGCGACACTACTGCATCGACGAGGCGGCGGTGCCGCCGAACTGGAACGGCGGCGTCTGGCGGGCGGCGGTGCGCGAACGGCTCGGCCGCCGCGACGACCCGATGGTCCTGCCGACCCTGCTCACCAGGCAGACCGGGGCGATGACGCCCGAGGAGATGGCGCTGGCCTGGTCCTTCTACGACTGGCTCGTCGCCACCGTCCCCGAAACCCTGGCCGACTTCCTCCGCGGCGCCAAGCAGCGCGAGGGCGGCCGGGAGCTGGTCAAGCGGCTGCTCGGCCTCGACCTGATCCAGGCCGAGCGGACCTGGCGGGCCTGGGTGGCCGAGACCTACCCGGCCCGGGAGAAGAAGCCGCGCCGACACTGAGGCGCGGAGCCGCCGGCCCTCGACCGCCCTCGGCCGGCTCGGACTCAGAGGCGATGGTGCAGATCGTCCTGGCCGGGCCGGGTGCGGACCGGACCGCGCAGCAGCGCCCGCTCCCAGATCCCGAGCAGCCATTCGACCCGTTCCTCCGGATCGTCGCCGGCGGGAAGGGTCGGCACCGGGCGGCCGCCGGCGCTTCGAATCGCCGCCGCGGTCTCCTCGTCGCCGGCGACCAGGAGGTCGCAGGTCTCCCATTCCCGTTCGAGTCGGGCGCGGAGGGCCGGATCGGCCGCGGCCGCTGCGAGTTCGAGCCGACAGCTCATCGCGACCACCGGGACCCGGCGGCCGGCGCCGGCGGCCCGGGCGGCCGGCCCGGTCAGGAGCGGCAGCTGGGCGTGGACGACCCCGAAATCGTGATGGCGGGCCAGCGCCGAGGCCGCGCGGACGGCCGCCGCCTGCCAGGCGTCCAGGTCGTGCGACCGGCCGAGCAGCCGACGAACTCCTTCCGGACCGGAGACGTCCTCCTGATCGCGCCACCGGAAGCGATGGAGGGCGGGGTCCGATGCGCCGCCGTCCGCCGCCTGGGGCGCGAGCGCCAGGAGTTCGAATGCGCCGTGGAACTCCGCCAGGCGGTCGCGGAAGGACCGCGCCCAGAAGAAGGGACCGCCGGCCTCCTGCCCTGGATGGAAGGGCAGGACGGCCAGAACGGTCAAGACATCAGGTGAGGGAACCGGGGGATTCATCCAGGGGGGGATGGACGTCTCGATTCCACCACAGGAATGGGTTCGTGGAAAGAAAAAAACCGAAACCAGCCGGAAGCCTTCAGGATTCAGACAAATCCGGGCTCGCCGATCGCGGCAGACAGGTGGCGGCCTCGATCAACCGGCCGATCGGATCCTCCTCCCAGCCCCGCTCGAAGAGGTCGGCGGTCTGCTCCCCCTCCGACCTTCCGTCCTCGAGCAGCCGATGGAGCGGCGCCAGGAAGGGCGCTTCCTCTTCGTCCAGGACCGCCAGGTCGAGGAGCCGGGCGGCGAGATCCCGCAAGCGAAGGCCGCGGCCGATCGGCGTGCCGAGGCCGCGGTGATGGGCGTCCTTCCAGGTCGCGACCAGCTCGTGCGGGTTCCAGTCGGCGACCAGCGCCTCCGCCTCGGCCAGGGCCGACTCGGAGTAGAACACGCCCTTGACCAGGGCCGCCAGGGCCAGGGCCAGGTCGGGGCAGCAAGTGTCCGTGCTTCGGATCTCGAGCTGGGGCCGGAAGCGGACCTCGGGGAAGAGGGTGCTGAGGTGGAGGTCCCAGTCGGCTGCCGTGGCTTCGCCGGCGGCGAAGGCCTCGCCGAAGGAGCGACCGCGGCCGTCGCGCACCTCGCCGCCGGCATCGATCCGGAACAACATCGGCGCGGCCAGCGCCCAGTCCACGTAGTCTTCCAGGCTGGCCGTGGGCCGACACAGCGCCGCCGGGATGCCGCAGCGGGCCGGATCGGTTCGGGTCCAAACGTGTCCCCGCCAGGAGGCGAAGCCGGACAGCTCCCCGGCCCGGACCGCGGAGTTGGCGAACAAAGCGGCCAGGATCGGCGCCAAGCGGAAGCCGAGGCGCATCTTCCGGGCGGCGTCGGCGGCGTCGGCGTGGTCGAAGTTGACCTGGGTGCCGCAGGTCGTCTTCATCATCCACAGACCGAGTTCGCCGGCACCGGCCAGGTAGGGCTCGAGGACGTCGTAGCGGGCCTTGGGAATGCGATCGATCCGCTCCGGAGGATCCACCGGCTGGGCGCCGAGGCCGAGGAAGAGGATGCCGCGCTCGCGGCACAGGCCCTCGAGCAGGTCGAGCGCCTGTCCGAGTTCGGCGGCCAGCTCCGGCAGCCGCCTACAGGGCGAGCTGTTGAACTCGAGCTGGGCTCCCGGTTCGAGAGTGAAGCCGTTCCCCTTCGGGCCGGCCAGGCCGAGCAGCCGCCCGGCCTCCTCGATCCGCCGCCAGCCGGAGCGTTCGGCCAGGTCGTGCAGGAGTTCCTCCACCCCGCCCGGGCCGCCGTAGGAGATCGCCCGGCCGTCGGGCCAGACCGGGAAGATCTCGTACTCGAGTCCGAGCGCGAAGTCGGTCGGATCCCGGTGGCCGCGGGTGATCGCGGCGAGGAGTTCGGAGCGGTGGCGGAGGCTGGGCACGCGGAGCGGTCCGGTCGGTCAGGACAAGAAGGAAAGATCGCCGGGCGGCCGCAGCGAGACCGGCGGCCCGAGGACCTCGCGCACGATGACGGCCTCCCGCCAGGAACCGGCCGGTCGCCAGGCACGGGTGGCGGCGAACTCGGCCGGCCCGGTCGCCCGCAGCTCGCCGAGCCGCCGGCGGTCGAGTTCGGCCGACAGGGTCGAGATCGTCGTCCGGCCGACCCCTTCGGTCTCCAGCCGATGATCCTCCAGGGCCGAGCGGAGACCGCCGACCGCCTCGTCCGCCGGCGGCCCGGCCTGGGGGCGCGGCGACGGCGGCGGCTCCGGCCGCGGCTCCGGCAGGACCGGCTCAGGAAGGAACGCCTCGAACTCCGACGGCCGCACCGGCGGCCGGCGCGGCGGCGCCGCCTGCTCGTCGCGCCGCTTCTTCAGCCAGCCGGCGACGCTGCTCCCGACCACGAAGATCAGGAGGAAGACCTGAAACAGGAGGTCGAGGGAATCCAAGCGGTGGCCCTCAGCTCCGCCGGTCCGGCTTGCCGCCGGCCGGCGGTTCCTCCTCCTGGTTCGGCCCGTCGCCGGCGATGCTGCCGCGCATTCGGGTGTCGGCCTCGATGTTCCGCAGCCGGTAGAGGTCCATCACCCCGAGGTTGCCGCTGCGCAGGGCGTCGGCCATCGCCTTCGGCACCTCGGCCTCGGCCAGGACCACCTTGGCCCGGTTGGCCATGACCTCGGCCCGCTGCTCCTGCTCGGCGGCCACCGCCATCGCCCGGCGCTTCTCGGCCATGGCCTGCGCGACCCGCTTGTCGGCTTCGGCCTGGTCGGCCTGCAGGCGGGCGCCGATGTTCGTGCCGATGTCGACGTCGGCGATGTCGATCGAGACGATCTCGAAAGCGGTGCCGGCGTCGAGCCCCTTGGCCAGGACCGTCTTCGAGATCCGGTCCGGGTTCTCGAGCACGTCCTTGTGGGTGTCGGCCGAACCGATGGTGGTGACGATGCCCTCCCCCACCCGGGCGATGATCGTCTCCTCGGTGGCGCCGCCGACCAGGCGGGCGATGTTCGTCCGGACCGTGATCCGGGCCTTGGCCAGCACCTGGATGCCGTCCTTGGCCACCGCCGCGACCTCGGTCTTGCCGCTGGCCGGGTTCGGGCAGTCGATCACCTTGGGATTGACGCAGGTCTTGACCGCGTCGAGGACGTCCCGCCCGGCCAGGTCGATGCCGGTGGCGGTCTTGAAGTCGAGCGGCAGACCGGCTCGGTCGGCGCTGATCAGGGCCTGGACGACGTTGATCACGTTGCCGCCGGCCAGGTAGTGGGCTTCGAGGTTGCGCTGGTCCACCCCGGCCAGGCCGGCCTGCACCGCCATGATCCGAGCCCGCACGATCAGGGCCGGATTCACCTTGCGGAAGTTCATGGCGATCATGTCGACCAGCCCGATCCCGGCCCGGGTCAACAACGACTGGATGTAGAGGTTCAGATACTTGAGGAGCAGGACCAGGACGACGAAGGCCAGGATCACGAGGATCCCGACCACGACCCACTTGAGCGGGGAAACCGGCTCAGCGGCCTGGACGAGGGCGAAAGGAAGCATGGTCTTGGTAGGGTTCGCGGCGGGGTCAGGTGGAGGGTTCAGCGGACTCGGGGGAGGCGCCGGCGGCGTCCGCCGGCAAGGCCTCGACGAGCAGTCGGTTGGCTTCGAACCGCAGGGCCCGCACCGGAGTGCCGGCCGCGATGTGCTCACCGCGGGTGATCACATCGACCCGCTCGCCGTCGAAACGGGCGATGCCGGACGGGCGCAGGTCGCTGGCGGCGGTGCCGGCGCGGCCGACGAATCGCTCGGCCTCGTGGGCGACCGCGGCCCGCTCCCCCTTGTCCCAGGTCGCGCCGCCCTGGATCATCCGCCGGCCCATGGGGGTGCGCGGGAAGACCCGGAAGGCCGAGACGACGACCAGCGGCAGCCCGACCACGGTGACGCCGAGGAGGACCCAGCCGAGCACCAGGCTGTGGCCGAAGCCGGTGATGATCGAGGCGATCAGGGTGCAGCCGGCCAGGATCGACAGCACCCCGGCCGAGGGGAAGAAGACCTCGGCAGCGACCAGGGCGAAGCCGACGAACAGCAGGACGACCGGCAGGATCATGGGAGGGTCTCCGGCGCCGGGGCGACGAGCAGCGAAGCGCCGCGGCGGCCGGTCACGGTGACCGCCGCCCCGGCGGGCAGGTACTCGCCGGCGCAGAGGGCATCGTAGGGCTCGCCGTCGATCTCGACCCGGCCGGCCGGCCGCAGAGGGGTCAGGGCCCGGCCCCGCGCGCCGGCGCCCGGCAGGGCGGACTCACCGGAAGCGGCGGTGATCGGGCCGGCGAAGTCGCTGCTCGGGGCGGTGGCCAGGAAGGAGCCCGCCCGGCTCCGGGCCAGGCGGCGAACCAGGAAGATGCCGGCGAAGGGAACCAGCAGAAGCAGGAGCAGGATCCGGATCAGGTTCTCGACCAGGACGCCGCTCTCGATCGGGCCCCGGGGCAGCACGAAGTCCTGCATCGCCAGGAGCAGGCCGCCGAACAGGAGCAGGCCGCCGGCCAGCCCGGCGGCGAGGGTGCCGGGGACCAGGAACACCTCGACCGCGAGCAGCGCCAGGCCGCCGGCGACGAGCAGGACCTCGGTCCATTCGGCCAGGCCGACCAGCCAGCCGTGGAACAGGAACAGGGCGATGCAGAGCACCGCGGCCGCCTCCGGAGCGCCGAGGCCGGGCATCTGGAAGCTGACGACCAGGAAGAAGGCGGCGGCCAGCATGAGCAGCCAGGACCAGCCGCCGAGGAAGCGGACCAACCGCTCGGACCAGTTGGCCTCGATCACGACCAGCGGCCGCTCCGTCCAGCCGAGAGCGGCCAGGAGTTCCTCGCGGCCGGCGGCGACGCCGTCGGCGAAGCCGTAGTCGAGCGCTTCCCGGGTGGTCAGGGTGAGGAGCTTGCCGGCCGGCGAGATGAGGTCGAGAAAGGACGGGCTCTCGCCGCGCTGGAGCAGCTCCTCGTATTCCTCCCGATTGACGATCCGGATCTCGCCGCGGACCGAGACCCGCTGGAGTTCGATCCGGTTGTCGACGAAGGCCTCGGCGATGGCCGGATCGCGGCCGTGCTGCTCGGCCCAGCCGCGGAAGACCGCTCGGAAGGCGGAGAGGTTCTTCTCGGCCACGTCCTCCTCGAGCGGCAGCGGCACCCCGCCCGGCCCGAGGGCGATCGGAGTGGCGGCGCCGATCGTCGCCGCCGGCGCCAGCCAGATCTCCTGGCAGGCCATCGCCAGGTAGGAGCCGGCCGACAGCGCCCGACTGTCGACGAAGGCGATCGTGCGGCGTTCGCGGCCGATCGCGTCCAGCCGGTCACCGAGCCGCTTCATGAGTTCGACCTCGCCGCCCGGAGTGTCGAGTTCGAGGACCAGCGCCTCGGCATCCAGCGCCGCCGCCCGCTCGCCGGCCCGGCGCAGCATCGAGGCCCAGGCCTCGTCCAGCGGCCCGTCCAGACGGACGAGGACCACCGGCGGCGGCCCGGCGGCGGGCGCCTGGGCCGCCGCCAGCACGGCCAGGCTCAGGTGCGTCAGCAGAAGGTGGAGCATGGCTGGCGGGAGCGCATGGGAATCGAACCCACCGGGCCCATCTCGAGATGACCCCCAACGGCTTTGAAGGCCGCGCGAGGCGCCAGCCCCGAACCGCTCCCGGCCGCCCCCAGGGTAGCGTCGCCGGCCGGCGGCGCGCTCACTCGAGCCGGACGGCCGCCGGACCCGCGGCGACCTCGCCGACCAGGACCGGCGCCGGATCGTCACCGAACCCGGATCGGAAGTCCTCCTCCCGCTCCGGCGGCACCGCGACGAGCAGACCGCCGCTGGTCTCGGCATCGAAGCAGAGTTCGGCCAGCCAAAGCGGAACTCCGGCCGCGACCTCGACCAGGTCGGCCAGGGCGCTGCGGCCGCGGCCGGCGGCGCCGGAGAAGACCCCTGCCGCCGCCAGCTCTGCCGCGCCCTCGTAGAGCGGCAGGGCGACGGCGCGGAAGACCAGGCGGACGCCGGAACCGCGGGCCAAGTTGGCGGCGTGGCCGAGGAGCCCGAAGCCGGTCACGTCGGTCGCGGCCCGGATTCCGGCCGCCCGCATCGCCGCCGCCGCCGATCGGTTCAGATGGGCCATGCCGCGCTGGGCGGCGGCCAGGGCCTCGGCCGGCGCCCGGCCGCGCTTGCCGGCGGTGGTCAGCGGCCCGCAGCCGAGCGGCTTGGTCAGGTAGAGGAGGTCGCCGGGCTGGGCGCCCTGGTTCGTGACGAGATCCTCCTCGGCCACCTCGCCGAAGACGGCGAAGCCGAACAAAGGCTCGGCCGCGCGCACGCTGTGCCCGCCGACCCAGAGGGCGCCGGCCTCCTGCACCTTGGCGGCGGCGGCGGCGAGGATCGGACCGGTGACGGACTCGTCCCAGTCGGATGGGAAGCCGGCCAGGTTGAGGACGGCGACCGCCTCGCCGCCCATCGCGTAGATGTCGGACAGGCTGTTGGCGGCGGCGATGGCGCCGTAGGCGGCCGGGTCGTCCACCACGGGCGGGAAGAAATCGGCGGTGAACAAGGCCACCCGGCCGTCGCCGCGGCGCAGCGCCCCCGCGTCGTCGAACCCCTGGGGGCCGACGAGGAGATCGGGCGAATCCGCCGCGGGCAGGACCCGACGCAGAACCTGCGCCAGCTCGCCCTGGGGGATCTTGGCCGCTCAGCCGCTGCAGGCGGCGTACTCGGTCAGGCGCTTGGCCGGTGCCATGGCTGGATTCTAGGTCCGGCCGGCGCCGCCTTCACCACCGGCCGTCGGGAGCGGCGCTCAAGCCCGCCCCGACCGGGACCGATGAAGAGACGGAGCATCCCGTCGCCCCGCCGGCGTCCGGTCTCGATCCGTCTTGTCCCA
>RFGR01000160.1 GCA_003696625.1 Planctomycetota bacterium
AGCCAGGGGGTGGGGCCAGTTTCAGGCGCGGGGATGGTGGAGGCGGTGGGCGGCTCGCAATTCGTCTACCTCGACATGCGTATACCGCTCCGTCGTCCTCAGATCGGCGTGCCCCAGGAACTCCTGCACCGCCCTCAGATCGCCGCCTCCGGCCAGCAGATGGGTGGCGCAGGAGTGGCGCAGGACGTGGGGGTGGATCGGACCCGGCAGCCCGGCCGTTTCGGCCCAGCGGCGGACCACCCGCCAGGCACGGTGGCGGTCGAGGGGAAGACCGCCGCGGCTGAGGAGGACCGCGTCCGAGCGCTGGGGGCGACCGGGCCGGCCGAGGGCGAGCCAGGCCTCGAGGCGCTCGCGGCCGCGTCCGCCGAAGGGGACGAGGCGTTCCTTGCCGCCCTTGCCGCGGATCCGGAGGATGCCGGGGCCGTCGTCGCCGCCGAGCCGGAGCGAGAGGTCGCCCAGCCGCAATCCGCAGGCCTCGCTGACCCGGAGGCCGCCGCCGTAGAGGAGGGCGAGCAGGGCTCGGTCGCGCAGGCCGCACCAGCCCGAGGCCGGCGGCGCATCGAGGAGGGTGAGCACCTGCTCGACCGACAGCACCTCGGGCAGGCGACGCCAGAGGTGAAGGCGGTCGCCGCGCCGCACCGGGTCCCGGCCGGCCAGAAGGCCCTCGGCGCGGAGGAAGCGGAACAGACCGCGCAGGGCCGACAGGAGCCGGGCCTGGCTGGCCGGCGCCGCGGCTCGGGATCGCGCCTCGGCCAGCACCTCGGCCACTTCGCCGGGCCCGACCTCGGACCAGGAGCGACAGCCGGCGGCGGCCAGCACCGCGGCGGCGGCGGCCAGGTCGCGGCGGTAGGCGGCGACGGTGTGGCGGCTGAGTCCGGCCTCGCCGGCCAGCGAAGCCAGCCAGACCTCGGCTGCGGACCGCAGTTCGCGGACGGCGACCGGAGATTGACCGTCCTTTTCCGGCATCCGTAGAATGCGCGGCCCCGAAACGGGGCCGTCCCCAGCATAGGCCGATGCCGAAGCCGTCCAAAGCCGCCCTCAAGAAGCACCGCGAACATCTGCTGGCTCTCCTCCAGCACCTCGGGGTGAAGATCGAACGGATGGAGGACTCGGTTCTCCGCAGCGACGGCGAGACCTCGGCCGACGAGGTCGACGAGTTCGGCTCCGACACCTACCTGCAGGAGTTCCAGGTCGGCCTGATCGAGAACGAGGACGAGATCCGGCGGCAGGTCTTCGAGGCCCTGGAGCGGATCGAGACCGGCACCTACGGCCGCTGCGAGGCCTGCCGGGGCGAGATCCCCACCCGCCGGCTCGAGGCCCTTCCCTACGCCCGCTACTGCGTGTCCTGTCAGCAGAAGGCGGAGAACGGCGAACTCGGTGACGACTGATTCCGGCGCCGCGGCGGCCGCCGGCGGCCTGCGCCGGCCGGTGTTCTGGCTTTCCGTCGTCGTCCTGGTCGCCGTCGATCTGATCAGCAAGGCCTGGGTCTGGAGCAACGTCCAGGGCGAGGTGTTCCTGGCCGGGCGCTGGCTGTCGCTGCGCAAGGTCTACAACCCCGGCGGCGTCTTCGGACTGTTCCAGGACTTCACGCTGCCGCTGACCCTGATCCGGATCGTCGCGGTCGTGGCGATCGTCGGCTTGGTCGCCCGCCAGCCGCGCCGGAACCGGCTGGGGGTCGCCACCCTGGCCCTGCTCCTGGCCGGCGCCCTCGGCAACCTCTACGACAACCTCGGGCGCTGGACCGGTTGGGTGGCGGTCGAAGACGAGCGCTTCCTCGGTTCGGTGCGCGACTTCGTCAAGGTCGACCTCGGCTTCTGGCCGCTCGATCCCTGGCCGGTCTTCAACTTCGCCGACGCCTGCATCAGCGTCGGCTTCGTCCTCCTCGTTCTCGGCTTGGCCCGGATCCAGCTCAAGGCGGCCAGGCCGGAGCCATGCTGAGCTGCCGCCTCGGTCGCCTCGCGCTGCGCAGCCCGCTGCTCACCGCCTCCGGCACCTTCGGCCACGACGGCGCCGCCCTCGCCTTCCTCGACCCGGCCGATCTCGGGGCTCTGGTCCTGAAGACGGTGACTCCCGCGCCGCGGCCCGGCAATCCGCCGCCGCGCCTGCACGAGACTCCGGCCGGCCTGCTGAACTCGATCGGGCTCGAGAACCGCGGCCTGGCCGCGTTCCTGAGCGAAAACCGCCCGGCGCTGGCCGCCGCCCCGGCGCCGGTGGTCGCGAACGCCGGCGGCGAGAGCGTCGCCGAATACCGCGAGGTCGTCGCCGCCTTCGCCGCCGAGCCGTGGACGGCGGCGATCGAACTCAACCTGAGCTGCCCGAACGTCCAGGGCGGGCGGCTGCCGTTCTCCTCCAGTCCGGAGGCGGTGGCCGAGGTGGTGGCCGCCTGCCGACCCCTCTGCCGCCAGCCGCTGTGGGCCAAGCTGTCGCCGAACGCCGGTCGAATCGGTCCCTTCGCCCGCGCCGCCGAGGAGGCCGGCGCCGACGCCGTGACCGTCGCCAACACCATCCTCGGCCTCGCCGTCGATTGGCGGCGGCGGCGGCCGGTGCTCGGCGCCGGCTACGGCGGCCTGTCCGGTCCGGCGGTTCGGCCGATCGCCCTGCGCCTGGTCCACGAGGCGGCGGCGGCGGTTTCGATCCCGGTGATCGGCTGCGGCGGGATCGCCGAGGCCGAGGACGTACTCGAGTTCCTGGTCGCCGGAGCCAGCGCCGTCCAGGTCGGCACGGCCTGCTTCCGCGAGCCCGGGCGGATCAGCCGGCTGGCTGCCGACCTGCGCCGGCTGCTGGCGGCCGAAGGCCTGAGGGTGTCCGACCTGGTCGGCACCCTCGAGTGGCCGGACCGCTAGGCCGGGCCGCCGCCACCGCCCGCCGCCGGTCGCGGAGCCGCCGCCGGCCGCGGGCTATACTGCTCGGCTCAGGCGCCGGCCGGCTCCCGCTCGGATCGGCGTCGATCAACCCCGATGGTGGACTTCGACACGATCAGCGACTCCCTTGGCGCTCTCGGCCAGGGAGTCGGCAAGCTGCTCCGGGCGATCTTCGGCTCCCAGAACGCCCGCCGTCTCAAGCGGATGCTGCCGACCGTCGAGGCGGTCAACGCCAAGGCCGAGTGGGCGGCCGGCCTGTCCGAGGCCGACATGAAAGCCCAGACCGCCGCCTGGCGCGAGGAGGTCGCCGCCGGCCGCAAGCTCGACGAGCTGGTCCCGGAAGCCTTCGCGATGGTCCGCGAGGCTGCCGACCGCACTTTGGGCCTCCGCCACTTCGACGTCCAGATCATCGGCGGCCTGGTCCTGCACCAGGGCGCGATCGCCGAAATGGCGACCGGCGAGGGCAAGACCCTGGTCGCCACCCTGCCCGCCTATCTGAACGCCCTCGCCGGCTCGGTCTACGTCGTCACGGTCAATGACTACTTGGCCCGGCGGGACGCGGCCTGGATGAAGCCGGTCTACGACTACCTCGGTGTCTCGGTCGGCGCCATCCAGTCCTCGATGTCCCCGGCCGAGCGGCATCCGGTCTACGCCTGCGACATCGTCTACGGCACCAACAACGAATTCGGCTTCGACTACCTGCGCGACAACATGAAGTCGCGCACCGAAGACCAGGTCCAGAAACGACTCGACTACGCGATCATCGACGAGGTCGACTCGATCCTGATCGACGAGGCGCGGACGCCGCTGATCATCAGCGGCCCGGCCACCGGCGGCGCCGAGAAGTACTGGACCGGCATCCAGGCCGCCCGCAAGCTCGAGCCCGAGAAACACTTCGAGCTCAAGGAGAAGGAGAAGCAGGCGATCCTGACCGAGGAGGGCATCGTCCGCGCCCAGCAGCTGCTCGGGGTCGAGGACTTCTACTCCAGTCCCGAGCACATGGAGTGGCCGCACATCATCGAGACCTGCCTGCGCGCCCTCCATCTCTACGCCCTCGACGTCGACTACGTGGTCAAGGACACCGATCGGGGCAAGGAGATCGTCATCGTCGACGAGTTCACCGGCCGCCTGATGGAGGGCCGGCGCTGGTCGGACGGCCTCCACCAAGCCTGCGAGGCCAAGGAGGGCCTGCGCCCGCGTGAGCAGAACCAGACCCTGGCCACGATCACCTTCCAGAACTACTTCCGGCTCTTCCGCAAGCTGGCCGGGATGACCGGCACGGCCATGACCGAGGCGGCCGAATTCGCCTCGATCTACGACCTCGACGTCGTCCAGATCCCGACCAACAAGCCGGTCATCCGCCGGGACGAGAAGGACGTCATCTACCTACGCAAGGAGGACAAGTGGAAGGCGATCGCCAAGGAGATCGAGGAGGTCAGCGCCACCGGCCAGCCGATCCTGGTCGGTACGATCTCGATCGAGTCCTCGGAGCTGCTGTCCGGGATGCTCAAACGGCGCGGCGTCAAGCACGAGGTGCTCAACGCCAAGCACCACGAGCGGGAGGCCGAAATCGTCGCCCAGGCCGGCCGCAAGGGCGCGGTCACGGTCGCCACCAACATGGCCGGCCGCGGCACGGACATCGTTCTCGGCGGTAACCCGGAAGGTCTCTATCGGCGCGAACTGGCTCGGCTGGCCCTGGCCGGCGAGGAGCTGGACGAGGAAGCGAAGCGCGAGCTGCGGGAGCGGATCGAGCGCCAGTGCGAGGAGGAGAAGCAGGAGGTCCTGGCCGCCGGCGGCCTCTACGTCCTCGGCACCGAGCGGCACGAGGCGCGGCGGATCGACAACCAGCTCCGCGGCCGGTCCGGACGCCAGGGCGACCCGGGGCGCTCCCGCTTCTTCCTCTCCCTCGACGACGACCTGATGCGGCGTTTCTACCGCGACTGGGTCAAGAACTTCCTCGCCCGCGCCGGCATGGGCGGCGGCGAGCCGGTCGAGTCGGCGATGGTCTCGCGCGCGATCGAGAAGGCGCAGAAGAAGGTCGAGACCTATCACTTCGAGATTCGCAAGAACCTTCTCGAATACGACGAGGTGATGGACAAACAGCGTCACCTCATCTACCAGCATCGGCAGGAGGCGCTCGAGGCCCGCGACCTGCGCGAGCGGGTCCTGGCCATGTTCGAGGAGGTGATCCAGGCCACCGTCGCCACCTATGAGGGCGACGGCCGCGACGTGCCGCCCGACTACGAGGCGATCGCCCTCTGGGCCCAGCGCAAGTGGGGCTGCGAGCGGACCGCCGCCGAACTCGAGGAGATCGGTATCGGCCGGGTCGCCGAGGTCCTGCTCGAGGACGTCCGGGAGCGGCTGGCTCGGCGCGATCAGGAACTGGGCGAGGAGGCGATGCGCGAGCTGGAGCGGTTCCTGCTCCTCAACGCCATCGACTCGAAGTGGAAGGACCACCTCTTCAACATGGACGCGCTGCGCCAGGGCATCGGCCTGCGCGGCTACGCTCAGGTCGACCCGAAGACCGAGTACAAGCGCGAGGGGCTGGCTCAGTTCGAGGACATGCTGTTCCGGATCGCCGACGAGGTGACCGATTACGTGCTGCGGGTGCAACTGGCCCAGGGCGCCGAGGAGCGGCTCGAACGGGCCTACTCCGGCGCCCGCGCCAGCCATCCGGCTCCGGCCTCGCTGGCCGGTTCGGTCTCGACCGGACCGATGGCGCAGCGGCCGCAGCGGCGGGTGGCGGTCGGCTACCAGGCCCCGGCCCAGGCCGATCCGCTCCAGCAGTACGCCCGCCAGCAGGCCGAACGCGAAGCCGCCAGCAACCCGACCGCGGCCGGCGGCCCGACCACCACCCAGCCCAAGGTGCCGCGCAACGCTCCCTGCCCCTGCGGATCGGGCCGGAAGTACAAGCAGTGCCACGGCCGGGCCGGCTGAGGCCTCCGCCATGCGCGGCCGCCGCTTCGACGCCGCCTACCTGCTGTACGACGTCCTCCTGTACCTGGTCGGGCTGGCGCTGCTGCCGCTGCTGCTGGTCCGGGTCCTGCTCCGGCCGCGTCGGGCGGTGGCGGTGCGGGAACGCCTCGGCCTCGCCCGGCGCGATCCCCGCGCGGCGGGGGCCCTGCTCCTGCACGGCGTCTCGGTCGGCGAGGTCGCGGCGATGCGGCCGCTGATCGAACGGATCCGCCGCCGACATCCCGAGCTGCGGTTGGCTGTCTCCTCGACCACGCCGAGCGGCCGCGCCACCGCCCGGCGGTTGTTCCCCGATCTGCCGGTCTTCACCTTCCCGCTCGACCTGCCCTTCGCCTGCCGCGCCTTCCTGCGGCGGGTCCGACCGCGGGCCGTGGTCCTGATGGAGCTGGAGATCTGGCCCAACTTCCTGCGCGCCTGCAACCGCTTTCGGCTGCCGGTGGCGATCGTCAACGGCCGCATCACGGAGCGGTCCATGACCGGCTACCGCCGGGTCCACCGCCTGCTGCCCCAGTTCGACCGGATCCTGGTCTACGGGGTCCAGAACGAACGCTACGCCGAGCGCTTCCGCCGCCTGGCGGTGCCGCCCGAACGGATCCGGATCACCGGCAACCTCAAGTACGACGCGGTCCCCGAGTGTCGGCCGGGCCGGGAACCGCAGGAGCCCTGGCGCGGCTGGTGCGCCGGCCGCCCGGCCCTGGTCGTGGGCTCCAGCCACGAGCCGGAGGAGGTCGAGATCCTGCGCGCCGTCGCCGCCCGTCCCGAACTCGCCCGGGCGCTGCTGCTGATCGTGCCGCGGCACCCGGAGCGGGCGCCGCGCCTGCGGCGGGAGCTGGAGGCGGTGGCCGACGGCCGGCCGGTGCTGCTGCGCAGCGAGCAGGCGAACGGGCGGCCGCTGCCGGCCGGGGCGGTCTTCCTGGTCGACACCTTCGGCGAACTCGAACAGGTCTATCGCTGCGGCCGGGTGGCGGTGGTCGGCGGCTCGCTCGTGCCCCACGGCGGCCAGAACGTGCTCGAGCCGGCCGCCCTCGGCCTGCCGGTCCTGGTCGGTCCGCACACCGAGAACTTCGCCGAGGAAGTCGAGTTGCTGGCCGCCGTCGGCGGCCTGCGGCGTGCGTCCGACCCCTCCTCTCTGGTAACCTGTGCCGCGGAATGGATGGCGGACCCGGCGACGGCAGAGGCCTGCGGACGCGCCGGCGCCGCCGCCCTGGCCGCGCGACGCGGGGCCGCCGCCTCCACCCTGCGCCTGCTCGAGGAGACGGTCTTGGCCTGTTCCGGTGCCGAGGCCTGAAGCCGGCGCCCACCCCCGACTAGCATGAACAAGAAGCTGTTCACTTCCGAGTCCGTTTCGATGGGCCACCCGGACAAGGTGGCCGACCAGATCTCGGACGCCTTCCTCGACGCCTGTCTGGCTGACGACCCGGACTCCCGGGTCGCTTGCGAGACCCTGGTCACGACCGGGCTGGTAGTGGTCGCCGGCGAGGTTCGCACCCGGACCTACGTCGATACCCAGGAACTCGTCCGCCAGGTCGTGCGCGAGATCGGCTACACCGAGGCCGGGGTCGGCTTCGACGCCGACTCCTGCGCGGTCCTGACCGCCATCCACGGCCAGTCCGACGACATCGCCCTCGGCGTCGACGAGGACCGCGAGCGCGGCAAGTCGACCGGTGCCGGCGACCAGGGAATGATGTTCGGTTTCGCCTGCGACGAGACCGAGACCCTCATGCCGGCCCCGATCCACTGGGCCCACAAGCTGGTCGAGCGGCAGGCCGAACTGCGCCGGTCCGGCGAGCTGCCCTGGTTGCGGCCGGACGCCAAGTCCCAGGTCACCCTCGAGTACCTCGACGGCCGGCCGCGGCGGGTCGACGCGGTCGTCCTCTCGACCCAGACCGAGGATCTGCCGCTCGAGCGGATCCGGACCGAGGTCGAGGAGCGGATCATCCGGGCTGTCCTGCCGGCGGAAATGATCGACGCCGACACCCGCTTGCACATCAACCCGACCGGCAAGTTCGTGACCGGCGGCCCGCACGGCGACGCCGGCCTGACCGGTCGCAAGATCATCGTCGACACCTACGGCGGCTACGCCCGCCACGGCGGCGGCGCCTTCTCCGGCAAGGACCCGACCAAGGTCGACCGTTCGGCCGCCTACGCCGCCCGTTGGGTGGCCAAGAACCTGGTCAAGGCCGGCCTCGCCGCCCGCTGCGAGCTGCAGCTCTCCTACGCCATCGGTGTCCCCGAGCCGACCTCGCTGCGGGTCGATACCTTCGGCACCGCCCGGCCGGGGCTCGACGACGGCGCCATCGCCGAACTGCTGCGCGGCCTCTCCGCCTGGAACGGCCACGCCCCGTTCACTCCGGACTGGATCATCGGCCGCCTCGGCCTGCGCCGGCCGCAGGGCTGGAGCTACCGCCAGACCGCCTACCACGGCCACTTCGGCCGCGACCTCTTCCCCTGGGAGAAACTTGATCTGGTCGAGGAGATCGAATCCCTGGCCGCCGCCCACGGCTGCGCCTGAACCCGCCTGCCCGACATGACCACCACCGAGACCGTGGACCACAAGGTCGCCGACCCCTCCCTCGCCGCCGAAGGGCGGCTCCTGATCGACTGGGCCGAGAGCCGGATGCCGGTGCTGATGGCCCTGCGCGAGAAGTTCGCCCGGAGCCAACCACTCAAGGGCCAGCGCATCGCCGGCTGTCTGCACGTGACCAAGGAGACCGCCGTCCTCATCCGCACCTTGCGCGCCGCCGGCGCCGAGGTGGCCTGGTCCGGCTGCAATCCGCTCTCGACCAACGACGCCGTCGCCGCCGCCCTGGCCGAGGAGGGCGTCCACATCTTCGCCTGGTACGGCCAAAGCACCGAGGAGTTCTACTGGTCGATCGACCAGACCATCGCCTTCGGCCCGACCCTGACCCTGGACGACGGCGCCGACCTGATCTTCCGGGTCCACAGCGCCCATCCGGAGGCGATCGACGGCATCCTCGGCGGCTCCGAGGAGACCACCACCGGCGTCCACCGCCTGCGGGCCATGGCCGCCGACGGCAAGCTCCGCTACCCGGTCATCGCCGTCAACGACGCCGAGACCAAGTGGGACTTCGACAACGTCTACGGCACCGGCCAGTCCAGCCTGGACGGCATCCTGCGCGCCACCTCGGTCCTGCTCGCCGGCAAGAACTTCGTCGTCGCCGGCTACGGCCACTGCGGCCGCGGCTGCGCCCTGCGGGCCAAGGGGCTGGGCGCCAAGGTCATCGCCACCGAGGTCAAACCGACCGCGGCCTTGAAGGCCGTGCTCGAGGGCTTCCGGGTCCTGCCGATGGACCAGGCGGCGGCGGTCGGCGACGTCTTCATCACCGCCACCGGGATGAAGGACGTGATCGTCAAGCGCCACTTCGAGGCGATGAAGGACGGCGCCATCGTCTGCAACACCGGCCACTACGACTGCGAGATCAACCTCGAGGATCTGGCCGAGCTGACCGTCTCGCGGCGCGAGATGCGGGAGAACTGCGTCGAGCACACCCTCGCCGACGGCCGGCGGCTCTACGTCCTGGCCGAAGGCCGGCTGGTCAACCTGGCCGCCGCGGAAGGTCACCCCTCCGAGGTCATGGACATGAGCTTCGCCAACCAGTTCCAGGCGATGATGATGCTCGCGCGGGAAGGGGAAACCCTGGCGCCGGAGGTCCATATGCTGCCCGAAGAGCTCGACCAGGAGATCGCCGGCATCAAGCTGGCCTCGATGGGGATCGAGCTCGACCGACTGACCCCGGAACAAGAGGCCTACGCCAGCGACTACTCCCAGGGAACCTGATGATCCGACCGCGCCCGCGCGCCGGCCTGCGAGCCGGCTTCACCCTCCTCGAGATGATGGTGGTGATCCTGATCATCGGCATCCTCTCGACCTACCTGATCGTCAACGTGCCGGAGTGGACCGACAAGGCCAAGCTGTCGGCCTGCGAGGCGAACATGCGGCGGGCCTACCAGTACATGGTCAGCTGGCAGGCCGACCACGACGGTCAGTGGCCGAAGGACGAGGGCTCCCGCTTCTGGCTCCGGCTGTGGAAGGACGGCCAGTTCGAGCGCACCGCCAGCCACGCCAAGATGTTCTTCTGCCCGTCCGAGCCCTACCAGGACTTCGACCTCGACGACGAGACGGTCATCGACTACCTGAACGACTGGGACGCCCTCACCGACGGCGCGGTCTCCTACGCCGGCTTCACGACCGGCGGTGACCGCCAGCTCCGCGCCGCTCTGCGCAAGCACCCGGGCAAGACGGCGATCCTCGCCGACGGCCACTTCACCCACCGGACCGCCCTGGTCTACATGACCGCCGACGGGGTCGCCCACCGCCTGCTGCGCTCGGAGGTCGAGGAACAGCTCGGCATTGACCTCGACGTCGACGACGTCTTCCCGGGCCCCGGCTGCGAGATCGAGGTCCTGCGCACCGTCAGCACCGATTGATGACCGCCCCGCCCGCCGTCGGCAGCGCTGGCAGCCCGCGCACCCGCAGTTTCCATCTGCGGGTGTTCGGCTGTCAGATGAACTTCTACGACGGCGAGTTGATCCGGGCCGCCTTCGCCCGCCGTGGTTGGCGGGAGAGCCGCGACCCGGACCGAGCCGACCTGCACCTCTTCCACACCTGCTCGGTCCGAGAGCACGCCGAGGAACGGGTTCACTCCCTGCTCGGCGCCCTCAAGCGGGCCAAGCGGGAGCGGCCGGAGCTGGTCGTCGGCGTCGTCGGCTGCATGGCCGAACGGGAAGGCCGGGAGCTGTTCGAACGCGAGCCGCACGTCGATCTGGTCTGTGGCTCGCGCCGCTTCCCCGAGTTGCCCGATCTGGTCGAGCGGGTCCTCGGCGGCGAGGAACGGGTCCTGGCCTTGGGCGAGGGCGAGGCCCCGGTCGACGCCGCGGTGCGCGACCTGGGCGGCCACCCGGGCGGCCCCACGGCCCAGGTCGCGGTCATGCGCGGCTGCGACCTGAACTGCAGCTTCTGCATCGTGCCGAGCGTGCGCGGGCGGGTGGTGAGCCGGCCGCCGGCCGAGGTGGTCGACGAGTGCCGGCGCCTGGTCGACGCCGGCGTCCGCGAGATCTCCCTGCTCGGACAGACCATCGACGCCTACGGCGCCGACCTGGGCCGGGGCGGGGACCGCCCCCGACTCGGCCGCCTGCTCGACGCGCTGGCCGAGATCGAGGGCCTGGCGCGGGTGCGGCTGATCACCCTCCATCCGGCCTACTGCGACGAGGAACTGGCCGACGCCATGGCCCGCTCGCCGCAGTTCCTGCGCCTGCTGCCGATCCCGCTCCAGTCGGGCAGCGACCGCATCCTGCGGGCGATGCGGCGCGGCTACACCCTGGACCTCTACCGGCGCCGAATCGACCTCCTGCGGGACCGGATGCCCGATCTCGAGCTGGTCTCGGACTGGATCGTCGGTTTCCCGGGCGAGACCGAGCGGGACTTCGCGGCCTCCGAGGCGGCGATGCGGGAGTTCGGATTCTTGCAGAGCTACGTCTTCCAGTACAGCCCGCGGCCGGGCACCGCCGCCGCCGCCCTGGCCGACGACGTGCCGACCCCGGTCAAGGCCGAGCGGAACCGGCGGCTCCTCGACCTGCAGCACGAGCTGGCCCGGGAGCGGACCGCGGCGATGGTCGGACGCGAGGCCGAGGTCCTGATCGAGGCGCCGTCCGAGCGGCAGCCGGGTCGATGGGTCGGCCGGACCGGCAACGGCCACCGCGCCCTGCTCCCGGTCGGCCCCGGCCTCGGTCCCGGTTCCCTGGTCCCGGTCCGGCTCGAAGGCTGGAACGGGCGCGAACTCCTGGCCCGGCCGCGGGCGGCGGCCGATCCTCTGGCCGCGGCGACCGCCTTCGCGGTGTGAGCGAGCGCGACCGCCGCCTCCTCGAGCGGGCGTCGGCCGAAGCGGCTCGGGCCGGCTGGCTGGAAACCGCACCGAATCCCCGGGTCGGCGCCCTGGCCCTGGCCGGCGGCCACGTGATCGGCCGCGGCCATCACCCGGCCTGCGGCGGACCACACGCCGAGGAGCAGGCCCTGCGCGACGCCGGCGCCTGGGACGAGGCGGCCGACCGGCCGCGGCCTGGCATCGTCGACGAGATGGTGGTCACCCTTCAGCCCTGCAGCGCCGAGGGCCCGGGCAAGCGGCGGCCGGCCTGCGCCCGGCTCCTGCGGGAGGCCGGGGTCCGGCGGCTGCTCGTAGGCGCCCGGGATCCCGATCCCCGCCACGCCGGCGCGCGGCTGGAGGACCTCCTGGGCCCTGGTGCCGAGGTCCGGTTCGGACCCGGCGAGGAGACCTTCGCGACCCTGAATCCGGCCTTCCTCGCCGCCCAGGCCCGGCCCGAGCGGCCCTTCGTCCTGCTCAAGTGGGCCGCCTCCCTGGACGGGAAGGTGGCCGCGGCCTCCGGCGCCAGCCGCTGGATCACCGGCGCCGCCGCCCGGGCCGAGGTCCACGAGCTGCGGGCGGCCAGCGACGCGGTCCTGGCCGGGCCGGGAACCCTCCGCGCCGACGACCCCGA
>RFGR01000161.1 GCA_003696625.1 Planctomycetota bacterium
TCTCGACCTCGACGGCGACCTCGACCTGGTCGCGGCCCGCACGGCCGAGGCCGGCGGCGGCCTCCTGCTCCTGGCCAACGACGGCGGCGGCCGCTTCACCGCCGCCGGCGCCCTGGGCGCCGGCGACCCGCCGACGACCGGGGCCGTGGCCGCGGACCTCGACGACGACGGCATGCTCGAGCTGCTCGTCGCCGCCCCCGGCCGACCGCCGCGCCTCTGGCGGGCGCCGAGCCCGGCCGGCCGCCACTGGCTGGGCGTGCTCCCAGTCCTCCAGGGCACCGACGCCGCGCCCTGGCCGGCGCCGGACGCCCACGGCCTGGCGGTCGAGGTCGTCGCCGGCCCGCGGGCCTTCCGCCGGCGGCTGCCGACCGGGGGCGGCACCCTCGGCGGCGCGCCCCGCCGCCTCCACTTCGGCCTCGGCCCGGCCGAGCGGGCCGACTACGTCCGCCTCGACTGGCCGGACGCGGTGCTCCAGAGTGAACTCGAGGTCCAGACCGACCGGCTGTGGCGGATCGCCAAGATCGAGCGCAAGCCGTCCTCCTGCCCGGTCCTGTTCTGCTGGAACGGCGAGCGCTTCGCCTGCGTCACCGACTTCCTCGGCGTCGGCGGAGTCGGCTTTTTCCTCTCCCCGGGCGAGTACGCGCCGCCCGACCCGACCGAGGACCTGCGGATCCCACCGGACCTCGTCCGCCCCCGCGCCGGCCGCTACCTGCTGCGGATCGCCGAGCCGTTGGAGGAGGTCACCTATCTCGACCAGCTCGAGCTGCGGGTCTACGACCACCCGGCCGAGTGGGAGCTTTTCCCCGACGAGCGCTTCACCGGCTCGCCGCCCTTCCCGACCGGCGAACCGAGGTGGAGCGGTGCCAGGATCCGGCCGCGGGCGGCGCGGGGCCCGGCCGGCGACGCCCTCGCCGCGCTGGCCGCGACCGACCGGCACTACCTCGCGCCGCCGGTGGACCCACGCTTCCCCGGCTACGCCGAGGAGCACACCATCGAGTTGGACTTCGGGCCCGAACTGGCGGCCGGCCTCGCCGCCGGCCGCCGGGCCACCCTGTTCCTGTCCGGCTGGGTCGAGTACACCTACTCCCACGTCAATTTCGCCGCCTGGCAGGCCGGGCTGGCGCTGCGGCCGCCCGCGCTCGAGATCCCGGACGGGCGCGGCGGCTGGCGCCAGGTGGCGGCCGAGATCGGCTACCCGGCCGGTCTGCCGCGGGTGATGACCTGGGACCTGGCCGGTCTGCCGCCGGACTGGGACGGCCGCCTGCGGCTGCGCACGAACATGGAACTGTTCTGGGACGAGATCTGGGCCTCCTTCCAGCCCGAGCCGCCGCCGGACCACCGCCGCCACGTGCTGACGCCGCAGCTCGCCGAGCTGCGCCCGCTCGGCTATCCGCGGGAGTACAGCCCGGACGGGCGCGACCCGACCGAGTACGACTACCACCGGCTCGACCTGGGAGTGCCGTTCAAAGCCATGCCTGGTCCCTCGACGCCGTGGGGCGACGTCCGCGACCTGCTGGCGGCGGTCGACGACCGCTTCGTGATCCTGCCCAGCGGCGGCGAACTGGCGCTCGAGTTCGACGCCGGCGCTCTGCCGGAGCCGCCGCCCGGCTGGACCCGGACGGTGGTCCTGCACGCCGACGGCTACTGCAAGGACATGGATCTCTACACCGCCTTCCCGGACACCGTCGATCCCCTGCCGCGGCACGACATGGCGAACTACCCGCCCGCCGATTGAGCACTGGAGCATGGCGCAATGCCGGCCAGGATCGATCCGGACCCGCCCGGGCATGCGGTAGGCTGAAGAAGCGGCCCCCCCACCGCCCGGGAGCCGGTTCCCCCACGACCCGGAGACAGCCATGCCGGAAGAATCCGCCTTCCACCCCCTGGAGGAGGAGAGCCTTCGTGGCTGGCGCAGCGGCCTCGCCCGCGCCACCACCGGTCTCGCCCTGTTCCTGACTCTGACCGGCCTGACCATCCTGCTCTTGCCCTTCAGTGTCTTCAACCAGCACGCGGTGGTCGTGCACACCCTGGTCGGGTTGATTTGGCTGCTGCCGCTGCTGGCCTATTCGCTGCGCCACCTCCGCGCCTACTGGAGCTTCCCGCTGACCCAGGTCAAATTCAGCGGCTGGATCGGCGGATTGTTGCTGCTCGTCTGCACGATCTCCGGCCTGGTCCTGACCGCCCAGGCCGTGTTCGGCACCCGGACCACCGCGCTCTGGCGCAACACCCACATCGTCACCACCTTCGGCCTGGTCTTCTTCCTCGGCCACCACCTGGTCCTGCCGGCCTGGCGGCTGCGCCGCCGCCGCGCCGTCGCCGCCGCCGCCGCGATCGGCCGTGCCGCCCGCGCCTTCGGCCTCGCCACCGGCGCCTGGACCCTGGCCGGCCTGGCCGTGGTGGCCGGTCTCACCCAAGCCATCCGGCCGCACGAGTTCCGCAACGAATTCCCGGAGTCCTACGACCTCGATCCCTACGGCGGCAAGGGGCCCTTTGCCCCCAGCCTGGCCCGGACCCGAAGCGGCGGCGCCTACGACGCCGCCTCGCTGTCCGGCTCCGAGGGCTGCGGCTCCAGCCGCTGCCACGAGCAGATCTATCGGGAGTGGCTGCCGAGCGCCCACCGCTATTCCTCGATGGACGCCGGCTTCCAGAAGATCCAGAGCGTGATGGCGGCCCAGAACGGGGCCGACTCGACCCGTTACTGCGCCGGCTGTCACGACCCGATTTCCCTCTTCTCCGGCACCAAGTTCATCGGCGTCGAGGAACTGAGCGCGCTGGACGGGTATCGCGAGGGCATCTCCTGCCTGGCCTGCCACGCGATCGAGGAGACCGACATCAAGGGCAACGCCAACTACGTCATCCACCAACCGCAGCGCTACCTGGGCGAGCTGGGCGAGGGGCCGGCGGCGAAGTTCGTCAGCGACTTCCTGATCCGCGCCTACCCGAAGCAGCACGTCGCCACCCTGTCGCGGCGGATGTTCAAGGCGCCGGAATTCTGCGCCGCCTGTCACAAGCAGTTCATCGACGAGGAGGTGAACCAGGTCGGCTGGGTGCAGTTGCAGAACCAGTACGACAACTGGAAGTCGAGCCGCTGGCACGATCCCGCCGATCCCAGCCGGACCCTGGAGTGCCGCGAGTGCCACATGCCGCTGGTGGCCGATTCCCGCGACCCGGCCGCCGGCGACACCGTCGACCCCAACCGCAGCGCCGACGACGGCAAGCACCGCAGCCACCGTTTCCTCGGCGGCAACCAGTACATGCCGGTGCTGCTCGACCTCGAGGGCGGCGAGGAGCACGCCGCCCTGGTCGAGGACTGGCTGCGCGGCGAGTACCCGGTGCCGGAGATCGCCGACCGCTGGAGCGAGGGGCCGGCGGTGCCGATCGCGATCCAGGCGCCGGCCGAGGTCGAGGCCGGCTCCACCTTCCCGCTCAAGGTCCGGCTCCTGAACAACAAGGTCGGCCACGACTTCCCGACCGGGCCGCTCGACATCATCCAAGCCTGGGTCGAGGTCGAGGTGGTCGATGACCAGGGCCGGGTGGTGTTCCACTCCGGCACCGTCGACGAGCAGCACTTCGTCGAGACCGGCTCCTTCATGCTCAAGGCCGAGCCGGTCGACCGCTACGGCAACCTGATCGACCGCCACAACCTGTGGGAGATGGTCGGGGTCCGCTTCAAGCGCTCGATGTTCCCCGGCGCCGAGGAACTGGCCGAGTACGACATCGCCTGCCCGGGCGTCGGCCAGCCGCAGCCGCCGCCGGCCGACCAGGAGCTGGCTGTCGAGCTGCCGCCGGCGGCCCGGGGCGAGCTGACCGTGCGGGCGCGCCTGAACTACCGCAAGTTCGATCAGTACCTGCTCAACTTCGCCTTCCCCGATTCGGGCCTCACTTCGCCGATCACGGTCCTGGCCAGCGACGAGGCCACGATCCGGGTCCGGCCACCGGCCGGCGGCGGCCAGGACTGAGGAGATGGCGGTCTGGCGGCGGAAGAGCCTGCGCCGGCTGCTGTTGGCCGGCGGCGCCCTGCTCGCCGCGGTCCTGGCGGTGCTGCTCTGGCCCCGCCAGGGCGACAAGTACCGGCCCGGCGAGAGGGTCGAGGGGGTCCGCGACACCCTCGGCCGCGACCTGCCCGAAGACCACCCGCCGGTCGCCTTCCGCGAGGTCAGCGAAGAGGCCGGCCTGGCCGGCTTCCACCACTTCCCGGCCCGGCGCAGCGGCCTGCTGCCCGAGGACATGGGTTCCGGCGTCGCCCTCGGCGACGCCGACGGCGACGGCTGGACCGACGTCTTCCTGGCCAACCTGGCCGGTCCGCTGGCCGGGCTGGAAAGCGGCTGGGACGGCGGCGGCGGCGCCTGCGCCTTCTACCGCAACCGCGGCGACGGCACCTTCGAGGACCGCAGCCGGGAGGCCGGCCTCGATCTGCAGGCGCTGGCCAACGGCGCCGCCTGGGGCGACTTCGACGGCGACGGCGATCTCGACCTGTTCGTCAGCTGCTACGGGCACTGCCGCCTGTTCCGCAACCAAGGCGGCCTCCGCTTCCGCGACGTCAGCGCCGAATCCGGAGTCGCCGAGGCCGAGGGCTTCTGGACCGGCATCGCCACCGGCGACTACGACCGCGACGGCGACCTCGACCTCTACGTCTGCGGCTACGTCCGCTTCCGGCCCGAAGCCGGGGCCGGCGGCGGCACCGCGATGCAGTACGGCACCGCCATCCCGGCCCTGCTCAACCCCTCGGTCTTCGAACCGGAACGGAACCTGCTGCTGCGCAACCGCGGCGACGGTTCCTTCGAGGAGGTGGCGGCGGCGGCCGGCGTCGCCGACGCCGCCGGGCGCGGTCTCGGCGCCACCTTCAGCGACTTCGACAACGACGGCTGGCTCGACCTCTACGTCGCCAACGACGTGTCGGACAACGCTCTGTACCGCAACCGCGGCGACGGCACCTTCGAGGACCGGACCACCGCCGCCTTGGTCGGCGACTACCGCGGCGCCATGGGCATGGCGGTGGTCGACTTCGACCGAGACCAGGATCTCGACCTGTTCATCACCCACTGGGTAGCCCAGGAGAACGCCCTCTATGAGAACGTCGCCGCCGAGCTGGCGCCGACCGGCGACGAGCGGCGGACCCGGCGGCTGCTGTTCATGGACCAGGCCGACCGCTTCGGCCTCGGCCAGGTGGCGCTCGACATGGTCGGCTGGGCGACCGGCTTCTTCGACTTCGACAACGACGGCCTGCGCGATCTGTTCGTGGTCAACGGCAGCACCATCCCGGACGACGACGACCCCAGCCTGCTCCGACCGCAGCGGCCGCAACTCTTCTGGAACGCCGGCGGCGAGCGCGGTTTCTTCGAACTCGGGGCCGCCGCCGGCCCCTTCTTCACCCGGCCGCTGGTCGGCCGCGGCGGCGCCCACTTCGACTACGACCTGGACGGTCGCCTCGACCTCCTCCTGCTCGAACACGGCGGCGGCGCCCACCTGCTGCACAACGAGTCCGACCGAGCCGGCGGCGCGGTCTTGCTCCGGCTGCGGCAACGGCAGGGCCTGCGCTTCGCCGAGGGCGCCTCGGTGGTGGTCAAGTGGGCCGGCCACGCGATGGTCGACCAGCTGGGGGCCCAGGGCTCCTACCTCTCCCAGCACGCGGTCGGCGAGCTGGCCTTCGGGCTCGGCGACGCCCCGCGTCTGGACGAGGTGGTGGTCCGTTGGCCCGACGGCGCCACCGACCGGGCCGGCCCCTTCCCGGCCGGCTGCCTGGTCACCTGGGTGCGGGGCGCCGAGCCGCGGGTCGAGCCCCTGCCCGGTCTGGTCGGGCCCGACGCCGGCAAGCCGGCCGCGCTCGAGGACCAGAGGCGCTTTTACGCCCTCGTGCGACAGGCCGGCCGCGACCGGATCGAGGGCCGCCTGGCGGAGGCCGAGGCCGCCTACCGCGAAGCGCTGGCGATCTGGCCCGGCCACTGGGACTGCCTCTACTACCTAGGCAACGTCCTCCTCGAGCAGGGCCGTGAGGCGGAGGCCCTGGCCCGGTTCGAGGAGCTGGCCTTCCGCCATCCGGAGAGCAGCCGTGCCTGGATGCAGATCGGCCGGCTCCGCCTGCCCGGCGGCGACCCGGAACTGGACGACCTGGCCGCGGCAAGGGATGCCTTCCGCCGTTGTCTGGAGCTGAACCGGGAGGAGACCGCTCCGACCGAGGAGCTGGGCATCGTCGCCCTGCTCGAAGGCCGGCACCAGGAGGCCGCCGAGCGCTTCGCCGACGCCGCCCGCCACAACGCCCGCTCGGTGCGGGCCCGCTGGTTCCTCGGCTGGCTGGCCGAACGGGCCGGCCGGGAGGAGGAGGCGGCCCGCTGGCTGGCCGAGGCCAGGCGCCTGGCCCGCGAGGGGGCCGGGCCGGCCGGTTCCTCGGCCTCGAACGAGGGCGACACGGCCGCCGGCGGGGCGATGACCGCCTCCGTGCCCCTCCCCCGAGAGGACTTCCTGCATCGCTGGCGCTCGGTCGGCGACCGAGAATCGATGCCGAGCGAAGAATTCGCCGTCGACCCTCCGCGCTGAGGCCGGGGAGGCCCGATTCCGGCCCGCTCCAACCCTGGCGGCCGGGGCCGATCGGGGTTAGTCACCGGCGTCCTCGCGGCCCGGACGGGGATTCCTCGCCCGCGCTCCGGCCGCCCCGCCCCATCCCTTCCATCCACCGGAGCCCGGAGTCTGTCGCCGTGGGCAACCGAATCGTCGCCGCCCGGGAACTGGCCCCGAAGACCATGCTCTTCGAGGTCGAGGCCCCCCACATCGCCGAGCGCGGCCGCGCCGGCCAGTTCGTCATCCTGCGGGTCCACGACCAAGGAGAACGGATTCCGCTCACGATCGCCCACCGCGACCCGGACAAGGGCACGATCGTGATCGTCGCTCAGGAGGTCGGCAAGACCACCCGCGATCTGAACGCGCTCCGGGCCGGGGACGAGCTGCACGACCTGGCCGGGCCGCTGGGCCGGCCGACCGACATTCCGGCCGCCGGCAGCACCGTGGTCTGCGTCGGCGGCGGCATCGGCAACGCCGTGGTCTGGCCGCAGGTGACGGCGCTGAAGGAGGCCGGCTGCCACGTGATCGCGATCCTCGGCGCCCGCAGCAAGGAGCTGCTGATTCTGGAGGAGGAGATCGGCGCCATCGCCGACGAGCTGATCGTCACCACCGACGACGGAAGCTACGGCAAGAAGGGTCTGGTCACCCACGCCCTCCAAGAACTGATCGACAGCGGCCGCAAGATCGACGAAGTGATCACGATCGGTCCGGTGATCATGATGAAGTTCGTCTGCAAGACGACCGAGCCGTACGGCATCCCGACCCAGGCCTCCCTCAACCCGATCATGGTCGACGGCACCGGCATGTGCGGCGCCTGCCGGGTGACGGTCGGCGGCAAGACCCGCTTCGCCTGCGTCGAGGGCCCTGAATTCGACGGCCACCAGGTCGACTTCGATGAGCTGATGACCCGCCTTTCCTACTACAAGGAGGAGGAACAGGAATCCCTGGCCCTCCACAGCTGCCGCTGCGGCTCCCACTGATCCCCCCCCCCCCCCCCCCCCCCCCCCCCCGCCCCCGCTCCTTTACACAACTCCCCGCCCCCCCGAA
>RFGR01000162.1 GCA_003696625.1 Planctomycetota bacterium
ATCGAGTAGAGGGTGTCGCCGCGGCGGACGGTGTAGCGGACGCCGGCACCGGCCGCCGGGGCTTCTTGCCGAGGATCCAGCGGCTCGCTCCGCCGCCGGCGACCGACCGGCGCGGTAGAATCGGCCGGCTCGGCCGGGGCCTGGGCGGCGGCCGGCGGCGGAGCGTAGGGCGGCTCGGCCGGCGGCGGCTGGGCCAGCTCCTGCTTGGGCAAGGCGGCCGGGTCGTCCGCGGCCAGCCCGACGACGACCCGGCCGGTGTCCTCGTCCGGCGGCGGGGCCGCCTGAACCGGTTCGGTGCCGGCGAACTTCCAGACCAGCACGAGCACCAACAGAGCGAGGACCGAAACCAGGACCAGGAGACCGCGCATGGCGGCAGGATAGCGCGAAAGGGGAGGGGCAAGAAAGGGCGCCGCCCCGCCGGGCGGCGGAGCGGCGCCGGGGTGGTGGGACCGGCCGGTTCAGGCGGCGGCGGTCACCCGCTTCTTCTTCGCCCAGCGGTCGAGCATGATCAGCAGCGGGCTGGCGACGAAGATGGACGAGTAGGTGCCGACCACCACCCCGACCAGCATCGCGAAGCTGAACCCCTCGAGCACGTTGTGCTGGGGTCGGTTGGCCAGGAACAGCACCAGCAGGACGAAGAAGGTGGTCAGGGAGGTCAGGATCGTCCGGCTGAGGGACTGATTGATCGAGATGTCGATGACCTCAAAGAAACTGCCCTTGCGCCGCGGCAGGTTCTCGCGGATCCGGTCGAAGACGACGATGGTGTCGTTCAGCGAGTAACCAATGATGGTCAGGAAGGCGGCGATGATCTCCAGATTGACGTCGACGTTGACCAGGCCGAGCTTGTGGAACAAGGCCATGGCCCCGGCCGTGAAGAGGACGTCGTGGAACAGAGCGATGACGGCGGCGAGGCCGTACCGCATCTCCTTGAACCGGAAGTTCATGTAGATGACGATCGCGATCAGGGAGAGCAGAATGCCCTGGATGGCCGACTGCTGGATCTGGCCGCTGACCCGCTTGCCGATGGTTTCGATCTCGAGGAAGGGGTCGCCGTCCTCGGCCAGCAGGTGGCCGATCTTCTCGCGCAGGTCCCGCTCGACGAAATCCTCGGTGATCTCAACCTGGCCGCCGGCCTGTTCAGCGGCCGCGCTGGCCTTGATCTTGATCTGGTAGACACTGGCCTCGCCCCGCGGCAGCTCAGCTTCCTCCTCGCTGCGCATCGACATCACCGTGTAGTTGACCGGCAGCGCCTGGCGGACGGTATTGAAGTCGGTCGGCTCCTTCATCCGTACCTTGACCACCGAGCCGCCGGTGAAGTCGATGCCGAGCATGCGGTCGTATTCGAGGAAGACGGCGCCGAGCCCGATCAAGATCAGCAGGCAGGAGGTCGAGAGGGCGATCTTGCGCTTGGCCAGGAAGCCGATCCGGGAGTCGCCGGCCAGAGCCCGGACCATCTTCACCTCCCGAATCAGAGAGCCGCCCTTGCGGAAGATCATCAGGTGGAACACGACCTTGGAGAAGACCAGGGCCGAGAACATCGAGGTGAGGATGCCGAAGGACAGGGTGGCGGCGAAGCCCTTGATCGGCCCGGTACCGACCTTGAACAGGATCAGGGCCGTGAGCAGGGTCGTCAGGTTGGCGTCGACGATGGTCGTGAAGGCCCGCTCGAAGCCGTTCTTGTAGGCCTGGGGCACCTCCCGGCCCTTCTCGCGTTCCTCGCGCACCCGTTCGAAGATCAGAATGTTGGCGTCCACCGCCATGCCGATGGTCAGGACCAGGCCGGCCAGGCCGGGCAGAGTCAGCGTGGCCTGCGAGAACGACAAGGCCCCCATCAGGATGAAGCCGTTGAACAGGAGGGACAGGCAGGCCACCACCCCGTTCAGCCGGTAGTAGAAGATCATGAAGCCGAGCACCAGCAAGCCGCCGAAGACCCCCGACCACTCGCCGAGCATGATCGAGACGTCGCCGAGGGAGGGGCCGACGAAGGAGACGCTTTCCTCCTTGGGCGCCACCCGGAGCGAGCCGGTCTTCAGGATCAGGGCCAGCTTCTCGGCTTCCTGCTTGCTGAAGCCAGTGACGCCGCCGCCCTCGATGAAACCGCCGCCGGGTAGGGCGTCGTTGATGGTCGGGGCGGTGTCGCAGACGTCGTTGAGCACGATCGCCATGTTCCGCCCCTCGTACTTGCCGGTGAACAGCTCGAAGGGATAGGCGTACGGCTGCTGGAACTCGAACAGGACGACCAGCTTGCCGGTCCGCGGGTTCGTATAGGGCTGGGCGAACTTGAGCTGGTCGCCGGTGAAGTGCCAGGAGTCGACCGTGCCGGCCGGGCCGCCCTCGTTGAGAACGGTCTGGTCGCGCAGCGGGATGGCGCCCAGATCCGGAACCGGCCCCAGACCCTTGGCCTTGGCTTCCTCCGACAGCTCCTTCCAGACCAGGGCCGGGTGCGGCCCGCCTTCCTCCTCCGGCACGTCGTTGAAGGCCACCACCGGCGCGTCCGGGTTGGCCGCCCGCCAGGCCCGGAACTTGTCCAGTTCGGCGTTCAGGTCGTATTCCGGGTCGGTGGCGTCGGCGACGATCCGGAACTCGAGCCGGCCCTGGTTGATGATCGTGTCGCGGATCGCCTCCAGCTCCTCCTTGTTCCGGCCCGGCATCTCGACGACGATGCCGTCGTCGCCCTCCGGATAGATGGCGACATCCTTCATGCCGCTGCCGTCGAGGCGCTTGAGGAAGACCTGGATCGTCTCGTTGACGATCTGGGCCATCGACTCGCCGGCCTGGAGGTCGGCTTCCTCCTCGGGCAGGGTGTAGACGATCCGGGCGCCGCCCTGGAGGTCGAGTCCCAGGTTCACGGAGAACTGGAACATGCTCCAGATCGAGAGCAGGGAGACGGCGACGATGCCGAAGATCTTGCGGGACAGGTACGGAACCATGGCGAAGCCTGGCGGCGGCTGGAAGGGGGAGGCTGGGGCCGAGGCGGCGGCGGGCGGCGCCCGCCGGCGGTGGGCCTACAGGTAGGCGGACTTGCCGGTGCGGCCGCGCAGGAAGTAGAGCCGGGCCCGCCGCGGCTTGCGGTTCGGGCCGCGCTGGACGGTCACGTTCACGACGCGCGGGCTGTGCAGCGGGAAGGTCCGCTCGACGCCTTCGTTCTGGACGATTCGGCGGACGGTGAAGGTCTTGCGCACGCCGCTGCCGCCGAAGCGGATGACCTGGCCGATGAAGGGCTGAACGCGCTCGTTCTTGCCTTCGCGGATCAGGTACTCGACGCGGACGAAGTCACCCACCTTGAAGGCCGGGGGGTCGGCCTTCATGTGCTGCTTTTCGACTTCTCGAATGATGTCCATGGTGGGACGGAGGGGGTTCAGGGTTGCGGGTCCGGCGGCCGCTCGCCGAGGAGGTCCGGGCGGCGGGCGCGGGTGCGGCGGAGAGCCTGCTCGCGCCGCCAGGCCGCCACGGCGCCGTGATCACCGCTGCGGAGCAAGGAGGGAACCTCCATGCCGCGGAAGACCGGCGGCCGGGTGTAGTGGGGGTGGTCGAGCAGGCGGGGGTCGGTGAAGGATTCCTCCACCGCGGACTGGTCGTCGCCGAGGACGCCCGGGATCAAGCGGGCGGTGGCGTCGATCACGGCCAGAGCGGGGATCTCTCCACCGGAAAGAACGAAGTCGCCGAGCGAGATCTCGATCCACTCGAATCCCTCCCGGATCCGTTCGTCGAACCCTTCGTAGCGGCCGCAGAGCAGGAGGAGACGCTCGCTGCGGGCGAACTCCTGGGCGTGTCGCTGGACGAAGGGCTCGCCGACCGGGGTCAGGAGGACCTTGCGGCAGGGGCCGAAGCGTTCCTCGACCCACTCGACGGCTGCGAAGATCGGCTCGGGTTTCAGCACCATCCCCGGACCACCGCCGAAGGGGCGGTCATCCACGGTCCGGTGGCGGTCCCGGGCGAAGTCCCGGAAGTTCACCAGATGGACCCGCAGCTTGCCAGCCTTCTGGGCCCGACCGAGGATGCTGGCCCGGAGGTAGCCTTCGACAGCCTCCGGGAACAGGGTCAGGAGATGGATCTCGAGCATTCCCGGAGCTCCGGGAAAAGGCCGGACAGGATACCCCAGAGTGCCGCCGGCCACAAGGTACGGCCTGCCCTGGACCCCGGCGGGGCCAGGGTTTAGGGTTCCTGCCATGTTCACCGGAATCGTCGAGCGGGCCGTTCCCGTGGTCGGCCGGGACGAGATCCCGGGGGGGCTCCGCCTGATCCTCGACCTCGGTCCCTGCGCCGAGGGCCTGCAGCGGGGGGATTCGGTCTGCGTGGCTGGGGCCTGCCTCACCGCGATCGCCCTCGAAGGCACCCGGGCCGGCTTCGACTTGTCGCAGGAAACCCTTGAAAAAACTAGATTTACGGAGATCCGGGTGGGGGATCGGGTGAACGTCGAACGGTCCCTTCGGGTCGGCGACCGGCTGGGTGGTCATTTCGTCACCGGCCACGTCGACGGGCTGGGGGAGGTGGTCGGGATCGAGGACCAGGAGGATTTCTCCGTCCATTCCTACCGGGCCCCCGAGCGGATCCGTCCTTGGCTGGTCCCGAAGGGCTCCGTGGCCGTGGAGGGAGTCAGCCTGACCGTGGCCGAACTCGGCCCGGACGGGGTGTTCTCGGTCGCCCTGATCCCGGAGACCCTCCAGCGCACCACCCTGGGCGGCCTAGCTCCCGGCGACCGAATTCATCTGGAAGGCGACCTGATCGGTAAATACGTCGAGCGGATCCTGGCGGCGCGGCAAGGGATTTGCTGACCGAGGCGACCGGGCCGACCCTTGGATCGGGCCGGCCGCGTCCGCACAATGTGCTCGTGCAGGTCGCCGACTCCCGGTGGCCTGCTTGGTGCTTTCAGGGTCCCGCCTCTCTTGGCGCGGGCCAGGCCCGCTTTCCGGGCCGGAGGAACCGCCTTCCCCAGGACAAACCATGACCAGCAGAATCCACTTCCTGGCCGCGACTGCGGCCCTGGCAGGTCTGGCGCCGCTGACCGCCCAGGAGGGCGGCGGGGTGCCCGTGACCGTGAACAGCGGCATCGATGCCCTGACCATCGATGGCCAGCTCCGGTTCCGCGCCGACCAGCGCGATCCGGTCTCCCCCGTCACCGGCATGGAGTCGGCCAGCAGCCAGTGGGGCCGCTTCCGCCTCGGTGTCGGCGCCCAGATCGACGCCAACAACTCGGCCTACCTGCAGCTGCAGGAGTCGATCAACAACACCACCGCCCGCGACGGCCAGGGCATGGCCACCATGTCCAGCGTCCACCAGGCCTACGGCCGGATGAACAACCTCTTCGACATGGCCGACCTCCAGGTCGGTCGTTTCGAGATGAGCTACGGCCGGCAACGGATGGTGTCGCCCCTGGACTGGTCGAACACCGGCCGGGCCTGGGACGGCGTCCGCGTCCTGCGCCAGGGCGAGTCCTACACCGTCGACCTCTTCGCCACGCAGCCGGTGGCGGGGCAGGGAGCTCCCCTCGGCACGACGAACAACGACTTCGCCGGTCTCTACTTCCAGTACGACTGGGACGAGTTCGCGCTCGACCTGTACGGCTTCCACCGCCGCCTCGGCGGCGTGGCCCAGTGGGCCGACGACACCTACGGCTTCCTGCTCGAGGGTGACTACGGCGAGCTGGCCTGGAACATCGAGTTCGCCACCCAGAGCGGCGACCACGGCGCCCTGAACGCGGCCGGCCAGGCCGCGGCGCTGGGGATCGACTACGACCTGGGCGGCGGCATCATGATCGGCGGCGGCTTCGAGTACGCCTCCGGCCGGGACAAGAAGGACGACCGTTTCGTCCCGCTGTACCACTTCGGGCACGCCTACAACGGCCACCAGGACATCGTCACCTGGAGCAACCTGCAGGACCTCGTGCTCCGCAGCAAGTTCCCGATCAACGACGACTGGAACCTGCACGGCGACATCCACCTGCTGAGCCGGGCCGAGAACAAGGACGCCGTCCAGTTCGGCTCCGGCGCCGCCGGGGCCGTCACCGCGGCCGGCACCAACTCCGACATCGGCACCGAGGTCGATCTCTACCTGAAGGGCTCGATGGCCGAGAACGTGGACATCTGGACCGGCGTCAGCTCCTTCACCGCCGGCGACGCGATCAAGAACGGCGACGACCAGCTCTGGGTCTTCTTCCAGGTCGTCTTCGGCTTCTAGACCGGGCCCATCCGGCCTGACGGCGCCCGCCGCTTCCCGCCGGAGCGGCGGGCGTTCTCATTGCCGCCCGGCGGCCGGCGCCGGGGCCCCGGCCCGGATCGCCCGGGCGGCCCGGCGCAGGGCCCGCTCGGCCCGGGCCAAGGCAAGGGACCGGTCGCCGGAGCCGGCCAGCTCCGGGAACCAGGCCGAGCCGTAGCCGGCCGAGCGCCAGAGCAGGAGGCGGCCGCCGCCGCTCGGCAGGAAGAAGCGGAGGAGTCGGTGCGGGTGGGGGGCGCGGGCCCCCGCTTCCTGGACGGCGACGGCGAGGTCGGCGGCGGCGGCGCTCAGCCGCTCCTCGGCGTCCGCTTCCAGACCGGCCACGGCGGCCCCGATCCGATCGCTCCAGCCCCGGAGGCCGTCCACCCGGCACCCGGACCCGGACAGGTCGGTCAGCAGACGGATCAACAGCCGGGCGGCGGCTGCGTGGTGGGCGAAGTCGGGGTCGAGGTGGGTCTCGACCAGCCAGGGGGTGTCGTAGGCCGAGTGGTAGGCGCCGCTGGCGCCGTGGAAGCCGAAGGCGCCGACCTCCATGCCGGCCAGCTCGAGGAAGGGGACGTGGTCCGAACCGCCGCCGGGGGCGCCGAGCGAGTCGGGTGGGGACACCCCCTCGGCGGTGCAGGCCGCGCGCAACACCTCGGCCAGGCCCGGAGTGCAGGTGGCGCCGAAGGACGGACCGGACGCGACCGTGTCCAGGTTCAGGTAGGCGACTCCGCGCCCGATCAGCTCCTCCCGCCGCAGCTCGACCCATTCGGTCGAACCCATCAGGCCCCACTCCTCGGCGTCCCAGGTGGCCAGGACGAGGGTCCGATCCGGCCGCCAGCCCTGAGCCAGGGCCTGGCCGAGGACGCGGGCGGTCTCGAACAGGACGACCGTTCCGGAGCCGTTGTCCACCGCTCCGGGGCCCCAGGAGTCCCGGTGGGCGCCGGCCAAGACCCATTCGTCCGGTCGGACCGAGCCGTCGATCCAGCCGAGCACATCCTCGATCTCGACCGGCCTCGGATCCTGCTCCACCCGCAGCCGCACGCGCCGACCGCGGGCACCGCGTTCCGGCGGCGCCCCGCCCAGGACGGCCCGGGCGTTGGCGCTGCCGATCGGCAGACTGGGGATCCCGACCATGCCGGGATGCGCCGCCGGCGGCCGGCGGTCGGCGCCGGGAAGGGAAGCCCAACCCGGCGTGGCCGGATCGCCGTCGCCGTTGAAGACGCTGCCGCGCTGGATGCCGTCCGGGGGCCGCCAGGGGCCTTCGGGCAGGACCGGGCCGCGGGCGGAGCCGTCGTCCCGGTCGTCGGTGTAGAGCAGGGCTCCGGCGCAGCCGGCAGCCTCGGCGTTGGCCACCTTGAGGCCGCGGTAGATCCGGCCGTAGCGGATCAGTGCGATCGCGCCGGTCAGCTCGACTCCCGCCTCGCGGAGGGCGGCGAAGTCCTCCGCGCGGCCGAAGCCGGCGTGGATCACCGGTCCCTCGGCCACCCCGGCCGCGGTCAGGCCGTGCATCGGCGGCACCTTCTCGCTCGATCCGGGATCCTCGGCGAAGCCGCGCTCGTGCAGGTCGAGGGCCACCGGCGGCCCCTCCTCCGGCAGGATCAGGAGTTCCTGCCCGGTCTGGCGCGGCGCATGGACCTGGAAGGCGGTCCGTTCCACCCGCAGGCCGGCGGCGGCGAAGACCTCGGCGGCGAGGTCGGCGGCGGCGCCGCCGCCGGGACCGCCGGCCAGCCGCTCGCCGGCGCAGAGGCGGCGCAGGTCGGCGCGCAGTCGGGCCGGATCGACGGCGCTCGGGTCCGGAGCCTGGACGGTCAGCAGCAGGGCGGCGGCGAGGATGGCCATCCTGCGAGCCTAGCCGCCGCCGGCGTTAGGCTGGGAGCGGAATGGATGGCCTGCCCGACTTCGTCGCCTTGGACTGGAACGGCACCGTCGTGCCCTTCTTCCACGAGGCGCCCTATCCCGGCGCCCTCGAGGTGATCCGAGGCTGGCGGCGGGCCGGCCTCTGGGTGGCGGTGGTCAGCCACGCCGGTCCTGCGGCGATCGAGGCCGACGTCCGCCGGGTGGGCCTGGAGGCGGACGAGGTTCTCGGGGTTCGGGACAAGGGCCCGGCCTTCCTCGAACTCCGCCTGCGCCACGGTCGTGGCGTCGTGCTCGGCGATCATCCGGCCGACCTCCGGGCCGCCGCCGCCGCCGAGCTGCCCTTCCTCCAGGCCCGACTCGCCGGTCAGCCCGCCTTCCCCGGCAGCGCCGGCGGCTTCACCGACTGGCGGGAGGCGGAGCTGCTGCTGCGCGGAATCTGCGCCGAGAGCGCTCGGCCGCCGGAGGCTCCATCGTGACCGGCGCGCCGGGCCGGAGCAGGGGATTGGCCCGGGCCCGTGCCTGCAGCGCCGGCCGGGCGAACCGCTCGAACAACCCGCTCAGCGCCTTGATGTCGACGCAGGTGGCCGCGCCGACCCCGCAGTCGCCGCAGGGGCCGGTCTGACAGTGGTCGGTGAAGCCGCCGGCGGCGGCGCGGTCCCGCTCCGCGGCCAGGAAGGCGCGGCTGACCCCGAGGTCGAGGTGGTCCCAGGGCAGGATCTCGTCCCGGTCCCGGGGCCGGAAGGCGGTCTCCTCGGGGCCGTAGCCGTGCTCCTCCCAGGCCCGCCGCCAGGCCGGCAGCGTCCGTTCCTCGCTCCAGGCGTCGAAGCGGGCGCCGTGGCGCCAGGCCGCCAGCAAGACCGCGCCGGCGCGCCGGTCGGCCCGACTGAGGAAGCCTTCGATCAGGCTGTTGTCGGAGTCGTGGCACTTGATCCCGACTTGCCGGCGCCGGACTAGCCGGCGCAGCCGCTCCTGCTTGGCGGCCACCTCCGCCGGCCGGAGCTGGGGCGCCCACTGGAACGGGGTCAGCGGCTTCGGCACGAAGGTGGCGACCGAAGCCGTGACCCGGCCGGGGCCGCCGGCGCCGACTTCGCGCCGCAGCTCGGAGCAGCGCTCGGCCATGGCGACGATCCCGTCCACGTCGCTGTCCTCCTCGCCGGGGATGCCGATCATGAAATAGAGCTTGATGCCGCTGAAGCCGCTCCGCCAGGCCTCGGCGGCGCCGGCGAAGAGGTCCTGGTCGCGGATGCCCTTGTTGACGATCCGCCGCAGGCGGTCGGTGGCGACCTCCGGCGCCAGGGTCAGACCCTGGCGGCGGGCGCCGGCCATCCGCCGGGGCAGTTCCCGCACCTGCTCGTCCACCCGCAGCGACGGCAGCGAGATCTTCACCCTCTCCGGCCGGAACTCCGGCACCAGCTTGTCCAGGATCTCGCCCAGGGCGGGGTGGTCGCTGGAGGAGAGGGAGGTCAGGCCGATCTCGTTCAGGCCGGTGTTCCGGTAGGAGGCCCGGGCGATCTGGAGGATCTTCTCAGGGCTGCGGAAGCGTTGCGGTCTCTTCTCCATGCCGGCCTGGCAGAAGCGGCAGCCCTGGACGCAGCCACGCATGATCTCGATCGTGATCCGGTCGTGGATCGTGCGCAGGAACGGCACCACCGGCGCGGTCGGGTAGGGGGCGTTCTCGAGGTCGTAGACCACCGCCCGGCGCGGCCGGACGGCGCCGGCCTCGGCCTCCATCGCCGCCAGCGCCGGGCCTTCGTAGCGCGGCCGCCACTGGCCCGGCCAGTACAGGTAGGGACAGCGGGCGGCGAGGGCGGCGAGGAGGTCGCGCCGGGTGCGGTGGCGCGGCCGCTCCTCGAGGACGGCGCGGCTGAAGTCGACCACCGCCTCCTCGCCGTCGCCGAGCAGGAAGAGATCGACGAAATCGGCCAGCGGTTCGGGGTTCAGAGTGCCGGCGCCGCCGGCCACCACCAGCGGCTGGTCGCAGCCGCGGTCGGCCGACCGCAGCGGCAGGCCGCCGAGGTCGAGGCAGGTCAACAGGTTGCTGTAGGTGAGTTCGCTCTGCAGCGTGAAGCCGAGGACGTCGAGGCCGGCCAGCGGCGTGCGCGACTCGAGGGTGGTCAGGGGCCAGCCGCGGCGGCGCAGCTCCGCCTCCATGTCGGTCCAGGGCGCGAAGCAGCGCTCGGCCCACAGGTCCGGCTGCCGGTTCAGACAGTGGTAGAGGATCCGCAGACCGAGGTGGGCCATCCCGACCTCGTAGGCGTCCGGGTAGATCAGGGCCCAGCGCAGGCGGACCCGCTCGGGGTCCTTGACGACCTGGTTGACCTCGCCGCCGAGGTAGCGGCCCGGCATCCTGACCCGGGGCAGGAGGGCCTCGAACTCCGACTCCGGGAAGGGGGGGCGGACGGCCATGGTTCTGGACTCTAGGACAGAAACGGCCGGATGGGAGGCCGAGGCCGCCCTCCTTCCGTCTTGACTGTCCGGTCGCCCGGTCTAGAATGCGGGGCCGCACCGGCCGGAACCGACCCCATGAGCCTGACCCTGCCCCAGCGACTGCAGCGCGCCATCGAAGGTTCCTTCGAGCGCACCGTGCTCCTCCAGAAGCGGGTGCGTCAGCTCGTCCGCGGCGACGCGCCGCTGTTCGACGCCGAGCTGGAGAAGGTCGACAACCCGATCGAGATCGCGCTGATCGAGATGGAGCGCGGCCTGATCGAGCTGGTTCCGGACGAGGACGAAGAAGAACGGCCGACCCTCGGCTGATCGCCGTCCTCAGTCCTGCTCCTCGCGGGCCAGGAGCTGGCGCAGGCACTCCTGCAGGGTCTGCCGGAGGGAGACGAAGCCCTCGTAGTGGCAGGTGAGGCACGGCTTCTGACCGTGCCGATTGCAGATCTCGCGCGCCCGGCGGGTGAAGGTGGTGCGGTTCCAGTGCAGGACGATCAGGGCGTCGAAGGATCGCGCCATCTCCCGGGACAGAGTGTCGATCGCCTTGTGCCAAGAGGTGTACTCGGCCATCCGCCACTGGCCCTGGATGCCGAGGATCTCGATGTATTCCTCGAATTTGTCCTTGTGCCGGAGCTGCGGTTCGCCGCCGCCGACCACCAGGACGCGGAAGTCCGGCCGACCTCGGCGCCGCCGCTCCGCCAAGCGTTCAGCCAGTTCGACCTCGGCCTGGGGCAGCGGTCGATCGCGGAAGGAGGGCACTTCCTCATCCACGATCTGGGCGAAGCGGTCGTGGTCCTCGAGGCAGGCCCGGAGGTCGTCCCGCTCCTCGAGGACGATGGCCAGCTTCTGCTCGGCCACGCGGAGGTCCGCTTGGGCCTCTTCCACCGCCCGGGCCAGTTCGGCCTCCCGCTCGGAGGGGGAGGTGGAACTCTTCAGCAGCCTCTTGGCCTTGGCCGCCCGGGCCTCGGCCTCCAGGGCCCGGTTGCGGGCCTCGTCGAGCTCCTCGCGCAGGGCCTCGCGCCGCCGGTGTTCGCGCCCGAGTTCCTCCTGGAGCCGGGAGATCTCGCGTCGGGCCTCTTCGAGCCGCGCCTGGAGCCCTTTCTTCTCCTCGGCCAGCTTCCGGGCCCGGGCGGCCGCGTCCTTCTTCCGGGCCGGGGCCGTCGGCCGCGGCCGCGTCGCCGGCGGCTCGGCGGGCGGCGGGGCGAGATGTTCGGCCCAGTCCTGCAGCCGCTCGCCGGCCCGCCGCCAACCGGCCTCCTCGCCGCTGAGCAGATCGTCGCGGAGCGCGGCGAGGAGCGCGCTCGGACGGAGCTGGCCCAGGTGGTCGTCGGCCAGCATCGCCGTCGGCGGGCAGGGCTCGTCCGGCAGGACGGAGAGCAGGGCGGCGACGACCTCGGAACGGAACCGCGGCAGGCGGATGGCGGCGTCGGCCACCCGGTCGGCGGCAGTGGTCAGACCGCTGCGCTGCCGCCCGGCGGACCGCGCCAGCTCCTCGAGCAGCGCGGTCGGCAACAGCAGCCCGAGCGCGCGGGCCAGCTCCGGACGGTTCCTCCCGAGAAAAAGGAGGGCCGATTCCAGACTGTCCGCGGCCGCCCTCCGAGACCCTGCCATGGCGGCAGGCTAGCATATTGCCCCGCCGATCCCGAACGGCACCCGCGCGTCGGAGGACCGCCTTGTTCCAAGCCCAGACCATCATCGAGCCCTTCCGGGTCAAGGTCGTCGAGCCGCTGCCGTTGCCGACCCGCGAGGAGCGGCGAGCGGCGCTGGCGGCCGCCTCCTTCAACCTGTTCTCGGTTCCGGCCGACAAGGTCACGATCGACCTGATGACCGACTCCGGCACCTCGGCCATGAGCCAGGAGCAGTGGGCGGCGATGATGCGCGGCGACGAGTCTTACGCCGGCGCCCGCAGTTTCTACCGTTTCCGGGAGGCCGTCGAGGACCTGACCGGAATGCGGCACATCATTCCGGTCCACCAGGGCCGGGCGGCCGAGAAGATCTTGTTCACGGTTACCGGCGGGCCCGACCGTAAGGTGCCGGCCAACACCCACTTCGACACCACCCGGGCCAACGTCGAGCACACCGGCGCCGAGGCGGTCGACCTGGTGATCGAGGAGGGTCGGCGGCCCGAGACCGAGCACCCGTTCAAGGGCAACATCGACACCGAGCGGCTGGACGAGTTCCTGGCCGCCCATCCCGGCCGGGTGCCGCTGGTCGTCCTGACCGTGACCAACAACAGCGGCGGCGGCCAGCCGGTCTCCCTGGCCAACATCCGCGCCGCCCGGGAGATCTGCCATCGCCACGGCGTGCCCTTGTTCCTCGACTGCGCCCGCTTCGCCGAGAACGCCTGGTTCATCCGCGCCCGCGAGGAGGGCCAGGCCGGCCGCAGCCCGGCCGAGATCGCCCGCGAGATGTTCCGTCTCGCCGACGGTTGCTGGATGTCGTCGAAGAAGGACGCCTTCGGCAACATCGGCGGCTTCTTGGCCATGAACGACGACGGCCTGGCCGCCGAGTGCCGCAACCTGCTGATCCTCACCGAGGGTTTCCCGACCTACGGCGGCCTCGCCGGTCGCGATCTCGAGGCGCTCGCCGTCGGCTTGCGCGAGGTCCTCGACGAGCACTACCTCGAGTACCGGATCCGGTCGACCGCCTACGTTTGGGAACACCTCGATCGGGCCGGGGTGCCGCTGCTCCGTCCAGCCGGCGGCCACGCGGTCTACCTCGACGCCCGCGCCTTCCTGCCCCAGGTGCCGCCCGAGGAACTGCCCGGCCAGACCGTCTCGGTCGCCCTCTACCTCGAGGGCGGGATCCGTTCGGTCGAGATCGGCACCGTGATGTTCGGGCGGACCCGGCCGGACGGCCGCCAACAGCCCGGCATGATGGACCTGGTCCGGCTGGCCATCCCGCGACGGGTCTACACCCAGTCCCACATGGACTACGTGATCGAGGCGGTGCGCTACGTCTTCGAGCGCCGCGACCGCTACCGCGGCTTCCGAATCGACTTCGAGCCGCCCGAGCTGCGCCACTTCACCTGCACCTTCGCGCCGCTCGGCTGGGACCCCCTGGCCGAATGAGCAGCCGCGCCGCCTTCCGCCTGCTGCCGGTCCTGGCGCTGGCCGCGGCCGTCGGCGGCTGCGGCCGCGATCAGCGGCCGCCGAACCTGCTGCTCGTGGTGGTCGACACCTTGCGCGCCGATCGGCTCGGGATCTACGGCTACGACCGCCGGCCGACCTCGCCGACCCTCGACGCCTTCGCCGCCGAGGCGCTGGTGGTCGAGGGGCTGACCGCCAGCAGTTCCTGGACCCTGCCCAGCATGGCCACCCTGTTCACGGGTCGGGAGCCGGCCGCGCACGGGGTGATGCGGATGGCTGGCGAGGCGGCCCGGCTGGCCGAGGCGACGCCGACCCTGGCCCGGGTCCTGGCCGCGGCCGGCTGGACCACCGGCTGCGTCCAGACCAACTTCCTTCTCCAGCGGAGCTGGGGCACCGGCCTGGACCGCGGTTTCGCCTGGTATGACGACAGCCTGATCGGTCCCGAGGCCCACCGCGGCTCGACCGCCGCCGCCGCCGCCGACCGGGCGCTGCAGTGGCTCGGCCGCCAGGATCGGGACCGGCCCTGGTTCCTGGCCGTCCAGTTCTTCGATCCCCACATCGCTTACGAGGATCATCCGGAATACGGGTTCGAGGATCCCGCCTACGACGGATGGGTCCGCGGCGGCCTCGGCGGCCGCGAGCTCCGCGATCGGCTCGATCGGCTCAGTCCGGCCGATCGTGAGCAGCTCGGCGCCTTCTATGACGAGGAGGTGCGGGCGGTAGACGACGCCCTCGGCCGCCTGCTGGCCGAGCTTCGGCGTCGCCCGGACTGGGACGACACCCTGGTCGTGGTCACCGCCGACCACGGCGAGGAACTCGGCGAGCGGGGCTGGGTCGGCCACACCCGGACTCTCCACGGCGAGCTGATCGACCTGCCGCTGATCGTCCGCCTGCCGGGCGGCGAGGGGGCCGGTCGGCGCCTCCGCGGCCGCCTGCCCCTCTCCGGCCTGGCCGCCACCCTTCTCGACCTGCTCGGGGTGCCCCCCGACCGGTTGGCCGGAGACTCCTTCGCCGGCTTCCTGCGCGGCGGCCCGGCGCCGGCCGCGGCGGTGGCGGCCGAAGTGGACTTCGTTCCGGCGCTGGCGGAGAACGAGGACAAGCGGGTCCGGCTGCGGGCCCTGATCCGGGGCGGCCACAAGCTGATCGTCGAGCCGGGCGGAAGGAGGTGGCTGTTCGACCTGGCCGAGGATCCCGGCGAACTCCAGGACC